>DAIOUL010000053.1:0-17934 GCA_036759545.1 Rhodanobacteraceae bacterium
TCGCGCTCGCGCACCACGTTGCGCAGGCGTGCGCCGGCCGCTTTCAGCATGCGGTCGCCCGCGGCGTGGCCCATCGAATCGTTGACGTGCTTGAAACGGTCGAGATCCAGGAACAGCACGCCGACCTTGTGGTTGCTGCGGCGCGCGTTGATGATCGCGTGGCCCAGCCGCTCGCCCAGCAGCGTGCGGTTCGGCAGCCCGGTCAGCGTGTCGTAATTGGCGAGATAACGCAGCTCCTGCTCGACGCGTTTGCGGTCGGTGATGTCGGTGAGCACGCCGATCAAGTGCGTGCGTTCGCCGCGCTCGTCGCGCACCTCGCTCAACTCCACCCAGCTCAGGAATTCCTCGCCGTCCTTGCGGCGCTGCCAAAGCTCGCCGCGCCAGTGGCCTTCCGTTTTCAGCGCTTGCCGCACCTGCGTGTAGATTTCCGGCGCGTGCTGGCGGCAATTCAGCAGCGAGGCGTCGCGTCCCAGGACTTCGTCCGCGGTGTAGCCGGTCATGCGCGTGAACGCCGCGTTGACCGAAATGAACTGGAAATTCAGGTCGGTGACGGTCACCGCCTCGCTCATGCTGCGGATCACTTCGGCGGCGATGCGGCGGTCGCGTTCGGCCGCGCGCAGCGCGCCGATGTCGCGCGCGGTCCCGCAGATGCGCAGCGGCCGGCCGGTTTCGTCGCGTTCGACGATCTTGCCGCGCGAGATCACCCACACCCATTCGCCGCGCGGGTTCAGCAGGCGGTGCTCGGCTTCGAAATGATCGCTGTCGCCGACCACGTGTTCGGCCAGCGCCTGCTCGACGCGCTCCACATCGTCCGGATGCACAGCGAGATTACGCCAGTCGTCGATCGATATGCTTTCCTCGCGATGGCCGCCCTGCAGGCTTTCGGCGAACATCCGGAACATCATCCCGGACTGCATGTCCCAGTCCCAGAACTCGTCGCCGGAACCCCACAGCGCCTGCCGCAGGCGGTCTTCGCGCAGCCGCAACTGGCGCTGGAGTTGCAGTTCCTCCTGCCGCTTGCCGCGCCAGGTGAGAAGCAAGGCCAATATGCCCAGCACGGCCACCGCCGCGTACAGCACGCGCATGCCGAAGCTCCACCACCAAGGGTCTTCGCCGTGCACGGGCACGATCGCCGCGCCGAACGCGCGCGATCCACACGCACAAAGCACGGCGATCGGGACAAAACGCAGCACCGGCATCCGCCAGCGCGGGCATCGTTCCCGGCTTGACGATGGTCGGGTGAGTTTGGACATTGGGGCCCCGGCGCGGAGTTTATCCAAAACCTCGATGGCGGGATCGGACGCGCTGCTAGACTTCGTGCAAGAGGCGGGCCTGCCGCCTGCCTGGACGGACGGGCCCGCCTGCATGAATCCAGCGCCCATTACCCAACCGGAACTGGCCACCGCGCTGGCCTCGTTGCGGCTGGGTGTCGGCGCTTCGGAGCTGCACGGCTCGCTGGCGGGCTACCTGTGCGGGGGCGGCGATGCCGGAGCGCGCGCCTTCCTGACCGCGCTGGAGCTGGAGAGCGACGACGCGCATCCGGACGATCCCGGTCATGCGCTGCTGGCGGAGCTGTATTCGCAATGCCGGCTGCAACTGGCCGATCCGGAATTGGGCTTCGAACCGCTGCTGCCGGAGCCGTCGCGGCCCCTGGCCGAGCGTTGCGACGCGCTGGTCGAATGGTGCCGCGGCTTTCTGGGCGGGCTGGGCTTGGGCGGTTTTGGTGCGCGCCGCGCGGTCTCGGAGGAAGGCGCGGAAATCCTGCACGACTTCGAAGCGATCGCGTCCTCGCAGTTGTCCTGCGAAGACGAGGACGACGAGGACTCGCTGACCGAAGTGTTCGAGTTCGTCCGCATCGGCGCGCTGCTGCTGTATGCGGAAACCCAGGCCGGATCGGGTACGCGTCTCCACTAAATGATTACTCGAGCGGAATTCGCGCAGCGCCGCCGCACCTTGATGCATCTGGCCGGCGAATCGGCAGCGGTCATCGTGGCTGCCGCGCCCGAGCGCATGCGCAACGCGGATTCGGCCTGGCCGTACCGGCAGGATTCGGATTTCCACTACCTCACCGGTTTTCCCGAACCCGACGCCGTGCTGGCGTTGCTGCCCGGCCGCGGCAATGAAGTGATCCTGTTCTGCCGCGAACGCGACGCCGAAGCCGAACGTCTGCATGGTGCCCGCATCGGCCCGGAAGGCGCGGTGAAACGCTATGGCATGCAGGATGCGTTTCCGGTCGAGGACATCGACGACATCCTGCCGGGCATGCTCGAAGGCCGCGAGCGGCTGTATTGTCATTTCGGTGCGGAAGCCGAATTCGACGTGCGCCTGCTGCGCTGGATGCGGCGGCTTCGCTCCGCGCGCGGCGGCGGCGTGGTGCCGCGCGAGTTCACCTCGCTCGGGCACTTGTTGCACGACTTGCGGCTGTACAAGTCGCCGGCGGAATTGAAACTGATGCGGCGCGCGGCCGAGATTGCCGCCGAAGCGCAATTGACGGCGATGAAGGCGGCGCGGCCGGGACGCGGCGAATACGAAGTGGAAGCGGCGCTGTTGCACGCGATGCGCGCGCGCGGCGCGGTGGCTTCCTATCCTCCGATCGTGGCCGCCGGGGCCAACGCCTGCGTGATGCACTACCAGCACAACCGCGCGCGCCTGCAACGCGGCGAGTTGCTGCTGGTGGATGCCGGCGCGGAAGTGGAGTGCTACGCGTCGGACATCACGCGCACCTGGCCGGTCGGCGGCAAGTTTTCGCGCGAACAGCGCGCGTTGTACGAGATCGTGCTGGAAGCACAGGACGCCGCGATCACTGCGGTGCGCGTGGGCGCGCCCTGGGATGCCGCGCACCATGCGGCAACGCTGGTGATCACCGAAGGCCTGTGCGCGCTGAAACTGTTGCGCGGATCTGCATCCGCCGCGTTGCGATCGGGTGCGTACAAGAAATTTTTTCCGCACAAGACCGGGCACTGGATCGGCCTGGACGTGCACGACGTGGGCGACTATCAGGTGGACGGCGAGCCGCGGCTGTTGGAGCCGGGCATGGCGCTGACTGTGGAACCGGGCATCTACATTGCGCCGGACGACACCTCCGTGCCGTCGCGCTGGCGCGGCATCGGAGTGCGCATCGAGGACGACGTGATCGTCGGCGCGCACGGCGCCGAAGTGCTGACCGCGAAAGTGCCGAAGGCGGCGAAGGAACTGGAAGCGCTGTGCGGTTGAAAACCCGCTGCGAAAAGACAAACGCAGCCGTTCCCCGCACAATATCGAGATGATTTTTCCGCTGATCTTCGCCATGGCCGCGGACGCATCGGCCACTGCTCCCACGACGCAATTGCAATACGGCCTGTTCGGCACGGTCACGCTTGCGCAGCCGGCGGGCACTCCGAAACGCAGCGTGCTGCTCTTTTCGGATCACGGCGGCTTCGGCGGCACGGCGCGTGATTACGCACAAGGTCTCGCGCAAAGCGGCAGCTTCGTGATCGGCATCGATCTCGATGCCTATCTCGCGCAACTGGAATCTCTGAAAGACACGTGCAGTTTTCCGGCCGGCCACGTCGAGGAAATGGCGCACTGGATGGAGCGCCACGTCGACATGCCGAGTTACCAGCCGCCGTATGTGGTCGGGCTGGGCGCAGGTGCGGATTTCGCTTACGCGGTGAGCGTGCAGGCGCCATCGGGAACCTTTGCGGGACTGGCTACACTCGGTTACGACTTCGATTTGCGTTTGCCGCGCGCATTCTGCGCGGGCGACGCCGGCGTCGCGACCGTGCAGGATGGCGGTTCGTTTCGCGTCGCACCGGTGAGCAAACTGCCGCTGCCGTGGCTGGCGCAACCGTTCGCACCAGGTGGGCGCATCAATGGATTCCTCGGTGCTTTGTCGAAAGTTTCAGGTCTGCAACGCGATGCGACCGCAAACGACGGTGCCGTACTCGCCCGGCAACTGGATCGCCTGAATCAGCCGCAAGCCAATGCCGTCGCCACAGATGACACGCTCGCCGATTTGCCGTTGACCGAAATCGCGCCGCAAGGTGTGAGCGACAAACGCATCGCGATCATGCTGACCGGCGACGGCGGCTGGGCGGGCCTGGACAAGGGCGTGGCCGCGGTGCTGTCGCAACACGGTGTGCGGGTGATCGGCTTGTCTTCGCTGGAATTCTTCTGGCACAAGAAGGACGCCGCGCAGATCACCGATGCGGTCGCGCGCGTTATCGCGCACTACTCCGCGCACTACAGCCAAGCCCGGTTCGTGCTGATCGGCTATTCGTTCGGAGCGTCATTGGTGCCGGTCGTCGGCAATCGTTTGCCGGATGCACAGCGCGCCAAGGTCTCCGGCGGCGTAATGATTTCGCCGGACGACGCGGCGGTCTTCGAGATTCACGTCGGCGACTGGTTCGGTTCCACCGCGCATTCCGATGCGCTGCCGCTGGCGCCGGAAGTCGCGCACGCGAAGGTGCCGCTGGTGTGCGTGTCCGGCGAAACCGAAGACGATGCGTGGTGCCCCACCGCAGCGAAACTGGGCCCGGTCAAGCTGGTGCAGTTGCCAGGCGGCCATCACTACGACGGCGATTACGACAAGCTGGGCGCGGCGATCCTGAATGCATTGCCGCACTGAGTGCTCTTTTGAAAAGTGCGGCCAGGGATGGCCGCTTTCACGCGCAGGACGCGCATCGAGTCAAGGAGAGCAAAGATGCATCACTCGCGACTGTGCAGCATCATCATCGATTGCCGGACCGACGACCTCGAAGCGGCGGCGAAGTTCTGGTCACAGGCGTTGGGACGTCCGCACAAGCCGGACAACGACTGCAAGTACATGGACATTCTGACGCATGACGACGAGCCGATCGTGATGGTGCAGCGCGTGGATCATGAGAGCCGCGTGCATCTGGACATCGAAAGCGACGATATCGAAGCGGAAGTGCAGCGGCTGGAAAAGCTGGGCGCGAAACGCATCGAGGCGATCAAGACCTGGGTGGTAATGGAAGCGCCCACCGGCCAGCGTTTCTGCGTGATCCGCCCGCAGCGCGGCGGCAAGGTGGGGCCGCATGCGAATGAATGGCCGTGAGCGGTGAGCGAAAGAGCATACGGTTTCTACCGCTGACGGCTCACTGTTCACCGCTTACCCTAATCTGCTAGTTTTCCCCGCCGCTGCGGCGCTCACGGGAGACACATCATGGCGAATGCGGGTTCGTTCTGGATCAGATGGTCGCCGTTCCTGCTGAGCCTGCTGCGCATCATCGCGGCGTTCCTGTTCATGCAGCACGGCGGGCAAAAGCTGTTCGGTTTTCCCGGCGCGGGCGGCCATGCGAACGTGCAACTGTTCTCGCTGATGGGGCTGGCCGGCGTACTGGAACTGTTCGGCGGCGGCTTGCTGCTGCTCGGGCTTTTCACGCGGCCGATCGCGTTCATCCTGTCGGGCGAAATGGCGTTCGCCTATTTCATGGTGCATTACAAGATGAATCACGTCTGGCCGATCCTGAACCACGGCAACGAGGCGGTACTGTTCTGCTTTCTGTTTTTGTATCTCTCGGCAGCCGGCGGCGGCCCGGTCAGCCTGGATCGCGCGATCCGGCGCGCGTGACGGGCATCATGCAATGAACAAGCGCCGGTAACCGCCGGCGATCAGCGCGGTGATGTCGAGCAGCAGTCCCGGCACCCACAGCCCGCGCGGATAGGCGAGATACGCGCCGGTCCACTCCGGCTTGAACTTGTCCTTGTACTGCCGCAGCCCCTGATAGTTGTAGAGACGATTGCCGTAGCGGAACGCCAACGCGGCGAGCTGCTCATTGATGCGCGCGTATGGATGCACGCCGACGTTGGACAGCGGCGCCATGCCGAGCGAGAACCGCGCGTGCCCCTGTTCCTTCGCCCATTGCATCACCCGCGCGAACAGGAAATCCATGCTGCCGCGCGGCGCATCGGGCGTCTGCCGCATCAGGTCCACGCTGGCCGTGCCGTTGGGTCCGTACGGCGGTTGCAGGTTGGCGAACGCGACCAGCTCGTGCTCGCGCCGCACCAGCGCGATCGGGCTCCAGGAAAAATATTCCGGATCGAATCGCCCCAGCGAAAAACCTTTTTCCGCCGCGCCGCGCTCGGCCAGCCACGCTTCCGAAACGCGCTGCAAGTCGTCCAGCAGCGAGGTGTCGAACGGAGGCTCGACGATCTGGAAATGCAGGTTCTCGCGCTGCGCGCGATTGACCGCCGCGCGCAGATCTTCCCAGCGTTTGCCGGACAACGAAAATTCGCTCAGCGGAACCGTCGCGAGTTCGCCCAGCTTGAACAGGTCGAAGCCGAGATCGTGGAAACGGTGCAGGTCCGGTTCCAGCACTTCATAGAACAGCGGCACGCGATCCTGGTGATCGGCGAAGCGGCGAAAATCCAGAATCGCGCGTTCGATCGATTCTTCCGGTCCGGCGGGCGGGCCCAACGCGACCAGACGATCGCGCACCGCGCCATACGCGATCACCGCGGCGTGGTCGGCGGCCCAGAACAGGTGCTTGTCGCCCATCAAGGTGAGATGCGCGAATTCGCCGCCGCCGTGTTGCAGATACACCTCGCGCGCGCGGCGGAGTTGATTGCGGTCGGGCAGCGGCAACGGCACCCGACGAACTGCGAACGCCTGCCAGATCAGATAAAGCGCCAACCCGAACACCGCGGCGGTCGCACCACGCGCCAGCCTCGACGCGTGTTCGCCCGGGCCGACCGCGAAGAAATCGAAACTGTCGTCGCCAATCACCGCTGCCACGCCCAGCGCGAAGAACAGTCCGACAACGATGAGCAATCCCGCCAGCCAGCGCCAGTTGCGCGCGGAGGAGAGATTCATCGCCGCGCGCGAAAAATCCGCGCGGCGCGTGCGCAGCAGGGCCGACACGCACAGCAGGAACAGCGTCTCGATCCAGTGCAGGCCTTTGGTCATTGCCAGCACCGCGGACAGCCACAGTAGCCACTGCACCATCCGGTACGCCACGCGCAGCCGGCCGTCGATACCCCGCGCAAGACCCAGCAGCAGCACGCCGGTGATGACGCTCAGCAGATGCGAACTCTCGATTGCCTCGAGCGGCAGCCACTGGTGCAATTTGGCGACGCGTTCGTGCAGCGACGGAATCGCCGTGGTGATCAATTGCACCGCGCCGGCCGCGAAAGTGAGATACGCAAGCAATCGCACACCGAGGTTGCCGAGCAGGCTGACCGGCAAACCCAGTACGCCGAACAGCGGATGCTCGGCCAAGCGCGCACGCGCGCGCGACAGCGCGGGCATGCGTGCGGCAAGCATGCCCGCGCCCAGCCACAAGGCCAGCAGCAGCGGCAGCAGGTAATAGGTGACGCGGAACAGGATCAGTCCGGCGGTAACGTTCTCGCCGGGCACACCGGCCGCGCTCAATGACAGCAGCAGCAAGCCATCGAACACACCGAAGCCGCCGGGGATCATGCTGGCCAGGCCGAGCACCGCCGCGCCGGTGTACGCACCGAGCAATGTTGTCCCGTCCACCTGCGCGCCGGCGAGCATCAGGCACACCCACAACGATGCTGCGGCGAGCAGCCAGTCGAACAGCGACAACACCGCGAGCGTGAGTTTCAATCGCAGCGGCGGCAAACCCTGCTCTTCCGGCAGCCAGCGCATCAGCGCGCGCCGGCCGGTCAGCAGGAAATACAGCGGCAGATACAGCGCCGCAGCGATCAGGATCGCGATTGCCAGCCAGTGCGTCGCCGCGCCGGGCGTGACCGGCAGCGAACCCGAAGCGAGCGTCGCGATCACCAGCGCGGAAAGCCCCAACGGCAACGACAGCACCTGCAAACCGACCAGTGCGGCGCCGCGACGCATGGGGCCATGCGAGGAAAGACCCAACAGCCGGACGGTGGAACCGATCGCGCCGGAGAGGTTCAAGGTGTTTGCGAGCGCGTTCGCGACGAACGACAGGCGCAGCATGTCGGGTGCGCGGATTTCCAGCTTCAGCCAGCGCGCGATCGCCACGTCCACGCTGCCGGTGAATGCCACCGCGAACAGCGCCAGCGCCGCGGCGGCCGCGGCATTGATGGTGTGCACGTGCAGCAGCGTGCGTTGCAGCGAACGCAGATCGAATCCCGAAAGTTCGCGCCACACCAGCCACGCAGTGACGCCCAGGAAGACGACTGGCACCAGCCAGCGCAGCCGTGCGAACCACGCGCGTGCGGGCGTTTCGGCCGAAGCTGCGGATGTCGTCATCTCCAACGCCGTCGTCTGCGCCGGCGCAAAGCCGCGCGGCGTCGCGATTCTATCGCCTCATGCGATAATCGAACGATGGACGCGAGGGATCCGCGATGACCGAAGCACTGCTGCTGTCGAGATTGCAGTTCGGTTTCGTGATCTCGTTCCACATCCTCTTTCCTGCCTTCACCATCGGACTCGCAAGCTGGCTGGTGTTTCTGGAAGCACTGTGGCTGCGCAAGCGCGAGGACCGCATCCGCGACTTGTACTTCTTTTGGATGAAGATCTTTTCGGTGTCGTTCGGCGTCGGCGTGGTCACCGGCATCGTGATGAGTTTCCAGTTCGGCACCAACTGGGCGGGATTTTCATCCGCCGCCGGCAACGTGGTCGGGCCGCTGCTGAACTACGAAGTGCTGACCGCGTTCTTCATGGAAGCGACCTTCCTCGGCGTGATGTTGTTCGGCTGGCAGCGCGTCGGCCACCGCACGCATTTCTTCGCGACCTGCATGGTCGCGCTGGGCACGCTGATCTCGACCTTCTGGATCATCAGCGCCAACAGCTGGATGCAGACGCCGGCCGGCTACGAGTTGCGCGGCGGTGTGTTCTATCCGGTGGACTGGCTGAAGATCATCTTCAATCCGTCGTTCCCGTACCGGCTCGCGCACATGGTGCTGGCGGCGTTTCTGACCACTGCCTTCGTGATCGGCGGGATCTCGGCTTTCTATCTCGCGCGCGGCAAGTTTCCCGAGAAAGCGAAGATCTGTCTGCGCTGCGCGCTGATCTTCGTCTCGATCGTGGCGCCGTTGCAGATCATTGCCGGCGACCTGTCCGGTCTGGAAGTCGGGCGCTATCAGCCGGCCAAGCTCGCTGCGCTGGAAGCGCACTGGGACACCAGCTCCAACGTGCCGTTCAACGTGTTCGCGATACCCGACGAGAACGCACAGCGCAACGATTACGCGTGGCAGATTCCGCATCTGGGAAGTTTGATTTTGACGCACTCGTGGAGCGGCGAGGTGAAAGGGCTGCGCGATTTTCCGCGCGACCAGCAGCCGCCGGTGGCGATCCCGTTCTTCGCCTTCCGCATCATGGTGGCGATCGGAATATTGATGCTGCTGATCTCCTGGTACGGCCTGTGGAAATTGAAACGTGGCACCGCGTTCAACTCGCGCTGGTATCTGCGCGCGTGGATGGCGATGACGCCTTCGGGTTTCATCGCGCTGGTGCTGGGCTGGTGGGTGGCGGAAGTCGGCCGCCAGCCGTGGGTGGTGTACGGCGTGCTGCGCACCGCGGACGCGGTCAGCCCCAACATCACTTCCGGCAGCGTGCTCGGTTCGCTGATCACCTACATCGTCACCTATCTGCTGCTATTCGGTTTTGCGACCTGGTATTTGATCAAGATGCTGCGCACCGGGCCGATTTCTGCGCCGCCGCGCACGCGCACCATTCCGACCGCGGCGCGGCCGCTGTCTCTCGGTGACGAAGAGATGGGAGAACGGCCATGAGCGCCGCAGATATCCTGCCCGTCATCTGGTATTTCATTATCGGTTTTGCCGTGATGATGTACGTGCTGCTGGACGGTTTCGTGCTCGGCATCGGAATATTGACGCCGTTCGCCGATCACGACGACCAACGCGACCTGATGATGAATACCGCCGCGCCGATCTGGGACGGCAACGAAACCTGGCTGGTGATGGGCGGCGCGGGTTTGCTGGCGGCGTTTCCCAAAGCCTATGCGACCGTGTTGTCCGCCCTGTATCTGCCGATCCTGTGCATGCTGATCGCGCTGATCTTCCGCGGCGTGGCGTTCGAGTTCCGCTTCAAGGCGCAGCGTTCGCGCTGGGTATGGGGCATCGCTTTCGCCGCGGGTTCGCTGATCACCGCTTTCATGCAGGGCCTGATCCTCGGCGCCCTGGTGGAAGGCATGCCGCTGACCGGCGGCAAGTACGTGCACGCGCAGGCGTTCGCCTGGTTCTCGCCATTCTCCATGCTGACCGGCATCGCGGTGGTGTTCGGTTATGCGTTATTGGGCGCGACATGGCTGATATTGAAAACCGAAGGCCGCGTGCAGCGCATCGCCTTCGACCTCACCCGCCCGGTGATGCTGGCCGTGATCGCCTTCATGCTGCTGGTGAGCGCGTGGCTGCCGTTCGTGAACTCGCACCTGATGGACCGCTGGTTCACCTGGCCGAATTTCTGGTATCTGTGCCCGGTGCCGATCCTCACCGTGATCAACGCAGCGGCCTTGTGGATCGCGGTGATCCGCAACCGCGAAATCGAGCCGTTCGTGCTGTCGCTGTGTTTCTTCCTGCTGGGTTTCATCGGTCTGGTGATCGGCATCTGGCCCAACATCGTGCCGCCCTCGCTCACCATCTGGCAGGCGGCCTCCGCGCCCAGTTCGCAACTGTTCGTGATGGTCGGCGCGTTCATCATGATTCCCGCGGTGCTGGGCTACACCGCGTATTCCTACAGCGTGTTCCGCGGCAAGATCGCGGCGGATGCGGGGTATCACTGAGCGGGGGACGCTTCACAATCCGTACCGCTCGCCGGATGCCTGCAAGCAAATTTTCGCTTATAGTCCGCCCATGGGCGAATCCGATATGAAGACCGAACTGGACGCGCTGTCCGCTGCCATGGACCGCGCGCTGGAGGCGCTGCGTACCCTGCGCGAGGAAAACGACAGCCTGCGTCACAGCCGCGAGCAGCTCGCTGCCGAACGCGCGCAACTGCTGTCGCGCAACGAACAGGCGCGCTCGCGCGTGGAAGCGATGATCGAGCGGTTGAAGGCGCTCGAGAATGCAGGCTGAAGTATGAGCGAATCCATCACCGCCACCGTCCGCCTGCTTGACCGCGAGTTCCTGGTCGGCTGCGCGCCGGACGAGCGCGAGGGTCTGATGGCCGCGGCGACGTTCCTCGACGGCAAGATGCGCGAACTGCGCGGTTCCTCACGCAGCGTCGGTTACGATCGCGTGGCGGTGCTGGCCGCGCTCTCGATCGCGCACGAGTTGCTGCAACTGCGCCAGAACCAGAATGAACAGATGCGCGGCGTTGGCGAAGGATTGAGCATGCTGCGCCGCAAGCTTGAAGGTGCACTCGCGACGCACGTAAAATAGCCGCGGCGTCCCCTGCGATGTGCGGCAGTGCATCTTCAGCAATTGCCTTGTTCCTAATGCACGACCTCGGGCCGGCGTATACCGAATGAGTGTGCAAGTCCGCCGCGAGCGGAAAGCCTGATCTTCCGGTGAGCCTGCCCACTTGATCCTCGGGATCAGGGTCGCTCGGTGCACACCGGCATCGCGGAGGGCGCGCTTTTTGGTTGCGATGTTCGGATATGCGAACATCTGCGCGTGAACGATCTCCCTCAAGACCGCATTCGTCTGCGCGCCGCCATGGCTGCGCAACGGGTCGCGCTGAATGCAGCTCAACGCATCGCCGCAGCGGAAGGCGTGGTGCGCTCGCTTGAGCGCTTGCCGGAATTCATGGTGGACCCAAACGTCGCCGGCTACTGGGCGGTGCGCGGCGAAGTGCCGCTGAATCTCGCGGTCGCCAGCCTGCATTCGCGCGATCAAAAATATTTTTTGCCGGTGCTGGATGAAAACGCGCTGCGCCTGCTGCGCTTCGCTGAATACAGGACGGGCACGGCACTGAAGCCCAACCGCTTCGCCATTCCCGAACCGCAAGACGCCGCGCTGATCGATGCGCGGCGACTCGACTTGGTCCTGCTGCCTCTGCTCGCTTTCGACGCGCGCGGCAACCGCCTCGGCACCGGCGGCGGTTTCTACGACACCACGTTTTCTTTCCTGCGCGATCGCAAGCAAGCGGCAAAGCCGTTGCTGGTCGGCGTGGGTTACGCTTTCCAGCAGGTCCAATCATTGACATCCGAAGAGTGGGACGTGGCGCTGGATTACGTCGCCACCGAACGGGAATTGATCGATTGCGGGGAACACGCATGAACCGCTGGCTGATGAAAACCGAACCCGACACGTTTTCGATCGACGATCTGAAGCGCGTCAAGATCGAACCATGGAACGGCGTGCGCAATTACCAGGCGCGTAACCATATCCGCGCGATGAAGAAGGGCGACGCGGTGCTGATCTATCACTCCAGTTGCGACGTGCCGGGCGTGGCCGGCATCGGCGAGGTGGCGAGCGCGCCCTACCCCGATCCGACGCAGTTCGATCCGAAAAGCGACTACTTCGACGCCGGCAGCGACCGCGCCGAGCCGCGCTGGTCGCTCGTGGACGTGCGTTACAAGCGCAAGCTGAAACGCGTGATCACGCTGGACGAGATCAAGGCGCTGCGGGGCTTGGGCGATTTCGCGCTGACTCGCCGGGGTAATCGGCTGTCGGTTTTGCCGGTCACCGAAACGCAGTGGAAAGCGATTTTGGAACTCGAATAAACCCGTTTTTTCCGTCATTCCGGACGCCGCGCAGCGGCGATCCGGAATCCAGGGCCTTTGCTCTTCCGCATCAAAGTCACTGGATTCCCGCTTGCTGGAATGACGGCTTACAACTTCCAGCCATAAGGCTGCTGCCCGCCTCGCCGCGTACTATTGTCGGACATCGTTCAATCGTCCGCATCGCAACGTGATCACGCAAGCCGAATTCGACGCGCTCGCCGCGGCGGGCCACACGCGCATCCCGCTGGTACGTGAGGTGCTGTCCGATCTCGACACGCCGTTGTCGGTGTACCTCAAACTCGCCGATGGGCCGTACACCTTCCTGTTCGAGTCGGTGGAAGGCGGCGAAACGCATGGCCGTTATTCGATCATCGGCCTGCCGGCGCGGCGGGTGTTCCGTTTCCGCGACCGCACGCTGGAAATCGAACAGCACGGCGAGGTGATCGAGCGGCGCGAGCTCGCGGATCCGCTGGCGGAAATCGAGGCGATCCGAAAAACCTATCGCGTTCCCCGGCTTCCGCAACTTCCAGCTTTCACGGGTGGAGTGGTCGGCTATTTCGGATTCGAATGCGTTGGCTGGATCGAGGAGAAGCTGCGCGCGGACAAACGCGACGAACTCGACCTGGACGACGCGCTGCTGATGCTGGCGGAAGAAGTTGCGGTGTTCGACAACCTGCGCGGCCGGCTGTACCTAATCGTCCACGCCGATCCCGCGCAGCCGCGGGCTTACGTGCGTGGCTTGCGCCGCTTGGACGAGTTGGTACACCGGTTGCGGCGTTCGGGTTCGGCGTATCCGGAAATGCCGGATCCGAAACCACTGGACGAGTCGGATTTCAAATCCAGCTTTACGCGGGAGGAATATGAAAACGTGGTGCGCCGTGCACAGGAACTGATCCGCGCCGGCGAGATTTTTCAGGTCGTTCCCTCGCAACGATTGTCTGTGCCGTTCCGCGCGCGATCCATCGACGTCTATCGCGCTTTGCGCGCGCTGAATCCCTCGCCGTACATGTATTTCATCGATTTGGGGCCAGCGCAGATCGTCGGCTCTTCGCCGGAAATCCTGGTGCGGCTGCAGAACGGCCGCGTGGTGCTGCGGCCGATCGCGGGCACGCGCAAGCGCGGCGCCACGCGCGAGGAAGACCTCGCGCTGGAAAAGGAATTGCTGGCCGATCCCAAGGAACGCGCCGAACATTTGATGCTGATCGATCTCGGCCGCAACGACATCGGTCGCGTTGCGAAAACCGGCACAGTGCAACTCACCGAATCGTTCGCGATCGAACGCTATTCGCATGTGATGCACATCGTCAGCCAAGTTGAAGGCGAACTGCGCGATGGCCTGAGCTACATGGACGTGCTGCGCGCGTGCTTTCCCGCCGGCACCGTTTCCGGCGCGCCGAAAATCCGCGCAATCGAAATCATCCAGCAACTGGAGCCGGTGAAGCGCAACGTGTATGCCGGCGCGGTCGGCTGGATCGGCTGGTGGGGCGACGCGGACACCGCCATCGCGATCCGCACCGCGGTGATCAAGGACGGCCGCCTGCACGTGCAAGCCGGCGGCGGCATCGTGCACGACTCCGAACCCACCGCAGAATGGGAGGAGACCATGAACAAAGGCCGCGCGCTGTTCCGCGCCGTGGCGCAGGCGGCAAGGGGGTTGTAGCCGGATTCAATGCATCACCCTTTGTGCTCGCGGTCGGCAAGAAATTTTTTGCGATCCGCTGATGACTCGTCGCCGATTGACCGCACCGCTGCATAGAAACGCACCCAATCGCCATCGCACCGCTCGAACAATGCGGCGAACGCCGGCACGGCGCGGTCGTACAGTCCGAACGGCAGCAGTTTGGCGTTGTTGAGCGGCGTGGCGAACCAGTCGTCGTAGGAATGGTCGCCGTGCCATTGAGTATCGCGCAAATGGGTGTAGTCGGCGCGCAGTTGTTTGAAGATCTGCTGCTTGCGTTGCAGCTTTTCTGCATCGGACGCATCGCTCGCATATAGTTTTTTCAACCGTTCGCGCGCAGCCAAGACCAGCTCGGTGAATTGCCGCTCGTGTTGTTCTGCGGCGGATTCTGGCGGCGGCAGGTGGTTGTACGCGTGCCATTCGCGCAGGCCTTCGCGCTGCACGAAGGTGGCGAAGGATTCGTCGAATTCGGTGTCGTCCTCGATATAAACCTGCTGATGCGCGAGTTCGTGGAAGATGGTGCCGACGATGTCGTCGTCGCTCCAATCCTCCATCGTGGAGAGCAGCGGATCGGCGAAGTGACCCAGCGTGGAATACGCCGGCACGCCGCCGATCCAGACATCATCGCCCTGCTTGCGCAGTTTGTCGGCAAGCGCCTGCGCGCGATCGAGTCGATAAAAACCCTGATAGGCGACGCAACCGGAAAACAGGAAACAGTGTTCGATCGGCTGCAACGACAGCGCGGGCGTGGCGAACACGTTGTACATCACGAAAGGCCGATGAATGTCGGCATAAGTCGTGTAGCTGTCGTTGCGCGGCAGCTTCAGCATATCGGATGCGAACGTCCGCGCGCGTTGCGCCAGTTGCAGACGCGCGCGCAATTGCGGCGAGGTGCGCGGATCGGCGATCACGCGCGGGATCGGTTTGCGCGCATGCAGCACCTGCATCTCGCCCGCGGCCAGGTGCGCGTAATAACCGATCGTCATACAGCCGGAAGCGGGCGCGAGCGCACTGATCAGCAACGCGCCCTGCAAACAAGCACGCAAGATATGCGCGTTCATCTTGTATCGTCGCGCCCTCGCCTTCACACTTCGCGCTCTCCGGTTTGCGCAACTGCGCCATGCTGCTCCTCATAGACAACTATGACAGCTTCACCTTCAACCTCGCGCAATATCTGGGCGAGCTGGGCGAAGAAGTGAAGGTGCTGCGCAACGACGCGCTGGATATCGCCGGCATTCGCGCGCTCGCGCCTTCGCGAATTCTGATTTCTCCAGGTCCTGGCACGCCCGACGACGCCGGTGTTTCATTGGCGTTGCTCGATGAGCTGGCCGGCGAGATTCCCATCCTCGGCGTGTGCCTGGGCCATCAGGCGATCGGACAGGCGTTCGGCGGAAAGATCATCCGGGCCAAGCAGATCATGCACGGCAAAACCTCGATGATCCATCACAAGGGCGAAGGCGTGTTCGCGGGGTTGCCCAATCCGTTCGAGGCCACGCGCTATCACTCACTGGTGGTCGAGCGCGCAAGCTTGCCGGACTGTTTCGAAATCACCGCGTGGACGCAGACGCCCGAAGGCGGGTTCGACGAGATCATGGGCCTGCGGCACAAGACATTGCCGGTCGAAGGCGTGCAGTTCCATCCGGAATCGATACTGACGCAACACGGTCACGACCTGCTGCGCAATTTCCTGCGCGAGCCATTGCCCAGGGCCGCATGAGCACGCCCATCACGCCGCGCGAAGCGCTGCAGCGCACGATCGAGCATCGCGAGATCTTCCACGACGAGATGATCGAGCTGATGCGGCAGATCATGCGCGGCGAAGTTTCCGGCGTGATGGCCGCGGCGATCCTGACCGGCCTGCGTGTCAAGAAGGAGACCGTGGGCGAAATCGCGGGCGCCGCAACCGTAATGCGCGAGCTGGCGCTGAAAGTCGAAGTGCCGGATGCGGAACATTTCATCGACATCGTCGGCACCGGCGGCGATGGCGCGCACAGCTTCAACATTTCCACCGCGTCGATGTTTGTCGCCGCCGCGGCCGGCGCGCGCGTGGCCAAGCACGGCAACCGCGGCGTGTCGTCGTCGAGCGGCAGCGCCGACGTCCTGCAGGCGCTCGGTGCGAGAATTGAATTGACACCGGAACAGGTCGCACGCTGCATCGAGCGCTGCGGCATCGGCTTCATGTTCGCGCCCAATTTTCACCCGGCGATGAAGGCCGTCGCCGGCGTCCGTCGCGAGATGGGCGTGCGCACGTTGTTCAATATTCTCGGCCCGCTGACCAATCCGGCCAATGCGCCGAATATCCTGATGGGCGTGTTCCACCCCGATCTCGTTGGCATCCAGGTGCGTGTGTTGCAGCGTCTCGGCGCGCAGCGCGCGCTGGTGGTGCACGGCAAGGATGGACTGGATGAAATTTCATTGGGCGGAGCGACACTGGTCGGCGAATTGCGCGACGGGACGGTGCGCGAATACGAAATCGAGCCGGAGCAATTCGGATTGGCGATGGCATCCAGCCGCAATCTGCGCGTGACGAATGCTGAAGAATCGAAGGCGATGCTGCTGCGCGCGCTTGAGAACGAAACTTGCGTGGCGCGCGACATCGTGCTGTTGAACGCAGGCGCGGCGCTGTATGCGTGCGATCTCGCTGCCTCGATCGAGGAAGGCATCGAACGGGCGCGAGAAGCCGTCTCTTCCGGTGCGGCGCGCAGGAAGCTGGATGAATTCGTTGCCGCAACGCACGCGGTATGAACGACATCCTGCAACGCATCCTCGCGCGCAAGGCGCAGGAGATCGAATCCCGCAGCGCAGCGCTGCCGCTGCGCGAACTGTCGGCGCGTTGCGCCGATCTGCCCGATACGCGCGGATTCGCCACGGCCCTGGAAGCGAAGATCGATGCGGACGAACCGGCGGTAATCGCCGAAATCAAGAAAGCCTCGCCCAGCGCGGGCGTGATCCGCCAGCCGTTCGATCCGGCTTCGATCGCGCGCAGTTACGAAGCGGGTGGCGCGGCGTGCCTGTCGGTTCTCACCGACATCGATTTCTTCCAGGGCTGCGACGAATACCTGCGACAGGCGCGCGCGGCCTGCGCGCTGCCGGTGCTGCGCAAGGATTTCACGATCGACGCGTACCAGGTGTACGAAGCGCGGATGATCGGCGCGGATGCGATCCTGCTGATCGTCGCTGCCTTGGGCGATGCGGCCTTGCTGGAGCTGGCGCTGCTGGCCGCCGAACTCGATCTGGACGTGCTGATCGAAGTCCACGACGAAGCGGAGCTGGAACGCGCGCTGGAGATTCCGGCGCCGCTGATCGGAATCAACAATCGCAATTTGCGCACCTTCGAAACTTCGCTGGACACCACATTGAAGCTGCGCGAACGCGTGCAGGACGACGGACGCATCCTCGTCAGCGAATCCGGCATCCGCACGCGCGAGGACGTGGCTCGCCTGCGCGCAGCCGGCATTCATGCCTTTCTGGTCGGCGAAGCCTTCATGCGCGCGGCCGATCCGGGCGAAGAACTCGCGCGGTTGTTCGGCAGTTGATCGACCGTGGAGCGACTCCGCTCCGCTCAGCGCGTCCCCTTCACCACGATCGTCTTGCCGCTGACATCGATGCTGCCTTGGTCCTCGAGCTGTTTCAGCACGCGGCCGGCCATTTCGCGCGAGCAGCCGACGATGCGCGAGAGCTCCT
>DAIOUL010000054.1:0-17468 GCA_036759545.1 Rhodanobacteraceae bacterium
ACGGCTTGATCGAGGCGTACTGCGCGTAGAAGTGCGCGAGGTCGGGCACCAGATCCTTCACCACCGGCATGTGCGGCAACGGATAGATCTTGACGTCGCCTTCTGGCAGGTCGTGCAGTGCCTTGGTGCAGGCCAGCGTGTTGCCGCCGTTGATGTTCATGGCGCAGGAGCCGCAGATGCCCTCGCGGCAGGAGCGGCGCAGCGTCAGCGTGGGATCGATCTCGTTCTTGATCTTCAGCAGCACGTCCAGAACCATCGGCGTGTTGCCGACGTCCACCTCGAAGGAATCCATGCGCGGGTTTTCGCCCGTGTCCGGATCCCAGCGATATACATGGAAGGTGCGCACCTTCTTCGCGCCGGGTTTGGCGCCGTAGTGGCGGCCTTTTTTGACCTTGGAGTTTTTGGGGAGGACGAAGTCGGCCATTTCGTTGTTTCCGATTTCGGTAGCCGGGAACCGGAAGCCGGTAGCCGGAAATCTGGTTCTTGCAGCGCTCCGGCTACCGATTACCGGCTACCGGTTACCTGCTCTTCTCAATACACCCGCTTCTTCGGCGGAATCGTCTGCACGTCGCTGGTCAAGGTGTTCAGATGCACGGGACGATAATCGAACCGCACCGCGCCCTTCTCGTCCACCCAGCTTAGCGTGTGCTTCATCCAGTTGGCGTCGTCGCGCTCGGGAAAATCCTCGCGCGCGTGCGCGCCGCGCGATTCGGTGCGCTGCTGCGCCGAATACATCGTCGCAACGGCTTGGCCCAGCAGATTCGACAGCTCGAAGGTTTCCACCAGATCGGAATTCCAGATCAGCGAGCGATCGGTGACGCGCACGTCCCCGAAGCTTGCGTAGATTTCGGAAATCTTCTTGCAGCCCTCCGCGAGCGTTTCCGCCGTTCGGAACACCGCCGCATCGGTCTGCATGGTGCGCTGCATGTTCAACCGGATCTGCGCGGTCGGCGTGCCGCCGTTGGCGTTGCGCAGCTTCTCCAGCCGTTGCATCGGACGGTCGAGGATGTCGCCCGCCACGTCTTTGTGCGGCGAATTTGGCTTGATCAGTTCCGCGCAGCGGTTGGCGACCGCGCGGCCGAATACGACGAGATCGAGCAATGAGTTTGACCCCAGGCGATTGGCGCCGTGCACCGACACGCACGCGGCCTCGCCGATCGCGAACAGCCCCGGCACGACGACATCCGGATCGTCGCCGCGTTTCACCACGACTTCCCCGTGGTAGTTGGTTGGGATGCCGCCCATGTTGTAGTGCACGGTCGGCTGCACCGGAATCGGCTGCTTGGTGACATCGACGCCGGCGAAGATGCGCGCGCTCTCGGCGATGCCCGGCAGGCGCTCGTGGATCACTTCGGGCCCGAGGTGTTGCAGGTTCAAGAAAATGTGATCGGCGTGTTCGCCGACGCCGCGGCCTTCGCGCACTTCCAGCGTCATTGCGCGACTGACCACATCGCGCGAAGCGAGGTCTTTGGCGTTCGGCGCGTAGCGCTCCATGAAGCGCTCGCCTTTGGAATTTGTGAGATAACCGCCTTCGCCGCGCACGCCTTCGGTGATCAGACAGCCCGCGCCGTAGATGCCGGTCGGATGGAACTGCACGAACTCCATGTCCTGCAACGGCAAGCCGGCGCGCAGCACCATGCCGCCGCCGTCGCCGGTGCAGGTGTGCGCGCCGGTGCAGGTGAAATACGCGCGGCCGTAACCGCCGGTGGCCAGCACCACCGCGTGCCCACGGAAGAAATGCAACGTGCCTTCGTTCAAGTCGATCGCGAACACGCCGCGGATGTTGCCGTCCGCATCGGTCACGAGGTCGGTTGCGAAGTATTCGATGAAGAAACGCGCATCAAAGCGCAGCGATTGCTGATACAGCGTGTGCAGGATCGCGTGCCCGGTGCGGTCGGCCGCGGCGCAGGTGCGCTGCGCGGTGCCCTCGCCGTAATTCGTCGTCATGCCGCCGAACGGACGCTGGTAGATCTTGCCTTCCTCGGTGCGCGAGAACGGCACGCCGTAGTGTTCCAGCTCGATGATCGCCGGGATCGCCTCGCGGCACATGTATTCGATCGCGTCCTGGTCGCCCAGCCAGTCCGAGCCCTTGACGGTGTCGTACATGTGCCAGCGCCAGTCATCCGGACCCATGTTGCCCAGCGCGGCGGCGACGCCGCCCTGCGCCGCGACCGTGTGCGAGCGCGTCGGAAATACCTTGGTGATGCACGCGGTCGTCAAACCTTTCGCTGCCAGACCGAGCGTCGCGCGCAGGCCCGCGCCGCCGGCGCCGACCACGATCACGTCGTACTGATGCGTTTGTATTTTTGTCGTCGCCATGATCCGCTCAGTACACCGCCAGCCAGATGTTCAACGCCGCCAGCGCGCACACGACCGCGCCGATCACCGCCAGGAACTTGATCGCGATCAGCAACGTCAGTTCGATCCAGCGCGTGTGCACGTAATCCTCGATGATCACCTGCAGGCCGAGCTGGCCATGCCAGAAACCGGTCGCAGTGAACAGAATCAGCAGCAGCGTGTTCCAGGGCGTGGCAACCACCAGGTGGGCGGATGCGAAATCCAGGTGCGGCAACCGCAACACCAGCCAGACAAACCAGAGACTCAGCGGAATCAGCGCGGCGGCGGTCAGCCTTTCCCACCACCATTGGCCGACGCCGCTCCTGGCCGAACCCAGCGCACGTACGCGCTTCAGCGGCGTGCGCATGTCCGTGGGCGTTACGCGCTGCGAGCTCATATCGCGCCTCCCACCATCGTGGCCCACAGCCACACGATTACGGTCAGTGCGACGCTGGCGATCACCACCACCCAGCCGCTGGTGAAGTATTCGGATTTGTCCAATCCCGCACCCGCATCCCAGAACAGATGCCGGATGCCGTTGCAGAGGTGCAGGAACAACGAGAAGGTCCAGCACACCAGCAGGACCAGCCCGATCCAGCTTCCCCAGAATCCCGCGAAAGCGGTCCACGCGCCTTCGCCCGCCGCGAGCGCGACCAGTCCCCACACCACCACCGCGATACCCACGCAGAGGAACGCGCCGGTCACGCGGTGCAGGATCGACAGCACCATCGTGATGCGCCATTCGTAGATCGACAGATGCGGCGACAGCGGTCGTGCGTGCGGCATTGGACGCTTCCCTTGAATCAAAACATCTGGATCAAATCCGCCAAAGCTTACAGCACGGCGGCACGACAATGCTAACCTGTCCGGATGGTTGCGTCGTCGTTTTCCAGTCCGGGTGTACGCATTGCGCTCGGTGTAGCTCAGTGCATCGAACTCGGCGGCGCGGATGCGCGCGCCTTCGCGCAGGCACAATTCTCCGGCGACGTGCGTGCATTGCAGCCGCTGCACTGGCAATGGAATGCCTGGCTGGACCATAGGGGCGGCGTGCGTGCGCTGATGCATCTGGCGGATGCGGGCGATGGCCGCTTGCTGGCGCTGTTGCGCGGCGGCGACGCGAATGCCGTGTGCGCGGAATTGCGCAAATACGTGCTGCGCGCGAAAGTCGGAATCGAACCGCTGCACGACGGCTTTCTTTCGCTCGGCCCGGCATTGCCGCTGCATCAGTTGCGCACGGAGATAAACGCGTTCGGGTTCGGCCATGGTGAACACAGCCTCTGGATCGAAACGGCGCAATGCGCAAGCGACGAGGAACGCGAGCGCGGATTCCGGCTGCATCAGATCCGCAACGGATGGCCGCGCCTGCCCGCCGGCGGCGAAGGCGAGTTTCTTCCGCCCGCGCTGGGACTGGAGCATCTCGGCGCGGTGTCGTTCGACAAGGGCTGCTATCCGGGTCAGGAAATCGCTGCGCGGCTGCACTACCGTGGCGGTCACAAGCGCCGGCTGGCGCATGTCTCCGGTTCCTCCGCACTGCGCACGGGCGAGCCGCTGCAAGGCGATGCGCGCGGAGTCGTACTCGATTCGGTGGAAACACACGGCGAATGGCACGCCCTCGTGGTGATGGACCAGACTGTCGCTGACGAATCAAGCGCTTTACAGGACAAACTGCGAGTGATTCGTAGATTCGGCGCTTGATCGACATCTCTTTCGTGACCGAGCGCTGAACAACAACCCGTGTTCGGGTTGCGCGTCACGCCTGCCTCCCCTAGCCTTCGCGCGGCTTTCAGGTCCGGACCCAACACAATGTCCGGTCCGGCGCGAGATCCGGTGGAGTCCGCATCCCGCGCAGCGGTTTCAGGACCGCACGACACGTTGGCGCAGTGACTGCTGTGGTTTCGCCCGGCCCGTTGCCGGTCATCCGTCCCGGCAGCCGGCCAGCATCCCTCGACAATTCGGTTTCGAACACGCGGCTCGTTGCAGCCGGATCACTCGTCAGGCGCATGCGCCGGACCGATGCGTGCGATTCCGGATCAAGGACAGCGCGCAGGAAGTACGGTCAAGGAGAAGGCGATGACGATCGGATGGCTGCTGGGATTGACCGCATTGCTGCCGCAACCCGTGGCGGATCAGACCTGCCTCGCCGCAACGGTTTATCTGGAAGCACGCAGCGAACCGGCACGCGGCCAACTGGCGGTAGCGGAAGTGGCGCTGCGACGCCGCGATATGGGCCACTACGGCAACACCATCTGCGAGGTGGTCACGGCGCCGCATCAGTTCGCGCTCACCACCACATCCAGATCCTTCCGGATCGACAATCAGATCGCATGGAACGCCGCGTGGCGGATCGCGGGCGAAGCGTTGAAGGTATGGTCGCTGCCGCGTGCGCAACGCGCCGTCGTCGTGCCGCACGCCGATCATTTCATGCGGCTGGACGCGAACGCCGACTGGGCCAAGGCGCCTTTGGCGACCATCGGCGAACACCGCTTCTACGCGGTCGACTGAGAACGAACCGGCATCTACCGCTTCGAAAAAAAAAAGCCCGCCGAAACGGCGGGCTTTTTTCGTTGTGAATCGATCCACTATCTGCGGCGGAAATACACGTGGTCGTTCTCCACCACCACGTAGTCGCCGATCTGCACGTTCGGCGGTTCGCGTTGGGTGACGGTCGCGTAGCGGCCGTCGTCCAGCCGCACCACGATCTGCCAGGCGTCACCCTGACCGCCGCTGCGCGACCCGATCGCATGGCCGGCGAAGCCACCCGCCACCGCACCGCCAATGGTCGCGGCCGTGCGGCCGTTGCCCTTGCCGATCTGGTTGCCGAGCGCGCCGCCCACCACCGCACCGATCACCGTGCCCAGAGCGGCGTTGCTGTTGTTGCCCTGCACGTAAACCTGCCGGATGTCCTGCACTACGCCGCAGTTGTGATAGCAGCTCGGCGGTGGCGGCGGAGGCGGCTGATAACCGCTGCTGTAGTACGGACCACCGCCGTATTGGGTCGTGCGTGTCGGATACGGTTCACAGCCCGACAGCAGCAGCGCGAGCGCGGCACAAACCAGCAGCATGCTGCCGTGCCGTTTCCACATCGTCCTAAATCCATTCATTGCACATCCTCCTGTTGTGAGACGGTCGCACGATGCGATCATTCCAGCGTGACGCTGCCGTCTGCATTCACGGGCAGGCCGGTGCCGACGCCCGGATTGCGATCCATGCGGGTGTGGCGCGGCTGACCGTTGAACAGATAGGTGACGTCATAGCCGACCGTATGTGTCTTGCTGGATTTGTCCACCACGGTGTGACAGCGGTTTTCGGTAGTCGTGTAGGTCGCGTTGTTCTTCTGGTGCTGCTTCTGGATTTCATGCCCGGCATACGCACCCGCGGCCGCGCCACCGACGGTGGCCAGGGTCTTGCCCTTGCCGCCGCCGATCTGGTGCCCCAGCAATCCGCCGACCACGCCGCCGACCACGGCGCCACCGACCTGGTTCTTGTCCTTGTACGGCTCCTGATGCACCACCTGCACGTCCTCGCATACCTGCCGCGGGGTTTCGCTGGTGCTGGTCCTGGTGATGGGTTGCACCGCCACGACTTGCGCGAACTGCTGCGCGGGTGCTGCAGGCTCCGGCTGCGCATCCGCCGCTGCCGGCGTGGCAGACGCAACGGCGGACGAAGTACCCGGCGCCGGCACGGTGGTTTGCGTCTGCGCGTTGTTCCCGTTCGCGACCACGTAGTGCGCCGAAATCGCCACGGCCGCGATGATGCCGAGCGCAGCAATGGCCACACCCGCGATGACTGGCTTGTTCATTTGATTCCTCCCGCAATTCTCAGGCAACCGAACCGGACACAAACCCGGCCCCTCGATTCACCCCGGATGATCGCAAGAACAAATGGACACAGAATGAATAGACGCATCAGCGAGACGCGCTTTCGTTCATTTCGCGTTGGGAAATGCTACAACCGTGCGCGTGTTCACGATGTGCATGGAGCCACGCCATGTCTCCGCCACTGATGCTGTTCGACAGCCACGCGCATCTGGACGCGAATGAATTCGACGCGGATCGCGAGAACGTGCTCGCCGCCGCGCGCGATGCCGGCGTTGGGGAGATGCTGGTGCCCGCGATCGCTGCGGCAGGGTGGGAAGCGCTGCGCGACTTGTGCGATGCGGAACAAGGCCTGCATCCGGCCTACGGCCTGCACCCGCTGTATCTGTCGCAACACCGTGACGGCGATCTGGTCACTCTGCGCGATTGGCTCGATCGGTACCCCGTGGCGGCCGTAGGCGAATGCGGGCTGGACTTCCACGATGCGTCGCTCGATCGCGAGCGGCAACTGCATTTCCTGCGCGGACAATTGCGGCTCGCGCGCGAATTCGATCGGCCGCTGGTGTTGCACGCGCGCGGCGCGTTCGAACAGGTGATCCTGGAATTGCGCAAGTTCGATGGCGGGCTGCGGGGCGTGGTGCACAGCTTCTCTGGCAGCGCGGAACAGGCGAAGCGGCTTTGGGAGATGGGTTTCTTGCTGGGCATCGGCGGGCCGGTCACGTACGAGCGCGCACGGCGGCTGCGCCGGCTCGTGGCGGAGATGCCGATCGAATTTCTGCTGCTGGAAACGGATTCTCCCGACCAACCCGATGCGGCACACCGCGGGCAGCGCAACGAACCGGCACGGCTGGTGGAAGTGCTGCGCTGCGTTGCGGAATTGCGTGACCAGTCACCTGTGGAAATCGCACGCGCGACCGCCGCCAATGCACGGCGGCTTATCACACCGCGTGCTTGAAATCCGTTTGCAAAGCTGATAATTCAGTGCTGAAACATCTGACGGCGCGCGCCCATGGGCGAACTGTCGCGGCACATGCAGGGCATCGAGGTCGGCGTGGCACACGTGCTGGAGCGCCTGCCCGACCTTCCGGTGCAAGACGTGATGCTGCTGCGGCTGCTGAAGCTCGCGAGCGAAGGTCTGTCCGGGCGCTTCATCGACATCCTCAAGCCGCATGGCCTGAGCGAGAGCGATTTCCGCGTGCTGATGCAGTTGTACAGCAGCCACAACGGCCGCGGTTTTCCCGGCGAGCTGTGCTCGTTCGTCGTGCAGACGCCCACCAACATGACCCGCATCGCCGACGTGCTGGTCGCGCAGAAGCTGGTCACACGCCGCCCCAGCGAACAGGACCGCCGCCGCATCGAGCTGCGCATCACCCCGGCCGGGCGGCGTTTCGTCGGCAAGCTGCTGCCACAACTCTTCCCCGTACTGCGTGCGTCGTTTTCGGCGTTGAGCGAGCGCGACAAGCGTCAGTTGCAGGAGTTGCTGCAACGCGTGATCGTTTCGATCGACAGCGACCGGACCAATCCGCAGGCTTCGCCTTGAGCCTGGTGCTGCTCAGCGCCCGCGAGCCGAATGCAGCAGTATTTCGACCGCGCGCGCGACCGCCGCGCAGGCGAACGCCGCGGTGACGTGCATGGCCGCTCCCAGTCCTGCGCCGCAATCCAGCCGGAAGCCGCCTTCGGCGTCGGTGACCGGGCGCAACCCGCACACGCTGCCGTCCGGTTGCGGATAACGCACGTTTTCCAGCGAATACACCGCCGGCACGCCGAAATAGCGCTGCGGATTTTTCGGAAAGCCGAACTCCTGACGCAGCTTCCTGCGGATCAGGCTCAGGAGTTTGTCGTGCTCGGTGCGCGAGAGATCGCGCATGCGCACTTGCGTCGGGTCGGCGCGCCCTCCGGCCGATCCGACCACGATCAACGGCTGTTTCCCTCTCCGACACGCGGCGATCAATTCCAGTTTCACCCGGAAAGCGTCGCAGGCGTCCAGAACGAGAGCGTGCTTCTCGGCGATCAGCGCGGGAATCTTCGCCGGCGTGAGGAATTCGGCGCGCGAGTCCAGGCGCAGCTTCGGATTGACCGCCCGCAGGCGCTGCGCCAGCACTTCGACTTTGGGCCGGCCTATGGTGTCCTGCAACGCGTGCGATTGCCGGTTGACGTTGGAGGAGCAGACTTCATCGCCGTCCATCAAGGTGACATGGCCCACGCCGCTGCGCGCGAGTGCTTCGGCTGCCCACGAGCCCACGCCGCCCAGTCCGATCACCGCCACGCGCGCATCCGCGAGGCGCGCAGCCGCACCCGCGCCGTACAAGCGGTCGATGCCGAGGAAACGGATATCGCTCACCCAGCGAATGATACGCGGGACGCTTCGCCGTCCGGCGGCTCGGCGATAATGCGGGTTTAAACCGGAAAATCGATATGCGCACCTTGCTGCTCGCCATCATCGCCGCCGTGATCGGCGCACTCGCAGCCGTGCAGGTCACCGCCGCGTTGCGGCAACGCGATGCCTATCCGCGCGGCGTGATGGACGTGATGGCGGTGCATGCCGGCGCGCTGGACCGGGCCCTGCGCACACAACGCTGTTCCGCCGAAGTCAACGCGCAGAACCTCGCCATGCTCGTAACGATGTCCGGTGAAATTCCGCGCGCCTTTCCCGATCTGATGCAGGACAAGCAGTTCGCGAAATTCGCCAGCGAGGCACACGCATTCGACCGGCAGGTCGCATCGAACCCGCCGAAGGATTGCGTGGAATTGCAAAAGGCGACGGCGCAGATCGGCGAACATTGCGATCAGTGCCATCGGGTGTATCGCTGAGCAGCGCGAAAGCGACTACGACGTCATTCCCGCGCAAGCGGCAATCCATTTGTTTTCAATGCCTGCAAAATAAAAATGGATTCCGGGTTCCGCCGCGATGAAGCCGCGGCGGCCCCGGAACGACGTCAGATTATCTGGCGAATGTGGTTGCGCGGATCGATGAATCCGCGTTCATCCGCGCAAATCCGTGTCTGGCCTTACTCACTCTCTTTCAAACATCGCATCCCGATCGCGGTCCCGCATCCCGCCGCCGCCCGACGCACCGTCCGCATCGGACGGCGCCTTGTCGGGGACCACGATCTCCTGCAAACCCTTCGCTTTCAACGCGGCGTTGGCCTTTGCCAAGTCGCTACCACGCAAGCCATCGAACTCTTTCGCCGTGTCGTCCACCTCGCGCGACAGTGCATCGACCCGAGCGAGCTGGTAGTCGGTCGGCGCGCCTTCGTAGCCGGTGATCGCGCCATAAACATCATCGAGGTATTCGCGCTCGCGTTCTTCCCCGGTGATCGCGCCGCCCTCCTTGGTTGCGACGATTTCCTTGCGGATCGTGTCGGCCTTGTCCGCCAGGGCGTTCAATTGTTTCTGCAATGAGGGATCTTCCTTGGCTTGCGCTGCGCGCGCTTTCGCTTCGTCACGCACCGACACGATCCGGTAATCCAAATCCGTCATGCGGCCGAACAAATCGCTCACTTTCATCGCCGCGTCGAATTGCGCCTTGCGGTCGGCCAGCGTGAACGGATCGCGCGGATCGAGTCCGATGTTCAACTTCTGCTCGTAGGTCTTGTCGCCTTTGATCAGTTTGACCGTGTATATGCCCGGCACCACGCGCGCCCCTTGCGCGGAATTGAACGCGACCTGCGCGGCGGGCGGCACGCGTGGCGGTGCCACGCGCATGTCCCAGGTCACGCGGTTGATGCCGCGGCGCACGCTGCCGGGCAGCGTATCGATCAGCTTGCCATCCGAATCGTAGACTTGCAGTTTCAATTTGCCGAACAGGTGACGCGACTTCTGGTAATAGGTGATCACCACACCATCGGGCGGATTCGGGCCGCTGAAAGAGGCGTCGCCTTCCGGCCAGCCGCCGAACGCCTGGATGCGTTGCACGACCGGACGCGTCGGCAGGAAAGTGGCATCGCTGTTCAAAACCTGCGGTGTCAGCGCACGCAGCGGCGTAATGTCGTCGATGATCCAGATGCCGCGGCCATGCGTCGCCACCACCAGATCGTTGGTGCGCGGATGCACCACCAGATCGCGCACCGGCACGTCCGGGAATTCGCTGCCCTTGAATTGCGCCCAGTGCGCGCCGTCATCGGGCGAAATCCACAGGCCGAACTCGGTGCCGGCGAACAGCAGGTTCGAGTCTACGATGTCCGGCTTGATCACGTGCACGAAGCCGCGGATGCCCTTGCTGTTCTGCGGGGTCACCAGCGCAGTCCACGACTTGCCGTAATCGGTGGTCTTGTAGATGTACGGCTTCATGTCGCCGAATGAGTGGCGGTCGAATGCGACGTAGGCCGTCCCCGCTTCGAACGGGCTGGCCTGCACCCACGACACCCACTCGCCTTTCGGCAATCCACGGATGTTGCCGGCGACGTTGCTCCAGTTCTTGCCGCCGTCGCGCGTGATCTGCAGGTTGCCATCGTCGGTGCCGACCCAGATCAGCCCCGCCTGCTTGGGCGATTCGCTGATCGAGTAGATCGTGTCGTGCATCTCCGCATACGAATTGTCGACGGTCACACCGCCGGACTCTTCCTGTTTCTGCTGTTCCGGATTGTTGGTGGTGAGGTCCGGCGAGATGCGCGCCCAAGTCCTGCCATGGTCGTTCGACTTGAACAGGAACTGCGCGCCGATATAGAGCACGTTCTTGTCATTGGGTGACAGCGCGATCGGCGTGTTCCAGTTGTAACGCAGCTTCTCCTTGTAGCCGGCCTGCGGCTGGATCAACTGGATCTGGTGCGTGTGCCGGTTGATGCGGCCGATGAAGCCGCCCTGCGATTCCGCGTAGAGATAATTGTTGTCGGTCGGATCGGCGAACATCCAGAAGCCGTCGCCGCCGAACATGTTCTCCCAGCGGCTGTTGGTGATGCCGCCCGGATATTCCGAATCGCCGACCCAGTCGCTGTTGTCCTGCAGGCCGCCGTACACGTGATACGGATCGTCGTCGTCCACGCTGACGTGATAGAACTGCGACACCGGCAGGTTGTTGGCTTTCCACCACTTGTTGCCGCCGTCGTGCGAGAACCACAATCCGCCGTCGTCGCCGGCGATCACGAACTTGGGATCCTGCGGGTTGATCCAGTCGTCGTGGTTGTCGCCATGCATGCCGCCGCCCACGTCGCTGAAGGACTTGCCGCCGTCGGTACTCTGGATCAGCGACAAATCCGGCTTGAACAACCGTTCCGGATTGGTCGGATCGACGATCAGGTTGGCGAAATAGAACGGCCGCCACACCATGTTCTGGCTCTTGTCGCGCGGCTGCCAGGTTTTGCCGCCGTCATCGCTGCGATACAACGCCGAATCGGTGGATTCCACCATGGCATAGACGATCTGCGGATTGGATGGTGCGATCGTCACCGCGATGCGGCCGTAGGGTTTCTTCGGAAAACCCTTGTTGGCGTCGGGCGTGATTTCCGTCCAGCTCCGGCCGCCGTCGGTGCTCTTGTACAAACCGCTGGCCGAAGGCGCATCCGGCGAGGGGCCGCCCGAGCGGAAGGTCCAGCCCTTGCGGCGGAAGTCCCACATTGCCGCGAACAACACGTTCGGGTCTTTCGCATCCATGCTCAATCCAGAGCAACCGGTCGAGAGGTTCTTGCCTTTCAAGACCAGCGTCCACGAATGTCCGCCATCGGTGGTCTTGTACAGGCCGCGATCGGACGAATCGCTCCACAGCTTTCCCGGCACGCATGCATACGCGGTGTTGCCGTCGCGCGGATCGATCGCGATCTTCGCAACGTGCTCGGATTCGGGCAGACCCAGGTATTGCCACGTTTCGCCGCCGTCCATGGTCTTGTAAACGCCGTTGCCGACCGACACCGAATTGCGCATCCAGGGCTCGCCGGTACCGACCCAGACCGTGTCGTGGTGATTGGGATCGATCGCGATCGCGCCGATCGACTGCACCGGCTGCTTGTCGAATACCGGCTTGAAGGTCGTGCCGTTGTCGGTGGACTTCCATACGCCGCCCGAGGCCGCGCCCACGTAGATCGTAATCTTGCCGCTGGATTCCGGCACCGCCGCGATCGCGGCGATGCGTCCGCTCATCGTGGCCGAACCGATGTTGCGCGCGTTCAGCCCCGAAATCGCACCGCTGTCGAACGTCGCGGTCGCCGCGGCGTGCGCGCCAGCTGCCGGCACACCCAACGAAACGGCCAACACGAGCGCCTTGCACAAATGCATGCTTTTCATGTCAGTGGCTCCCCTGTCCGGCCGCATTCGCGTTCTTCTCCGGAAAAACGAAAATGGAATCGTCCACCGGCACGTTCGCCTGCGCGGTGTCGAAGGTGATGCGCACTTTGCTGTCGTCGCCGCCCTCCTTCGGACCTGTGGTGATGGCGAACGGGAAGTAGACGCCGTTCACCTGTTCGTAGTCGCCGAAGTCGGTCTGCGTGACCTGCTGAGTGCCGCGCACCGTGCGGCGCGCGATCTCGCGGATCGGCAGATAGGCGTCGGGATCGAGATAGACGATCAAGGTATTGCCGTCCTTCAACTGCACCTGCAACTTGTGCGCGCTGGTGCCGTCCACGTCTTCCGTGCCGAGATAGGTGACCGTGCTGCCCTTGGCCGCCGCATTGACCCACGCGCCGTCGATGTCTGCGCCTTCCGCCAGCTCTTTCGCATCGTCCGCAGACATCGGGATCGGATCCTTGCGGCCGCCGAAAGGCTGGATGCTCCAACCGTGCTGCCCATCCCAGGCCTGCACCTGCGTCAGGCCCTGCACGCTGGCCTCGTCGCGGATCTTGTCGGGACGTTTCAGGGTTTCGCTGTAGGCGAGTTTGAAACCGCCGCCCGCCAGCAATTGGCCCTGCATCTTCAGCGTCTTGATGGCCTGCAGCTTGTCCATGCCGCCGCGCGCCGCGATGTTCTTCGCGATCAATTCATCGGCGGTGGAGGCGCAGGCGCTGCCCGCGCTCAACAGCAGCGCCAGCGTGAATACGGCACGAGCGGTCATGACTCTTCTCCCCACTGCGGAAGGATCCTTCGAATTGCAGCGTGCACCAGCGGTCGATGGCTTGCGATAGGGCGAAAGTCATGGCTCGCCTAGAGGCGAACCTTGCCGCGCAGGACATCTGCGAACATCACCCAGTCCCCCGCCAGGCTGTAGAGCGGATGGCTGAAGGTCGCTGGCCGGTTCTTTTCGTACACGAAGTGGCCGATCCAGGCGCAGCCGTATCCGCATAGCGGCGCAGCGATCAGCCACCACGCGTTGCGCGTGGCGATGGCGATCACGATCGACGCGATCACCAGCCATGATCCTGCGAAATGCAAGAGCCGGCAGCGGCGATCGCTGTGCTCTCCCAGATAGAACGGATAGAACTCGTGGAAGCTGGTAAAGCGGCGATCGTTCACGACGGTGCCTCTCACTTTTCCGGCAGCGGAATGAATTCCTGATCGTCGCCGGGTATCAGGCCGAACTTTCCGTCGGCCCAATCGCGCTTGGCCTGTTCGATGCGCTCGCGCGACGACGACACGAAGTTCCACCACAGATGCCGCGGCGCGTCCAGCGCGGCGCCGCCGAGGATCACGACACGCGCATCGGTACGCGCCGTCATCCGCACCGTGCCCGTCGAGGGCAACAACGCCAGCGCGTGTGCTTCGATGCGTACGTCATCTATTTCCACCTCGCCATCGACCACGTACAACGCGCGCTCTTCGTGTTCGTCGTCCAGCTCGAAATTCGCGCCTTCGCGCAGGTCGCCGGCCAGATAGAGCGTCGGCGAAAACACCGGCACCGGCGCGCGCAAGCCGTGTGCGGTACCCGCCACGACCGTGAGATGCACGCCGGGTTGTTCGATGCGCGGCAGCGTGTCGGCACCGAAATGGTGAAACGCCGGTTCGGTTTCCTCATCGGCCAGCGGCAAAGCCACCCAGGTCTGGATGCCGTGTAGCGGCGCGCCTTCGACTCGGGCCTCGGCCGGCGTGCGTTCGGAGTGCGCGATGCCGCGGCCCGCGGTCATCCAGTTGACCGCGCCCGGCTCGATGTCCTGCACGCTACCCAGCGTGTCGCGATGGCGCATCACACCATCGAATAGCCAGGTTACCGTCGCCAGACCGATGTGCGGGTGCGGACGCACGTCCACCCCTGTACCGGCGGGAAAACGCGCCGGACCCATATGGTCGAAAAACACGAAAGGGCCGACGCTGCGGCGCTGCAACTGCGGCAGCAGCCGGCGTACGTGGAAACCACCGAGATCGTGTTCGCGCCCCCGCAACAGAAACATGGAAGCCTCCATCCTGGTCGCAGGATCAAAAAGCAGTCACGGAGCTCTTGGCCATGGATGGCAGCTTTCGCTCTCGACAGCACTTTTCACAAGAGCAGCGCACGATGGCGCCATTCGGCCTGCAACGCAAGCAGGCGCTTTTGTGGCCAAAGGCAAACTCGTGACGCAGGCAGCAGTTGCCCCGGTGGATCCAGCGCGACACTTGCATCATCCGTGGTGGCCGCGGCAGAACGCCGCAGCCGTGATTTTCAGGCGATCGGGGAGCGCCACATGAACACCACAGACAATTCGCATACTGCATCCGGCCCGGCCGACGCGATCCATGCATGGGGCGTGGAATGGAACCAGAAATTCCGTGCGATGCTGGAGCGCGGCTGGCCCTTGGCCGAAGTGGCGGCGCTGCACGACGACCTGGATCGCATCGCCTCCGCGGCCGACGGTCTGCACGACGCGGAACTGGCCGGCGCCGCGGTCGAGCTCTCGGTATATCTCTGCTCGTTCGTCGAGGATGGTCGCAATCCCGATGCCGGCCAACGCGAAAAGCTGCTCCGGCTGGGCAGCGCTCTGGCGGGCAATGTCGCGCCGGTGGAGGCGCCGGCCGCCGCACCAGGCTCGAGCAAACATTCGCGGCTCGCACATCTTCTGTACGTCAGCGAAGACGCTGAATTGGTGGCGGAATTGTCGCTGCGCCTCGCCGAACGCCAGGTCGCGATGACCGCGCGTTCGACGGTGGAGGATGCGCTGTCCCGGCCGCCCGAACACGCCATGCACGTCGTGCTGGTGGATCAGACGCACCTGGACGGATTGCAGAGGCTGGAACGCGCGGCGTTGAGTCTCGGCGGCACCGCAGGCCGGCCGCTGTTTGCCGCCCTGCTGCGCGACAACTCGCTGGAACAACGCATGCGCGCGCTGCGCGGTGGTGCGGACGCCGTGATCGAACTCGAGGACGCCTCCCGGCTGGCCGAACGCGCCGCACGTCTGCTGCGCGAGCGTGACGGCGCGCCGCTGCGCGCGATGATCATCGACGATGACCGCAGCCAGGCGATGTTCTGCGAAAGCGTGCTGCGTCACGCGGGCGTGGAGGCACGCCTGCACACCGATGCGCGGCAGGCGCTGATGGAGTTCTCCGACTTCCGGCCCGAAGTGGTGCTGGTGGATCTCTACATGCCGGACATGGACGGCATGAGCCTGGTGGCGGCATTGCGCGCGCAACCGGAAGCGGCGGGTGCGGCGATCGTGTTCCTGTCCGGCGATCAGGATTCGGAGACGCGCTTCGAGGCGCTGGCAGCGGGCGGCGACGATTTCCTCACCAAACCGATCCTGCCGCGCCACCTGATCAAGGCCGTGTTGACCCGCGGCCGGCGCGTGCGGCAATTGCGTCCCGCCGCGCATGCCGCGACCGGCGAAAAACCCGCCTCCAACGTTCGCGAGTTGAATCCGCGCCGCAGCGCGGCGGGCTGATAGCGATCGGGTTCGTTCATCACGCGTTGCGTCGTCGCGTGCCAGCGTTTGCGTGTTTGCCACAGCGCAAACCCGACGTACGTCATCGCGAGAGGGAACCCACGATGTCCATCAAGACGCGATCCATGTTGAGCCTGTCCATTGCTGGTGCGCTGCTGCTGGGTGCCTGTGCCAGCCATCCGCAGCACGAGACGGCACCGCCGGGGCCACAGTCCGCAGCTCCTGCACCGGAACACACGCCCGCGCCGGTGATCCCGCGCCATGCGCCCAAGCCCGAAGGCGCACCGTCCGAAACCGCGCCGGCCCCGCCCGGCGAAATGGTCGGAGTGGCGTCCTGCGATCAGTATCTTTCCACTTACAAGGCGTGCCATCGCGCGGCCGGGATCTATCCGCCGGACCAGATCGATTCGCGCTACGAGGCGATGCGCGCCGGTCTGTTGCGCGATGCGCGCGATCCTGCAAAGCGTCCGACGCTGGACAAACGCTGCCAGGCGCTGAGCAAGCTGCTGACCGACGCTTTGCACGGCAGGAGTTGCAACGCGGCGCCGGCGGCGCCGTCGACCGCCGGCAGTTGATGTAAGCCATGCGATGCGGCGGCGGTCTGCTTCGACATCAAGCCCAGCGGAAATACCATGAACCGCCGCCGCTTCCTGATCCTCGGCACCGGCGGCATTGCTGCCGGTGCGCTTGCACTGATGGCACGTGCACAGCAGGACGTGGTCGCAATCACGCAACAACCACCCTCACCCACCTTCAAATCGAGTGAGGCGCAATGGCGGCAGAAGCTGGGGCCGCAACGCTACGCGGTGTTGCGGCAGGCCGCGACCGAGCCTCCTTTCAGCAGCCCGCTGGACCACGAACATCGCGCCGGTGTTTATCGTTGTGCAGGGTGCGCGTTGCCGCTGTTTTCTTCGAAGAACAAGTTCGATTCCGGCACGGGCTGGCCGAGTTTCTGGCGTCCTCTGACGGCCAACGCCATCACCACCGATACCGATACGAGTCTGATGATGGTGCGCACCGAGGTGCGCTGCCGGCGCTGCGCTTCGCATCTCGGTCATGTGTTCGACGACGGTCCGCCGCCCACCGGTTTGCGTTATTGCATCAACGGGCTGGCGCTGGATTTTGTGCCGAGTTGAAGGCGGATGTTGTTGAAAAGTGCGGCCATGGATGGCCGCTTTTTGATCTTCGCGATCACGGACGATCGCAAGAATAAACCCCGCAAAAAAAACCCCGGCGCGAGGCCGGGGCTGGAAGTTTTTCGTCAACGATGACTCAAGCGGGCTGCACCTGGTCGGCTTGCAGACCCTTGGGCCCCTTCACCACCGTGAAGGTGACCTTCTGGCCTTCCTGCAGCGACTTGAAGCCCGTGCCCTGGATCGCGCGGAAGTGCACGAACACATCCTCGCCGTTTTCGCGGCTGATGAAGCCGAAACCCTTGGCATCGTTGAACCATTTGACCGTGCCGGTCTGACGATCCGACATAACTGACTCCTTGCGACTCGATGATGGATGAAACCGCACCCTCGCGGATGCGCTGTGTTGCACTGACTAGCGCGTGAAGACAGCGATGCGATCGTTGCAACGGTCAGCAACCAGCCCCATCGGG
>DAIOUL010000055.1:0-16525 GCA_036759545.1 Rhodanobacteraceae bacterium
AGGAAATTTCTCGCGACTACTTCGCCTCCGGCATCGACCCGAACAAGGCCGGCATCCGCGAGTTGCTGAAGGAAGGCCAGGAACTGGTCGTGCAGGTGGAGAAGGAGGAACGCGGCAACAAGGGCGCCGCGCTCACCACCTTCATTTCGCTGGCCGGACGCTACATGGTGCTGATGCCGAACAATCCGCGCGCGGGCGGCGTCTCGCGCCGGATCGAGGGCGAGGACCGGCAGGCACTGAAGGACGCGCTCGATCACCTGCAGGTGCCGGACGAAATGGGCCTGATCGTACGCACCGCAGGCGTCGGCCGCGACGCCGAAGAACTGCAATGGGATCTCGATTACCTGCTGCAGTTGTGGAAGGCCATTTCGGAAGCAGCCGGCAGCAAGCCCGCCCCGTTCCTGATCTATCAGGAATCGAAGCTGATCATCCGCGCCCTGCGCGACTACCTCCGCGGCGACATCGGCGAAATCCTGATCGACGAACCGGCGTTGTACGAGGACGCGCGAGATTTCATGCAGCAGGTGATGCCCAACAACCTGCGCAAGCTGAAGCTCTACGAAGACACCACGCCGCTGTTCAATCGCTTCCAGATCGAAACACAGATCGAAAACGCCTACGAGCGCAGCGTGCGCCTGCCATCCGGCGGCTCGATCGTGATCGACCAGACCGAGGCGCTGACCGCGATCGACATCAACTCCTCGCGCGCGACCAAGGGCGGCGACATCGAGGAAACCGCGTTCAATACCAACTGCGAGGCCGCGGTGGAAATCGCGCGGCAGTTGCGCATCCGCGACGCCGGCGGCCTGATCGTGATCGATTTCATCGACATGGAATCGCCGCGCCACCAGCGCGAAGTCGAGGAGAAACTGAAAAACGCGCTGAAGCTGGACCGCGCGCGCGTGCAGATCGGCCGCATCTCGCGCTTCGGCCTGCTGGAAATGTCGCGCCAGCGGTTGCGGCCGAGCTTGAGCGAATCGATCCAGATCGTCTGCCCGCGCTGCGACGGCCACGGCCGCATCCGCGGCGTCGAGTCGCTGTCGCTCTCGGCGCTGCGTCTGCTGGAAGAACACGCGATGAAGGAGAACACCGGCCAGGTGCTGGTGCAGGCACCGCCGACCGTCGCCAACTTCCTGTTGAACGAGAAGCGCGCGAGCGTGGTCGAGATCGAGATGCGCCACAAGGTGCACGTAGTGATCGTGTCGGACGAGAAACTCGAGACGCCGCACCTCGAGATCACGCGCATCCGCGAAAGCGAAATGGGCGAACATTCCAAGCCCAGTTACGAACGCCTCACGGCCGCCGCGGCCACTCCGTTGCCGAAGATGGGCCAGACGGAGGCGCACGAACAGCCGGCGGTCAGCGGCGTGAAACCCGCCACGCCGATGCCGGTGCGGCAGGAAACGGAAACGCCGATCGTGCCGGCCACGCCGATGCCGTTGAACGGCGGTGGTCTGCTGTCCCGGCTGTTCGGCTGGTTCCGCAGCGAACCGGCATCCATGGCGCCGAGTCAGCGTGCGGGTGCGATTGAACGCGCACCGCAACGCAACGAGGCACGTGCGCAACCGCCGCGCAACGAGACGCGTGGACAGCAGCGCAATCCGCAACGCGGCCGCGACACGTCGAAGCCGCAACGGCAGGCCTCGCAGCAACAAAACAAGCCGCGGCCGGAATCGCGCGCTCCTCAACGTACCGAACGCAAACCGGAAGCGGAACAGAAACCCGCACCGAAATCCGCTCCGCAACCTGTTGCGGAAACGCAACGTGTTCCTGCGGCTCCGGCTGCAGCCGCTCCGGCCGCGCAGCAGGTCAAATCCGAACCGAAGAGCAAACCGGAAGCGAGCACCACCGCGCCTGCCCAAGATCAGGCCGCACAGCCGGCGGGCGCAGAAGGAACACCCGCACGCCGACGCAGGGGCCGCCGCGGCGGACGCCGGCGCAAGCGCGCCGAAGCGCAGCAGCAGGTCAACCCGCAGAATGCGAACGCGCCGATGCGCGATATCGACGACGAGGAAGCGGAGCGTCCAGTCGCGCCACGCGAGGCGAGCCCTGCCGATAAGGAACGTGAAGCCGCAGCCGCGGCGAAACCGGCCGACGCTGCGCCCCTGACACGACCCCCTGCTCCTCCACCCCCACCGGTTGCGACACCACCGATGCCCGCGGCGCCGCAACCGGTTGGACCGAAGCCACAAGTGGCGACATCTCCCGCTCCGCCGAGCGATACGTCGCGGCCATCCGCTGGCACTCCATCCATCACGCCCGCGCACCCGGCGCCGGTGTCTCCGCCTGCACAGCCGGCCGTGTCACCGCAGGAGGCGCAACGCACTTCGGTGGTGACGCCGTTCCCGTCCCGGCCGATGCCGCCGCCCACGCCTTCGTTCGATCCGCACCAGGGCGACTTGTTGCCGAAGCCGGCGCCGAAACCGCCGGCTGAAAATGCGGAACCCCAGCCGGGCAGCGGTGGCACCGCCCCGGAACCGCGCGGTGAGTGAACCTAGGCGCCGCCGGTAAGCACCGGCGGCGCTTGCTGATCGAGCAGGCCGTGCGCACTCAACAGGTGCGCCAGCGCGATCGTGTGCTCGACATCCAGCTTTTCGAACAGCCGCTGCTTGTAGGTCGAAACGGTTTTCGGACTGAGGTGCAGGCGCTCTGCGATCTCGGTGACCGCGGAACCGCGCGCCAGCATCAGCGCCACTTCCAGTTCACGCGATGACAGCGATTCCAGCGGCGAAGCTTCGCCGTCCACCGCGGCCAGCGCCATCTGCCGCGCGATCGCGGCATCCAGATAGCGCTTCCCCTGCGCCACGCTGCGCACTGCGGTGAGCAGCTCGTCGGCCGGACACGCCTTGGTGAGATAACCGAGCGCACCCGATTGCAGCAGGCGGCGCGGAAAGCGCGCATCGTCGACCACGGTGAGAATCACGATGTGAGTCGGCAGTTCCGCGCGGCGCACGCGCTCGGTCAGTTCGATGCCGCTCATGCCCGGCATGTGCACATCCACCAGCGCCACGTCCGGCTTGTGCGTGCGGATCAGGCGCAAGCCTTCTTCGGCGCTGCCGGCTTCGCCCAGCACTTCGATATCGGATTGGCCGGAAAGAATCAGACGAAAACCCGAGCGGACGAGTTCGTGATCGTCCACCAGCACGACGCGGATCATGACGCGCCCCCCTTTTTCCCCGTGGATGAACTTACGTCGGTCCGGCGGGCGATGCAAGCCGGATGCCGTTGCGGGGTTGACTGGCACCGCCGCGGCGCTATCATTTCCGGCTCGCGCGGGAATAGCTCAGTTGGTAGAGCACGACCTTGCCAAGGTCGGGGTCGCGAGTTCGAGTCTCGTTTCCCGCTCCATTATTTTTTGCGATCGTCCTTGATCGCGAGGGTCAAAAAGCGGCCATCCATGGCCGCACTTTCGACAAGAGCTGGCAAGTCCGGCACACCCCCGGACTCCGCTTTGCTCCGAACAGGCGCTACTCTTGCCCTGTCACGTCACCGGCCAGGTGGCAGAGTGGTCATGCAGCGGACTGCAAATCCGCGTACGCCGGTTCAATTCCGACCCTGGCCTCCAAGTAAGCTTCCGAGAAAATCCTATGAAGTCTCTGAAACCCGCATAGCAGCGGGTTTTTTTATGCCTTTTGTATCCCAACGCATCCCGTCCGGTCTCCTTGAATCCGGGGGAATCTGGGGGCACAATTGGGGGAACATGCGATAGTACGTGGGGGCACAAATGGGGGAATCTGCCGCAACATCCAAACGGCTGACCGCCCTCGCCGCGCGCAAGGCTGAGCCACGCGAGAAGCCATACAAGCTTGCCGCGGGTGGAGGTTTGTATCTGGAAGTCATGCCGACGGGCGCGAAATACTGGCGTTGGAAGTACCGCTACGGCAGCAAAGAGAAACGTATCGCCTTGGGTGTGTTTCCTGAAATTTCGCTGGCCCTAGCAGGTGAGCTTCGTGATGAAGCGCGCGCGCAGCTACGCAATGGCGTTGATCCTGCTGCACAACGAAAGCTCGACAAGCTCGCAAATCACCTGAGCGCCGAAAACACGTTTGCAGCGATTGCGCGAGAGTGGCTGGATACGAAAGCCGGCGAATGGGTACCGGAACACACGGCCAAAATCCGCGCTTGGTTGGAGAATCACGTTTTCCCTGGGATCGGCGACAAACCCGTCGCCGAGCTGGAAGCACCTGAAGTGCTATCCATGCTGCGTCGGCTGGTGAAGCGAGGAACGCTGAATACGGCCAGTCGAGTGCGAGAGACCGTGAGCGCGATTTTCCGCTACGCCGTGGCAACGGGCCGCGCCAAGCGAGATCCTGCCGCCGATCTTCGTGATGCGCTGCCAAGGGCTGACGCTCGCAATTTCGCCGCCGTCACCGAGCCCGATGATGTTGCTGAATTGCTTCGCGTGATCGATGGATACCAAGGACACCCGGTCACGCTGGCGGCTTTGCGACTCGCTCCCCTCCTCTTCCAGCGTCCGGGCGAGCTCCGCGCAATGGCGTGGAGCGAAGTTGATCTTGAAGCTGCCGAATGGCGAATTCCGGCCAGCCGCCGCAAGGTGCGGAAGGCCGCAAAAGAGAATCCGCGCACGCCGCCTCACATCGTGCCGCTGTCGACGCAAGCCGTGAAGATCCTCCGCGACCTCCAAAAGTTGACAGGAAACAATCATCTCGTATTTCCAGGAGTGCGCACCCGCCATCGGCCGATGAGCGAAAACACCGTGAACGCTGCATTGCGGCGGCTCGGCTATACGACCGAACAAATGACGGGACATGGGTTTCGGCACATGGCATCCACGCGCCTGAATGAGCTTGGCTGGAATCCCGATGCCATCGAGCGCCAGCTATCCCATCGCGATCGCGATTCGATACGGGGAACCTACAACCTGGCGCAGTACATGGACGAGCGCCGCCGGATGATGCAGGCGTGGGCGGATTATCTGGATACGCTGAAAACCGGCTCGAACATCGTTCCCATTCGCAAACGCGCTAGTTGAGATCTGCGAGACGACTCCGCTGATGCGAACGCGGATCGCCTTGGGATTTCTTGGGATCACAAAATTCCGCTGAGCGAAACAATGCTTGTATTCCGCTTGCCGATGTAGATAGTAAGCATCGCCCGTTCAAAGGCCGCTCGCGTAATTCAGCGTGAGTGCGAAGGAACACGCGATGCCTCCACCCTGCTGCGACGCGCTGCATTCTGGAGAGAATTCACTCTCTCGCACACAGTCAATTCCCCGAACCTCGTTCCAAAAAGTCCAGCACGCTGGACTTTTTTCGTTGCGAAATCTCTGGCGCGGATGGAGACATTCATCTCATCCGCTAGTTGCACCCTCCTCGATACCACTCATCGCAATCTTCAGCACGCTGAAGATTCGGCGTTCCACTATGTCAGCCGCTGACATTTTTTCGAGGAGGAATGAGCTAGTGCAGGATAGGGATGCCGGTAGCGTTTGGGCCGCTTTGGCCTCCTCATTCCTCTGGGTGAATCAGCCGTGCCGACGCTGAAAGCCCATTGCAGCGATGCGACCAAGGCCAAGTTTCGTGCACTGGCAAAATCCAACGGCCTGACCGAATCCACGCTGCTGCGGCGCATGGCGGTGACGATCATCGCGAAGCAGGAAGATCCGGGTGCCGTACCGCCGGCATCCGAAATGCGTGGCGGGCAAGGCGGCAAAGGCAGCCGGGTGATGTTGCGATTGCGCCCTGCTGAGATTCAGGCGATCCGCGCCTTGGCCGAACCGGAAGGCTATTCCGCCCAAGCCTGGATCGTGCGCCAGTTGCGCTGTCGATTAGAGGGCGCGGTGCCGTTCGCGAAGGAAGAGCTGGCGGCACAGCACGATGCCATTCGTGAGTTGTCAGCGGCCGGGCGCAACCTCAACACGATTACTCACCGTTTGCTGCGCAGCGGCCAGTTCGAAGCCAGCGTGCTGGATCTTCAGAGCCTCGCCAAATTAGTCGAGCGGCTGCGCCGCGAGATGACCGCGACCACGACCCGCGCTTCGCATCGAGCGCACCGCGCCAATGGCTAAGCGCAGAAAGGATTCCCTGCTGGACTCTGCGGGATTTGTCTTTCGGACGCCCGTACGGGCCAAGAAGTCGCGACCGCCGGCGAGCAAGCCGAGCGCGATGCAGATGACTGCGGCCCTGGGCCGGATCGGTCGGGTTGCGCACCGCCGTCCCGAGGTGATGGTGAAAGTCACCGGAAGCGTCCGCGGATTCCGCAGTCTGAAAGAACACCTTGCCTATATCACCCGCAACGGCAAGCTGATCGGCGAGCTCGAAGACGGCGCCTTGATCCAAGGCGCGAGCAATGTACGCAGCGTGGCCGAGGAGTGGTGGGACAAGAGTGGTGTGGATCGTCCCGCCCGAGCCCGCGACAGTATCAATCTGATCCTGTCCATGCCAGCCTGCACTGATCCCGAAGTCGTGGCTGACGCGGCAAGAGCCTTTGCCCAGAAGACCTTTGGTGAGCACTACGACTATCTGCTGGCACACCACAATAAGGAGTCCGATCCCAAGCGCCCGGAGAATCCGCATGCGCACTTAACGATCAGGACACGCGGAAGAGACGGCCAGCGGCTTGATCCGAGGAAGCACGATCTCCAGGCCTGGCGCGAAGCGTTCGCACTTGAACTGCGCGAGCGCGGTGTCGTTGCCGAAGCCACACCACGGCGGGTGCGCGGCATCACCCGCAAAGGCCAACGCCAAGCGGTCCGCCACATGGACAAGCGGAAAGCGGCTCGCGTCACCCGCTGGAAACTTGAGCAAGCGGTCAAAACCGCATCGATCGGTAACGATGTCACTGCAACACCGTGGGCAAGAGCGGCAAAGGAAAAGCAGCGAAAGATTCGTCGGGCATGGAACACGCTAGCCGTCGCATTCGAGCAAGCCGGACAGCCGAAGCTCGCGCAGGAGCTCAGACAATTCATGAACACGATGCCGCCGGCCCAGACCGAGCGCGAACACTTCGTTGCGAAGGCGAGGAAATTACTCGATAAGCAGCCGGCTAGAGATCGCGGGCGAAGCAGATAAAGGTCGCCGTGCACGCGAACGAGCAACGAGAAAATGCAAGCTCTGGATGCGACTGTCGTTGATCACTGAGATCGACGCGAACGACTCAGAACGGCCTAAGGCAGCCAGTCGTCCGCACGTTGGCCTACACGGAAACGCAACTGCGCCGTTGGTCTCTTCCCGTTGCTCGCGGCTCCTGTAAAAGCCCGTAGAGTGGCGCAGGCCTTTCTCGCCATGCGTGAGCGGTCTTAATGCCATCTTGATACACCGCCACGCAATCTCTCCGCCGTTCTGATGCGCGCGTTTTCATGATGCGCACCGTCATTGCGGCGGAGCGATCGATGGACGTCGTTTATCTCTTGCTGATGCTGGGCTTCGGTGCGTCGCTGTTCGCGCTGGGCGCCGCGTGCCGGAAGTTGGAGCAGCGCCGTGAGCGCTGAACCGGGTTGGGTGTACGCGCTGGCAGGAATCCTGGCCGCGGGTCTGTTCGTGTATTTGCTGTACGCGCTGATCGATGCGGAGCATCTGGAATGAACGCCAACCCGTGGTTGCAGCTCGCGCTGTATCTGATCGCGCTGTTCGCGCTGGCCTGGCCATTGGGAAAGTGGTTGCAGCGCGTGTTCGACGGTTCGCTCGCGGCGCGCTGGCGCTGGATGGCCGCAACCGAACGTGGATTGCTGCGGCTCATCGGCGCGGCGCAAGACGACATGCCGTGGTGGCGCTACGCCGGCGCGATCGTCGCGTTCAATCTGATCGGCGCGCTGGTCGTGTATGCGATGCAACGCCTGCAATTCGCGTTGCCACTGAATCCGGCACACATGGGCGCGGTATCGCCCGATTCTTCCTTCAACACCGCGGTCTCGTTCACCACCAACACCAACTGGCAGGGTTACGGCGGCGAATCGACGATGAGCCATCTCACCCAGATGGCGGCGCTGACAGTGCAGAACTTTCTTTCCGCCGCGACCGGAATCGTGGTGGCGATCGCATTGATCCGCGGACTGGCGCGCAGCAACGCGCATGAACTCGGCAATGCGTGGCTGGATCTGATTCGCTGCACGTTTTGGGTCTTGTTGCCGCTGTCGTTCGTGTTCGCGCTGTTCCTGGTGAGCCAGGGCGTACCGCAGGATTTCGCCGCGCCGGTCACGGTGCACACGCTGCAAGCCGCGCACACGCAGAGCATCGCGCTGGGTCCGGTCGCGTCGCAGGAAGCCATCAAGGAACTCGGCACCAACGGCGGCGGCTTCTTCAACGCCAATTCCGCGCACCCGTTCGAGAACCCGAACGGGCTCACCAATTTCATCGAGATGCTTTCGATTTTCCTGATCCCAGCCGCGCTGGTGTTCGCGTTCGGGCGGATGGTGGGCGATCAGCGTCAAGGCATCGCCGTGCTCGCTGCGATGACGGTGTTGTTTGTCGGCTTGTATGCCGCCGGCGTGCTGGCGCAAGCGCAACCGAATCCGATGATCGCGAAGCTCGGCGTGGCAGGCGCCAGCATGGAAGGCATCGAAACGCGCTTCGGGCCGGTGGCATCGATGTTGTTCGCCGCGATCACCACCTCGGCAAGCTGCGGCGCGGTCAACTCGATGCACGACAGCCTGATGCCGCTCGCGGGCGGCGTGCCGCTGTTCCTGATCCAGTTGGGCGAAGTGGTGTTCGGTGGCGTGGGCTCGGGCCTGTACGGCATGCTGATCTTCGCGATCCTCGCGGTGTTCATCGCCGGACTGATGATCGGGCGCACGCCGGAATACCTCGGCAAGAAGATCGGCGCGTTCGAGATGAAGATGGTAGCGATCGCAGCGCTGGCGGTACCGCTGCTGGTGCTGATCGGTACGGCGATCGCGGTGATGGCGCACGCAGGCCGCGCCGGACTGTTGAACCCCGGCGCGCACGGATTTTCCGAAGCGCTGTACGCGTTCTCTTCCGCGGCCAACAACAACGGTTCCGCATTCGCCGGCATTTCCGCGAACACGCCGTTCTGGAACGTGCTGCTTGCGTTCGCGATGTGGTACGGACGCTTCCTCGTGATCGTGCCGGTACTGGCGCTGGCCGGCGCGCTTGCGAGCAAGCCGCGCCTGGCTGAATCCGCGGGCACGTTGCCGACGCACGGGCCGCTCTTCGTGATCCTGCTGATCGGTTCGGTGCTGCTGTTCGGCGCGTTGAACTACGTGCCGGCGCTTGCGCTCGGCCCGATCGCCGAACACTTCGCGTTGTTCGGCGCGCACTGATGGAGATCTAGATGGATGACACCTCGACTCGCGCGATGCCGTTGACGAATCCCGCGCTGCTGAAACCCGCGCTGCGCGATTCACTGCGCCGCCTGTTGCCGCAGGCGCAACTGCGCAATCCGGTGATGTTCACCGTGTGGATCGGCAGCGCGCTCACCACCATCCTCGGCATCGCCGCGCTGCGCACGCATGCGAACGCGCTGTTCACGCTGGCCATCGCGGTGTGGTTGTGGGCCACTGTGTGGTTCGCCAATCTCGCCGAAGCGCTGGCCGAAGGCCGCGGCAAGGCGCAGGCTGCCGCGTTGCGCGCGGCGCGCGCGCGAATCTACGCCAAGCTGTTGCGGGAACCGCGCTACGGCGCGGCGTGGCTGCCGGTGCCCAGCGACGAATTGCGCGTAGGCAAGTCCGTGCTGGTCGAAGCAGGCGACACCATTCCCGCCGACGGCGAGGTGATCGAAGGCGCAGCATCGGTGGACGAATCCGCCGTCACCGGCGAATCCGCGCCCGTGATCCGCGAATCCGGCGGCGACCGTTCTTCCGTCACGGGCGGCACGGTTGTGCTGTCGGACTGGATCGTGGTGCGCATCACCGCCAAACCCGGCGAAGCGTTTCTCGATCGCATGATCGCGATGGTGGAAGGCGCGCGTCGCGCGCGCACGCCGAACGAGATCGCGCTGACGATCCTGCTGGTGGCGTTGACGCTGGTGTTCCTGATCGTCTGCGTCACGCTGCTGCCGTTTTCGCTGTACAGCGTATCGGCAGCCGGCGGCAGCGCGGTCAGCGTCGATGTTCTGGTGGCGCTGCTCGTCTGTCTGATCCCGACCACCATCGGCGCGTTGTTGGCCGCGATCGGCATCGCCGGCATGAGCCGCATGCTGCGCGCCAACGTGATCGCCACGTCTGGCCGCGCGGTGGAAGCCGCAGGCGACGTGGACGTGCTGCTGCTGGACAAGACCGGCACGATCACGCTCGGCAACCGGCAAGCCACTGCATTCCACCCCGCACCGGGCGTTGACGAGCACGCACTGGCCGAAGCCGCGCAACTGGCATCGCTCGCCGACGAAACGCCGGAAGGCCGTTCGATCGTGGTGCTGGCGAAGGAGCAATACGGCTTGCGCGGGCGCGAGTTGCACGACATGCAGTTCGTCGCGTTCTCAGCGCGCACGCGCATGAGCGGCGCGGACATCGGCGAACGCCGCATCCGCAAGGGCGCAGCCGATGCGATCGCCGCGTTCGTCGAAAACGCCGGCGGCGCGTTGCCAAACGCGGTGCGCGAGAGCGTGCAGAATATCGCGCGCGCCGGCGGCACGCCACTGGTCGTCGCAGAAGATGCGCGCGTGCTGGGAACGATCGAATTGAAGGACATCGTCAAGGGCGGCATCCGCGAACGCTTCGCGCAATTGCGCCGTATGGGCATCCGCACGGTGATGATCACCGGCGACAACCGCCTCACCGCCGCGGCGATCGCCGCCGAAGCCGGCGTGGACGATTTTCTCGCCGAAGCCAAACCCGAGGACAAGCTGGCGCTGATCCGCCGACATCAATCGGAAGGACATCTCGTTGCCATGACCGGCGATGGCGCCAACGACGCGCCCGCGTTGGCGCAGGCTGACGTGGCGGTGGCGATGAACACCGGCGCGTCCGCGGCCAAGGAAGCCGGCAACATGGTCGATCTGGACAGCAATCCGACCAAGCTGCTGGAAGTGGTCGAAGTCGGCAAGCAGATGCTGATGACGCGCGGCGCGCTGACGACTTTCAGCGTCGCCAACGACGTCGCCAAGTATTTCGCAATCGTCCCGGCCGCGTTCGCGGCGACCTATCCGCAGTTGAAGGCGCTGGACGTGATGCGGTTGCACTCGCCGCAGTCGGCGATTCTTTCCGCGGTGATCTTCAATGCGCTGATCATCGTGCTGCTGATTCCGCTGGCGCTGAAGGGCGTGAAGTATCGCGCGCAACCGGCGGCGCAATTGCTGCGCCAAAACCTGCTGATCTACGGACTGGGCGGACTGATCGCGCCGTTTATCGGCATCAAGCTGATCGACCTGTTGCTGACCGTGTTGCACCTCGTGTGAGTTGAATACGATGAAAGCGCGCCGCCTCATTTTGGTCTGCGGTTTGCTGGCGAGTTCGCCAGCGGCATTCGCCGATTCGACCTTCAGCGGCAATCTCGCATTGACCAGCGATTACCTGTTTCGCGGGCTGAGCCAGACTTGGGGAAAGCCCGCGCTGCAAGGCGGTGTGGATTACAACGCCGGGCGTTTTCATGCGGGCGCGTGGACATCGAACGTCAGCCGCAACAGCTATCCCGGCGGCGGGATCGAAATGGACGTGTTTACCGATGCCGCGTTCTGGCAGCGTGGCGACTGGAGCGCGCGTGCGGGCCTTTACGCATATTTCTATCCGGACGCCAATCTCGATCACGTGCAGCCGGCGTTGCCGAGCCGCACACTCGACACGCTGGAAGCGAATCTCTCACTGACCTGGAAGAGCTGGACGTTGAAGTATTCGCGCGCGTTGACCGATTACTTCGGCGCCGACGTCGAACAGGGCTACAGCGGCAGCACGCGCGGCACGCAATATCTGCAACTGGATGGTTCGATCCCGCTCAGCAAGCAGTGGAGCCTGGCGCCGCATGTGGGTTACACGGATTATAGCCGCGGTCTGCAAACGCCGCTGTCGAACGGTGCAAGCGATCCGAGTTATGCAGACTACAGTCTGGCCATGAAATACACGCCGACCGATAAAATCGCGGTCAGTCTCAACGTATCGCACGCGACCAACGCCGCATTTTACCGCCACGTCGCCAGTTTCCGCGATCCCGCCGACATCGAAGATCTCGGCGGCACGCGCGCGATCCTCACCCTTTCCGCCACGCTTTGAGAAACCGTCATGTTCTCTCTATTTCGCCCGGCGTCGATCCTCTTCGTGCTGCTCAGCGTGATCACCGGCATTGCCTATCCGTTGGTGGTATTCGGCATCGCGCAAGTGGCCTTTCCGCACGAGGCCAACGGCAGCATGATCGAGCGCGGAGGCAAGCCTATCGGCAGCGCGCTGATCGGTCAGCAATTCGATGCTCCGGGCTATTTCCAGGGGCGGCCTTCCGCCACCACTCCGATGCCATACAACGCACTGGCGTCCACGGGCAGCAATCTAGGCCCGAGCAATCCCGCGTTGATCGAAGTGGTGAGACAACGCCTCGCGTCGTTGCGCGCGGCCAATCCGGAATCGCGCGGCCCAGTGCCGTCGGAACTGGTAATGGCGTCTGCCAGCGGACTCGATCCCGATATTTCACCGCAGGCCGCCGATTGGCAGGTGCCGCGGGTGGCGCATGCGCGCGGCGTGCCCATTGCGCAAGTGCGCGCGCTGATCCATGCGCATACGCAACCGCCCGCGCTGGGTCTGTTCGGCGAGCCGCGGGTCAACGTCCTGGCCCTGAATCTGGCGCTGGACGACGCGCAATACCCTTCGGAGGATAATCCGCGCCGATGAGCGCGACGCGTCCCGATCCGGATCGCCTGCTCGCCGAAGTCGAAGCGCAGCGGCGGCAGGCTTCGCGCGGCAAGCTGAAAATTTTTTTCGGCGCCTGTCCCGGTGTGGGCAAGACCTACGCAATGTTGCAGTCGCTGCAGCAGTTGCGCGCCGAGGGCAAACGCGTGCTGGTCGGCCTGGTCGAAACGCATGGTCGCGCGGAGACCATCTGCTTGCTGCAGGGCCTGCCGCAACTGCCGCTGCGCGAGCTGGAATACCGCGGTCGCACTCTCCACGAATTCGATCTGGACGCCGCGCTGGCCGCGCGGCCCGACATGATCGCTGTGGACGAACTTGCGCATTCGAATGTCGAAGGTAGCCGCCACCGCAAGCGCTGGCAGGATGTCGAGGAGTTGCTGGCCGCCGGTATCGACGTGCACAGTACCTTGAACGTGCAGCATCTGGAAAGCTTGAACGACATCGTCGGCCGCATCACCGGCATCCGCGTGCGCGAGACGGTGCCGGAGCGCGTGTTCGATGCTGCCGACGAAGTGATTGTGGTCGACCTGCCCGCGGACGAGCTGTTGAAACGACTTGCCGAAGGCAAGGTGTACTTCGCCGATGTGGCGCAACGCGCGCGCGAGCATTTCTTCCGCAAGGGGAATTTGATCGCGCTGCGCGAGCTCGCCTTGCGGCGCGCCGCCGACCGCGTGGATGCGCAGATGAACGATTACCGCCGCAGACGCGCGATCGAAACGGTGTGGCCCACGCGCGAGCGGCTGCTGGTCGGATTAGCCGGCACCGATGGCGACGAACGTCTGGTGCGCGATGCTGCGCGTCTGGCGCGCAAGCTGGAAGCGGACTGGATCGCCGCACACGTGGACGTCGCGCAGCGTCGGCGCGGCAAGGCCGTGCGCAGCCGTCTCGCGCGCACCCTCGAACTCGCCGCCAGCCTCGGCGCTGAAACCGCGACCCTGCCGGGCACGAACGTGGCCGACACACTGGTCGGATGCGCGCGCACGCGCAACGTCAATCGATTGCTGCTGGGTCATCGTCCCCGCTCGCCGTGGCGGTTCTGGCATCGCTCCCTCGCGGACCGCATCGGCCGGCGACATCCCGATCTCGATCTGATCGTGATCGCGCAAGGCGCGGGGCGAAAACAGCGTGCCGATGTGCAAGAGGCACGCGTCCCGCACATCAAGTGGCTGGCGTACCTGTGGGCCAGCTTGGCCTGCTTCGCCGCGACCGCGCTCGCCTCGGTGCTGCTGCGCGTGTTCGATCTGGCCAATGTGGTGATGCTGTTTCTGCTCATCGTAGTGCTGATTGCGCTGCGTTGGGGCCGCGGCCCCGGGGCGTGGGCAGCCTTCCTTGCGGTCGCCTGTTTCGATTTTTTCTTCGTACCGCCGCGGCTGTCGATGAGCGTGGGCGACACGCAATACGTGTTCACCTTTGCGCTGATGCTGGGCGTAGCCTTGGTCATTGGTCAGTTGACCGCGCGCTTGCAGCATCAGGCACGGGTATCGGCGGCACGCGAGCGCCGCGCGATCACGCTGGCGCGGCTGTCGCGCGAACTTTCCGGCGCGCTGGTCGGCGAACAGATCACCGAGATCGCGCAACGCGATTTCGCCGGCGGCTTCCAGGCGGGCATCGGCTTGGCGCTGCCCGATGCCGGCGATCGCGTGCGCGCGGTCGCGGGCAATGCCATCGAGGTGGACGAAAGCATCGCGCAATGGGTCTACGACCATGCGCAGCCTGCGGGCGCGGGCACTTCCACACTGAGTGCGGCGCGTGCGCGCTACCTGCCGTTGCAGGCACCGATGCGCACGCGCGGCGTGCTGGCATTGGAGCTCGCGAATCCCGAATTGCTGGACGAGCCCGAACAACAACGTCTGCTGGAAGCCTGCTGCAATCAGCTCGCGCTGGCGCTCGAGCGCGTGCACTTCGTCGAGGTCGCGCAGCACACGCTGGTGCAGATCGAGGGCGAGCGCATGCGCAACACGCTGCTCTCGGCGATGTCACACGACTTGCGCACGCCGCTCACCACGATCCTCGGCGCCGCGCAGGCGGCGGCATCGCAATTGCACGAACATCCCGCACAGCCGTTGGTCGCATCGATCAGCGAACAGGCCCAGGCGATGCTGCGGCTGATCGAAAACCTGCTGGATATGGCGCGTTTGCAAGACCGCGGCGTGGAACTCAACCGGCAATGGCAGTCGCTCGAGGAAATCGTCGGATCCGCGCTACGCGAACTGCGCGAGCCGCTGCGCGCGCATCCGGTGAACGTGGATCTGCCCGCTGACCTGCCGCTGCTGGAAGTCGATGCACTGCTGATCGAACGCGTGCTGGTGAATCTGCTGGAGAATGCGGCCAAGCACACGCCGCCCGGCACGCCGATCGAAGTGCGCGCGCGCAACGCAAACGGCGACCTCGTGATCGAGGTGAGCGACGCCGGCCCCGGCCTGCCGCCGATCGCGCCGGAAAAATTGTTCGATCCGTTCGAGCGTGGGCACAAGGAATCCTCCGTCGCAGGCATGGGACTGGGGCTGGCGCTAGCGCGCCGCATCGTCGAAGCACATGGCGGTCGGATCGAGGCCCGACCGGGTTCCCCGCACGGCGCGACTTTCGCTATTACATTGCCCGCGCCCGCACCGCCGCAACTGGAGCTTGCGTGAATACGGCCAGCCTGAGCGCACGCATCCTGCTGGTCGAGGACGACGCCAACATCCGCCGCTTCGTGCGCGCGGCGCTGCAGGACGAGGGTTTCGAGGTGCACGAGGCCGATACCTGCAAACGCGCGCTGATCGAAGCCGCCACGCGGCAGCCCGATCTGGCGATCGTGGATCTTGGGCTGCCCGACGACGACGGCAAGATCTTCATCGCGCAGGTGCGCGGCTGGTCGGCATTGCCGATCGTGGTGCTGTCGGCGCGCGAGCGCGAGGAGGAGAAGGTCGCGGCGCTCGATGCGGGTGCCGATGATTATCTGGTAAAGCCTTTTGGCGTGCCGGAATTGCTCGCACGCGTGCGCGCGCAACTGCGCCGGCGCGCGCAGGCTGGCGCGATTTCAGGCTCGAACACTGTCGCGTTCGGCGAGATCAGCGTGGACCTCGCCAGCCATGAAGTGCGCAGACGCGGCGACATCGTGCATCTGACACCGATCGAATTCCGCCTGCTTGCCGCGCTGATTCGCGGCCACGGCCGCGTGCTGACTCATCGACAACTGCTCCATGACGTATGGGGACCTGGTTACGTCGATCGCGTCCACTACCTGCGCGTGCACATGGCAAACCTGCGCCACAAGCTGGAAGACGATCCGACACGACCGGAACATCTGGTGACCGAATTGCAGGTCGGTTATCGGCTGGTTGGAATGTAACTGTATCGATTCTGCTGCGCATGCTGAGCGGCATGACTGACAATCCCAGGACCACGTCATCGAACGTGACCACGGTCACCGGCTGAGCCCACTGCTCATGACTTTTGGTCCATGCGAAGGAGATAGAATGTTATAATATTTCATTCCTTTCCTGGCTGGAACTCCCATGAAACCGACCCTCATTGCGTTGGCGATTGCGACGGTCCTCGGCGTGAGCCCTGCTTTTGCGCAAAGCTCGTCGAGCACAAATGCCGACCAGTCATCCGCGCCGGCGGAGGCATCAGACAAGCAGCCCAAGACTTTGGAAGCAGTCCAAGTCACGGCGGCACTAGATCGCGCGCGCAACGCGCTGTCGCCGGACACCGGCACGAGCCAGACCGTGTTCGACCGGAAGTCGATCCAGCAATTGCCGGAAGGCGACAGCACCCCGCTCAACCAGGTGATCC
>DAIOUL010000056.1:0-16007 GCA_036759545.1 Rhodanobacteraceae bacterium
CTGGAGCGCGAGCTCGCCAAGATCTGCCGCAAGGTGGTGAAGGAATTGACGCTTGCACAAGCGGGGAACAAGGCCGACCGCCGCAAGACGAAGGCGCTGATGGAACAGGGTGAAGTCAAGCAGGCCGTTGCTGCTGCAAAGGCCGCCAAGGCGAAAAAATCCGCTTCGCGCATCAAGGTGGATTCGGACAATCTCGACAAGTATCTGGGCGTGCGCCGCCATAACTTCGGCCGCGCCGAGGAGCAGAACGAAATCGGGCTGGTCACCGGGCTTGCCTGGACGCAAGTCGGCGGCGATCTGCTGAGCATCGAAGCCACCGTGATTCCCGGCAAGGGCAAGCTGATCCTCACGGGTCAACTGGGCGACGTGATGAAGGAATCCATCCACGCCGCGCAGTCGGTGGTGCGTGCGCGCAGCGAGCGGCTCGGCATCGATCCGGAATTCCACGACAAGCACGACATCCACGTGCACGTGCCGGAAGGCGCCACACCCAAGGACGGCCCGAGCGCCGGCATCGCGATGTGCACCGCGCTGATCTCCGCACTGACGCGCATTCCCGTGCGCTCGGAAGTGGCGATGACCGGCGAGATCACGCTGCGCGGGCGCGTGCTGCCGATCGGCGGACTGAAGGAAAAATTGCTGGCGGCGCACCGCGGCGGCATCACAACCGTGATCATTCCGGAAGAAAACGAAAAGGACCTCGCCGACATTCCGCAGAACATCACCGGCGCGTTGAAGATCCTGCCGGTGCGGTGGATCGATCAGGTGTTGGACCTCGCGCTGGAACGCCCGTTGCCGCACGCACAGGCGAAGGACGAGCCGCGTACCGCGACGGCCGAAGAAGTGGTGCACGAAAATGCACACGACGGCAACGAGGACAACGCGCCCGTTCGGCCGCATTGATTTGTGCGATCGTCCATGATCGCTCCTTCGAGCGGCGGTTTCGCTTGATGAAACGAGCACCGGCTCGGACACTTCAAAAGCGGCCATCCCGGGCCGCAGCATGGTTTCTGCGATCGTCCGTGATCGCTCCTTCGTTTGGCGACCTTGTGCGGCCCTGCCAGATCTGGTCCTGAAGATCAAAAGCGGACATCCATGTCCGCACTCTTCAACAAAAGCATTGCATGATCGATGCTGCGACAACCACATGCGCGCATATCGTGCGGCGCGTTTGTCGTTCGGTGGAAAAGCCGCAGGTACTCGTGCGTCGGCACGTCCCGTGCTAGCGCACTTTGCCGCGCATGCAGCAACCGACGAATCGCTGAAATCCGCGCCCGGCCTTTATTGCACGGGCATGAGGGCACTGGTATAAAGGCCCGGCCGTGCTGCGCGCGTTACATGTTTCGCGCGTCACGGGGAGCGCAGCGCATCCCGATGGGGGCCCGACGCCGGTGTACCAGGATGCGCTCCTTTTGAAACCTGACCGAACAATCCGCGGGCCGCACGAACCTTCAATGAGGGAATCTCCATGAACAAAGCTGAGCTGGTCAACGCCATCGCCGACAACGCCAATCTTTCCAAGGCCGATGCCGGTCGCGCGCTCGATGCCACTACCGAAATCATCCGCAAGGCACTGAAGAAGGGCGACGATGTGTCGCTGGTCGGCTTCGGCACTTTCGTCGTGCGCAAGCGTTCCGCCCGCACGGGCCGCAATCCTCGCACTGGCGAGAACATCAAGATCAAGGCGTCCAAGGTTCCGGCGTTCAAGGCCGGCAAGGCGCTGAAGGATGCGTTGAACTGATCGTTGGACGCGCGGCTGCAATGCCGCGAACGAGTGCCCCCACGGCCGATGCGCGAGCATCGGCCGTGGTATTTTGAAGTGGCGCGAACTCGCCCCCCACTCTTTGTTGTCCGCGCGGGAGGAGGAACAGCAGGCGTCGCGCTTCTCGACTGCGTATCTGATTGATCGCGGGTGCTTAGCTCAGCGGTAGAGCGTCTCCTTTACACGGAGAGGGTCGGGGGTTCGATCCCCTCAGCACCCATTTATCCATCGATCATCCTTGATCGCTCCTTCGGGTTTCGTTGGGGCGAGCTCAACTTCTTCGGCTTCGAATAGTCCAAAAGCGGACATCCATGTCCGCACTTCTCAACAAGAGCCGACTTCGATGGGACGAATCGGCAGGCTCTTCAAAGCGGTGCTTCCCTTATAATCGCCCGCTTGTCCTGGTTGCGATGCGATTCCCATGCTGCAACAGATCCGCGAAAAGCTCGGCGGCTGGCCGGCAAAGATAATTTTCGGCCTGATGGTCTTCGTGTTCTCGTTCTTCGGCATCGAATCCTATTTCGTCGCGCGCAATGAAACCTGGGTCGCGAAAGTCGATGGACACGAGATCTCGCAACAGGACTTCCAGAACAGTTTCAACCAGTACCGGCAACAGCAACTGGCGCAGCCGGGCAACACCATGGATGCCTCGGATTTCGAAAAGCCCGAGGTCAAGCGCGCCGCGCTGGATCGCCTGATCAATCAGCAGTTGCTGCTGAACCTCAACGACAAGTTGGGCGTGGTGGTGCCGGATTCCGCGGTGCGCGCGCAGATCGAGCAGGTGCCGCAGTTCCAGGTGGACGGCCACTTCAGCCCGGATGCCTATCTCGCCATGCTGTCGGCCAGCAGCAAGACTCCGCAGCAGTACCAAGACGAAGTGCGCAGCAGCCTCGCGGTCAGCCAGTTGCCGGAGCCGATCATCAACACCGCTTTCGCCACCGCCGCGGAAGTCGATGCCTATCTGAAACTGCGCATGCAGACTCGCGATTTCCACTACGTCGAATTGCCGCTGCCGCAACCCGCCGACAGTACCGTCACCGACCAAGATGTCGCCGCCTGGTACAAGTCGCACCTCAAGGATTTCATGACGCCCGAGCAGGTGTCGGTGCACTACGTCGAGGTGAATGCGGCCGACATGAAGATAGCCCCGCTGGACGAGTCGGACCTGAAGGCGCGCTATGAGAAGGAAAAATCGAAATTCGGCGCGCCGGAGCAGCGCGAGGCGGCACACATCCTGATTTCGGTCCCCAAGAACGCGACACCCGCACAGCAGAAGGCGGCGCTCGCCAAGGCGCAACAGGTGGACAAGCTCGCCAAGGCGCCGGGCGCGGATTTCGCGCAACTCGCCAAGCAGTATTCGGACGACTTGGGTTCGAAGAACCAGGGCGGCGATCTGGGCTGGCTCGCGAAGGGCGATACCGATCCGGCGTTCGACAGCGCGTTGTTCGCCATGAAGAAAGGCCAGATTTCGGATCCCGTGCTCTCGCCCGAGGGCTATCACATCATCGACCTGAAGGACGTCCGCGGCGGACAGGTGCAATCTTTCGAACAGGTGCGCGACCAACTTGCGGCCGAGGCACAGAAGAGCGAACGCGAGAGTCAATACAGCGATGTCGCCGGCAAACTCACGGACCTGGTTTATCAGGATCCGAGTTCGCTCGAACCTGCGGCCAAGCAGTTGGGTCTGACGGTACAGACCACACCGTTGTTTCCTCGCAGCGGCGCGTCGACCGGCATCGCCGCGAACAAGGCGGTGGTGAAGGCCGCGTTTTCGGATCAAGTGCTCGCGCAGGGGAACAGTTCCGATCCGATCGAGCTGGGCAGCAATCACATCGTGGTGATCCACATTGCCGACCACGAACCGGCCAAGCCGAAGCCGCTGGATCAGGTGCGCGACACCGTGCGCGCGGACATCCTGCAGGCGCGCGCCGACGAAGCTGCGAAGAAACAGGCCGACGCGCTGTACGCGCAATTGCAGAAGGGCGGGGATCTGGAAGCGATCGCGAAATCCGCAGGGCAGACGGTCAAACCGGCGACCGCGGTCGGGCGCGACTCCAGCGCGTTCGACCCGCAATTGCTGAATACGGTGTTCCGCATGCCGCGACCCGCGTCGGGCAAGAGTTCAGAAGCATTGGCGAAGTTGCCGAAAGGTCGTTACGCACTGGTGGTCCTGAATGCGGTGCACGACGGCGACGCCTCCAGCCTGCCCAAGCCGCAGCGCGAGATCCTGCGCGGGCAAATGGCGCAGGTGCTCGGTGCACAGGACATCGATGGCTTGCTGGCGGCGCTGCGCGCGCATGCCAAGATAGAAGTGGCGATGGACCGCTTGCAGTAAAAGCGGCTCGCAAGCTACTGCGCTCGACATCTTGCGCGCCTGCGGTGCTCGGAATGCTCATGTACTGACGTGTACACTCCGCTTCCTGCGCTCCGCGGCGCGCAACCTGTCTTCGCTCGTTACGCTTTTCGAACCACTTTTCGTCTTGGTAAAGCGCCTCGTAGCATCAGCCACCCATCTCCAATCCTGCCATGCCGACGATGTTGTAACCGGCATCGACGTAGGTCACTTCGCCGGTGATGCCGGAAGCCAGGTCCGAGCACAGGAACGCGGCGGCGTTGCCGACTTCGTCGATGGTGACGTTGCGCCGCAAGGGCGCTGCGTGTTCCACGTGTTCCATCATCTTGCGCAGGCCCGCCACGCCGGAGGCGGCCAACGTTCTGATCGGCCCGGCAGAGATCGCGTTCACGCGCGTACCTTCCGGCCCGAGGTTATAGGCGAGATAGCGCACGCTCGCTTCGAGACTGGCCTTGGCCAAGCCCATGACGTTGTAGCTCGCCAGCGCGCGCTCGGCGCCCAGATAGGTAAGCGTCAGGATCGCACCGTTGCGGCCTTTCATCAGCGGCCGCGCCGCCTTCGCCAGCGCCGGCAGCGAATAAGCGGAGATATCGTGCGCGATGCGGAAGCTGTCGCGGGTCAGGCCCTGCAGGAATTCGCCCGCGAGCGCCTCGCGCGGGGCGAAGCCGATCGAGTGCACCAGGATATCCAGCCCGTCCCACTGCTTGCCCAGCGAATCGAACATCGATTCGATGTCGGAGTCGCGCGACACGTCGCACGGCAGCACGATGTTCGAACCGAATGCCGTCGCTGCCTCGTCTACGCGCGGCTTCAGCTTCTCGTCCACATAGGTGAACGCCAGTTGCGCGCCTTCCCGATGCATCGCGCTGGCGATGCCCCAGGCGATCGAGCGATTGCTGAGGATGCCGGTGATCAGCGCGCGCTTACCGTGCAGGAAACCCATTTCGTCTTCTCCCGTGGATCGTCGCGCGAGAAAATACGCTGCCGCGCAAGCGGCAGATTGTAAGGCAGGAAGAGGACCGGTTCAGTCCGGAGCGGACAGCAGCAACGACTGTCCCGGCCGAAGCGCGTCGCTCGCGAGCGCGTTCCAAGCCCGCAGGTTGGCCGGATCGATCTTGTAGCGGCGCGCGATGCTCCACAGCGATTCACCGCGCGTCACGCGGTGTCGCGAGGTATCGTGGCGCTTGCCGGCCCACGCGAGCGTCGGTTTCGCGGGAGCAACGGTGTTCTTCGGCTCCGCGCCATGCTCGGCGGATGCCAGCGCCGCAGCGCCCTGCGAGTCCAGCGCCGCGCTCAGGCGTTGCGCATTTTCTTGAGGCAGCAGCAGATGGTGCGGTGCGTCTTCGGCCATGCGTGAACCGCGATAGCCGGGATTGAGTGCGCGCAACTGCGCCAACGAGAGATCCGCGGCGCGCGCCGCACTGGCCAATTCGACTGCCTGCGGCAGGCGCACCAGCGTCAAATGCGTCGCGTTCCGCGCGTTCGGCAATTCCACTTCGAAACGCTGCGGGTCACGCACGATGCATGCCAGCGCCATCAGTTTGGCGAGGTGATCGCGCGTCACCGCGCCTACCCTTAGATGCGGCACGTTGACGCTTTCGGCATCGCGGTCGCCCAGCAAACCGTTGATCTTGTATTCGCCGGCGTTGAAGGCCATGTCTACCAGCCGCCAATCGTGCAGCTCGCTGCCGTATTCCTTCAGCATCGCGAGCACCACCTGCGTGGACGCGGCGGGATCCAGCCGTCCGTCGTAGTCGCGATTGACCGTCAACCCGAGGGTGCGGGCGGTCTGCGGCATGATCTGCCACATCCCTGCCGGATCGCCGCGCCTGCCCGGTTCGGCCGGGTTGTAGCTGCTCTCGACCAGCGGCAGCAGCACGAACTCGCCCGGCACGCCGGCGCGCTCGGCCGCTTCCTGCACCCAGATCATCAGCGGCAGCGATTGCTGCAATTGCGCAGCGAACCGGTCGGGATTCCGCGTCAGGCGCCGCGCCCAGACCTTGGCTTGGGGATTGCCGCAATCGTCCAGAACGAAATCCCCGCGCAAGCGCGCCCACAGATCGGGCGCCGGCGCGGCTGCGGGCAATGGGACGGTCGTCGGAGCCGGCATAGCAGGCGCCGCGATGGCGACCGACGCGGATGCCTGCGGTTTGGGCGGTTGTGCGGCACAGGCGGCGAGCAGCGCCGCCATGGCCACGATGAAGGCGTGTCGACACGCCTTCATGTGCGAAAGTGATCCTTGGCGGCGCGCAGCGCGGCGAAGCGCGCGACGCGATCGCCCAGTGAGGCGGTTTGCAATAGCGGCGGTTCTTCGCCCGATAAATCCACCTTCAGGACATCCGCTCTCAAGACATCCACCCTCAGGAAAGGATTGGCCGCCCGCTCTTCGCCGATCGACGATGGCACGGTGGGCCTGCCGGCTTCGCGCAGCGTGCGCGCCTGTTCGGCCCGTGCGAGCAATGATTCGTTCTCCGGCTCGATCGTCTGCGCGAAGGCGGCGTTGGCCAGCGTGTATTCGTGCCCGCAGCAAACCTGCGTTTCTTCCGGCAGTGCAGCCAGACGATCCAGCGAAGAGAGCATCTGCTCGGGCGTGCCTTCGAACAATCGCCCGCAGCCGAGGCTGAAGAGCGTATCGCCGCAGAACAGCACGCCTTCGCCGTGATAGGCGATGTGCGTACGTGTGTGCCCCGGCACCTCGAGCACGTCGAACCGGGCGCGCGGCGACTCGACCTCGATGTGATCGCCTTCGCCCACGCGCTGGTGCGCGAGCGGGATGCGGTCGTCGACCGGCGCAAAGATGCGGGCCTGCGGCGCGTGCTCCAGCAGGGCGGCCGTGCCGCCGATATGATCGGGGTGGTGGTGGGTCAGCAGGATCGCGCCGAGTTGCAGCCGGCGCATCTCCAATGCATCCAGCACCGGAGCGGCTTCGCCCGGATCGACGATGATCGCCGTACCGCCCTCCGCATCGGCCAGCATCCAAATGTAATTGTCGGCCAGCGCGGGCAGGGGGGTCAGCGAAAGCATGCGCGATCCCGAAGCTCGAGGAAGCGGCGACTGTAACAGTCGTGCTTGGGGGTGAAGTTAGCAACCTGTTAACGTGAACCCCACCCATCATCGACAATATCGTGTCGTGGGACCGCCGTCACACTCGAATCGTCCCGACCAGATCGCCGCAAACACCGATGCAGCAAGCCGAGTCAAATCCGTCGCGCGATCCGGTTCTCGCCGCTCTGGCGAAACGCACCGCGGCTGAATGTTTGTCTCGCCTCGCGCGAATCGCGGGTACCCATGCGCTGTTGCTGGATGCGATCGGCGGTCCCGTGCCGCAGACCCCGGGTCTGGGCCGCTGGACCGCATTGGAGCTGAGCGAGCGCGGTGATTTCGAAGGACCGCTGCGCGCGCAGCCCGGCGCCTTGCCGTTTTGCGACAACAGTTTCGGCGCGGTGCTGATCCGCCATTTGGGCGGCGCCGGAGTGCCGCCACGCGCGGTTGCCGGCGAAGCTGCGCGCGTGCTCGCGCCGCACGGCGTGCTGCTGGTGATCGAATGCCATCCGCTGTCGCTCTGGCGGCCGTGGTGGTCGGCCCGCCGAACGCGCGGAGAATTTTTTCTCGGCGCCGTGGCATCGCGCCGATGGAGGAGCGTGTTGCTCCGGACCGGCCTCGCCGTAGGCGAATCCACGCGCTGCGGTGCCGCGTGGCCCAGCACGCGCGAAATGCCGCGCTGGCTGGAACGCGCCTGCGGAGAAGCATGGCTGTTGTCCGCACGCAAGCGCGAAGACAGCCTGTCGATGCAGCGCATGCAAACGCGGCGCGCACGCGTCGCCGAGCAGGCGCCGTGGATGCCGGGCGCGCACAGGTCGGGCGGATGAGCGGAACGCGCGTGAAAGTCTTCACCGACGGCGCGTGCCTGGGGAATCCCGGGCCGGGCGGCTGGGCAGCACTGCTGCGTTACGGTACACACGAAAAATTGCTTGCCGGCGGCGAGCCGGCCACCACCAACAATCGCATGGAGTTGTACGCCGCGATCGCCGCGCTCGAAGCGTTGAACCGCGCTTGCGAAATCGAGTTGAGTACCGATTCGCAGTACTTGCGCCAAGGCATCGAGGAATGGTTGCCGCGCTGGCGCGCCAATGGCTGGCGCACAGCCGGCAAGAAGCCGGTGAAGAACCAGGATTTATGGGAACGGCTCGCCGCAGCGGCGGCGCGTCATAAGATAAGCTGGCGCTGGGTGCGCGGACATTCCGGCCACGTCGAAAACGAAATCGTGGATCGTGCTGCGCGCGAACAGGCCAAACGCTTGCAAGAGGAACAGACGCCTTGACCCGGCAGATCGTGCTCGATACCGAAACCACCGGCCTGGAAGCCGGACGGGGCCACCGCATCATCGAAATCGGTTGCGTGGAACTGGTGGAGCGGCGCCCCACGGGCCGCACCTTCCATCGTTATCTCAATCCGGAACGTACCAGCGAGGCCGGCGCATTGGCCGTGCACGGCATCACCGACGAATTTCTGGCCGACAAGCCGCGCTTTGCCGAGATCGCGGCGGAATGGCTGGAATTCATCCGCGGCGCGGAGTTGCTGATCCACAACGCCGCGTTCGATGTGAGCTTCCTGGACGCGGAACTCGCGCTGGCCGGCGCGCAGCACGGCCGCGTGGCCGACCACGCGCACGTGGTGGACACGCTGGCGCTGGCGCGCGAGAAATACCCCGGCCAGAAGAACACGCTGGACGCGTTGTGCAAACGGCTGGGTGTCGACTGCAGCCACCGTGAATTGCATGGCGCGTTGCTGGACGCGCGGCTGCTGGCCGACGTATGGCTGGCGATGACCGCCGGTCAAAGCGCGCTGAGTTTCGCGGTCGAAACCGTTTCGACCAGGACGGCACCGAAGGTCGAGATCATCACTATCGCGAGGACGCGCGTGCTGTACGCGGATGCGCATGCACAAGCCGCACACGCAGCGCGGCTGGAGGCCCTGGACCGCGCCAGCACGAACGGCAGTTTGTGGCGAAAGCTCGAGACGGAACCGGCGGTCGAGGCGGCGAGCTAACGTACGCGCACCAGCAGCACCGTCACGTTGTCGCTGCCGCCGCCGTCCAGCGCGGCCAATATCAGATGTTCGACGCACTCCTGCGCGGCCAGATCCTCGCGCGCAAGCACACGCGCGATCGCCTCGTCTTCCACTTCCTCGGTCAGACCATCGCTGCACAGCAGGAACTGCATACCCGGCTGCAACGTGCCCCGACGGGTTTCCACATGCAGCTCCTGCGGCGAGGTGATGCCCAGCGCCTGCGTCACCATATTGCGATGCGGATGGTTGCGCGCCTGCTCGGCACTGATCGCGCCCTGCGCCACCAGTTCCTGTACATAGGAATGGTCCTGCGACAACTGCCGCAGCGCGTTGTCCTGCCAGAGATAGACACGGCTGTCGCCGACCCAGGCGACTTCGTATTCCCGATCGCGCACGCGCAGCGCGGCGACGGTAGTGCCCATCGGCAGCGCCTCGCTGCGTTTCTGCGAAAGGGCGATGATCGATTCATCGGCGCGCCGCACCGCGTCGGCGAGATCGCTGCCTGCACCGACTTCGCGCACCACCGCGTCACGGGCGACTGCGCTCGCGACTTCACCGTGTTCGTGGCCGCCCATCCCGTCGGCCACCAGCCAAAGGCCCAACGCGCCATCGGCCCAGTAGGTGTCCTCGTTGTGCGCGCGGCGCAAGCCGACGTGGGTGGCGTGTCCGAATTCGATCATGGGCGGCAGGATGCACGCTCACACCGTGGTTGTCACTATCCGCACCGCCCCTTATCATTTCGAGTTCGATGCCGCGGAGAGGTGGCAGAGGAGGAGCCATGGAAGGCGACTGGAATGCACTCCATGGATGGATGGTCTTGGACGTTTCAGGTTGCGGAGAGGTGGCAGAGTGGCCGAATGCGCCAGATTCGAAATCCGGTTTACGGTTCTACCGTAACGTGGGTTCGACAAATTCGTCTGGAACGAATTTGGACCGCCGCAGGCAGGCCCCGAGCGCAAGCGAGGCGTGAGCATCATGGACGATGCGAACAATCCCACCCGTTTTTCAGCGGTGAAATGAGTCGAGGAATGGGCAAAAATCTGGAGAGGTGGCAGAGTGGTCGAATGCGCCGGATTCGAAATCCGGTTTACGGTTTTACCGTAACGTGGGTTCGAATCCCACCCTCTCCGCCAGATTGCACGAAGCGCCTCACGGCATCGTTATCGCCGTGAGTCTCCTCTCCGTTCCTATCTCCCACGGCGAGCTGATCGACAAGCTCACCATCCTCGAGATCAAGTCCGAGCGGATGACCGATCCGGCCAAACTCGCCAACGTGCGCGAGGAACTGGAACTGCTGGACGCGACCTGGGCGAACGATGCTGCTTCGGCCACGGACATCTCCGCCGAGCGTGCGGAGCTGAAGCGCATCAACGAGGCGCTGTGGGAGATCGAAGACGAGATCCGGCTGAAAGAGAAAAACCAGGCCTTCGATGCGCGCTTCATCGAGCTGGCGCGCGCTGTGTATATCACCAACGACCGACGTGCCGCGGTGAAGCGCGCGATCAACGAGAAGCTGGGCTCGCGGTTGGTGGAAGAAAAGTCGTATCAGGATTACGGCGCACCCTGAAAGCGTGCCAGCGCTTCCAGCCGCTCGATCACCTCGCCGACCTCGATCAAGTCCATCGCGCCCGGATACTCGATCTTGGTACCCCACGGAATTTCGTCCGCCGGCTTGTGCAGGAACTTGCGCGCGGCCGTGTCGTAACGATCCACGCACCAGCGTCGATCCGAATACGGCCCGGAGCGTGCGGGATTGCTCGCGGCATGCAAGCCGATCACCTTCGCGCCCACCGCGTTGGCCATGTGCGTCGGGCCGGCATCCGGCGTGAGCACGGCGAACGCGCGCCGATACAACGCCAGCGCGCGTTTCAGGGTATCGCGGCCGATCAGATCGAGCGGTTGCGTTTTCATCTTCGCGAGAATTGCATCGCCCATCGCGCGTTCCCGCGGCGAAGGTCCGCCGCACAGCACCACGCGCAAACCCAGCGCGCGCGCCGCGTGATCCGCGGCCGCGGCGTATCGCTCCGCGCGCCAGTTGCGCAAGGCATGGCTGGAGCAGGGCGAGATCAGCAATGCGCGCTCGTTGTCGCGCCATTGTTGCGCCGCCCACTCGCGCGCATCATCGGGAATCGGAATGTCCCAGCGCACCTGCGTTTGTTTCAAACCCAGCGGCTCGACAAAACTTCCGATCGCATCCAGCACGTGTTCGCCGCTGCGCGCGGGGATGTGTTCGTTGACGAACAGGCCGTGCAGGTCTTTCGATCGGGCAGGGTCATAGCCGATGCGGCGGTCGGCGCTCACGCACCGGCTCAGCAGATTCGCGCGCAGGGCGACCTGCATGTGCAGCAGCGCATCGAACCGGCGACCCGCGAGCGCGCTCCGCACGTCGCGATAACCGCGCAACCCGGCGGCCTTGTCGAAGACGATGAACTCCACGCCTTCGATATCGCCGACCAGCTTGTACTCGAGCTTGCCGACGATCCAGGTCAATCGCGTCTGGGGCCATGCCGATTGCAACGTGCGCACCAGCGGCACTACGTGCGTAACATCGCCCAGCGCGGACGTGCGCAGCAGGCACAGTGATTGCGGAGGCGTGGTCGACATGCAGGCTTGCTAGACTTGCGTGGTGATCATGAGCGATACCCGGGCTCCGGCCGCCTTGCGGCAGGCCATGGCGGACACCCGCATCCATGCGGCGGGCACGGGTGCGATTCTGTTCGACGCGGGGCTCGCCGTCCAACCCGAGGACGCATGGTTCGATCCGGAGTATTGGCGCGCGCGGGGCAAGTTGCTGGACCGCGCGCACGGCGGCCGCGGCGGCGTCGCTTTCATCGATGCGCCGGTCGGCGACTGCGCGCTGCGGCACTACCACCGAGGCGGCATGGTCGCGCCGATCCTTGGCGATCGTTACTTGTGGAATGGACGCGAACGCACGCGCGGCTTCGCCGAATTCCGGCTGCTGGCGGAACTGCATGCGCGCGACCTGCCGGTGCCGGAGCCGATCGCTGCCCGCTACCTGCGCAGCGGCGTGCATTACACCGCCGACCTGATCACGCGCCGCATCGAACACACGCACACGCTGGCGGAAACGATCGCGCGCAGGCATTTCGATGCGAAGCTCGCCGCGCGCGTGGGTGAGCTGGTCGCACGTTTCCACGCGGCGAAAGTGGATCACGCCGACCTCAACGCGCACAACGTGCTGGTCGCGCCGAAGCACTTGTGGCTGGTGGATTTCGATCGCGGCCGGATCCGCAGAAACCGCGGCGACTGGCAACTCGCGAATCTGCGGCGGCTGCGGCGTTCGCTGCTTAAGCTGCGCGCCGGCGATGGTGACGAGCAACGTCTGGAGCGCGAGATCTGGGCGCCATTGATGCGTGCCTATGAATCGGCGATGCAGACATGAGTTACGCACTGCACGTGTTGGGCACCGGCGCGGCGCAGGCGGTCGAACTGGGTTCGTCGGGAGCGGTACTGGAGCGCGACGGCAAACCGCTGCTGCTGATCGATTGCGGGCCGGAAACGCTGACGCGCTACATCGAAGCATACGGCGATTCGCCGCGCGCGGTGTATATCACGCACACGCACATGGACCACGTTGCGGGTCTGGAGCGGCTGTTTTACCGCGCGTGGTTCGATCCCAAGTTGCGCGGCGCGGTGAAACTTTATTCGCACGCCGCGCTGGTGCCGCTGTTGCAGTCGCGCGTGGCCGACTACCCGAATGCGGTGGCGGAAGGCGGTGTGAACTTCTGGGACGCGTTTCACCTGATCGCCCTGTCGCGCGGCTTCTGGCACGAAGGGCTGTGGTTCGATGTCTTCCCCACGCGTCACCACGTGCCGAATACTTCCTTCGGTCTGGCACTGCGCGGGTGTTTCGCCTGGACCGGCGACACGCGTCCGGTTCCGGAAATGCTGGAACAATACGCGCCGGGCAACACCCTGGTCGCGCACGATTGCACGTTGCACGGCAATCCGTCGCACAGCGGGCTGGAGGATCTGGAGCGCGAATATCCGCAAGCGTTGCGCGCGCGTCTGCTGCTGTATCACTATGCCAGCGCCGAAGAAGGACGAGAGCTGATGCACCGCGGATATCACGTGGCCGAACCGGGCATGCGTTACCCGCTGCATGCACCCGAATCGGCGCGTGATGAAGCGGGTTAGAGGACGATGACCGCACCGATTCCGCTGAAGATCAAGACCATTGCCGCGCCCGCGGATGCACTCGGTCGTTCTTTGGGCGATCTGCGGATCTCGGTGATCGACCGCTGCAACTTCCGCTGTCCCTATTGCATGCCGGAAGAGCAATACGCGCACGATCACGCTTTTCTGCGCGCGCGCGAGCGGCTGTCGTTTGACGAAATCGAACGGCTGGCGCGAGTCTTCGTTTCTCTCGGCGTACGCAAGCTGCGCATCACCGGCGGCGAACCGCTGCTGCGCCGCGATCTGCCGGAATTGATCGCGAGGCTGGCGCGCATCGACGGCGTGGAAGACCTGGCGCTCACCAGCAACGGCGTGTTGCTGCCGCGCTTTGCGAAAGACTTGCGTGACGCGGGATTGCATCGCATCACCTTGAGCCTCGACAGCCTCGATCCCCACATCTACCGGCGCATGGCCGGTGGTCGCGGCGAGGTCGAACAGGTGCTGGCCGCGATCGACGCCGTGGAGGCGGCCGGCTTCGGCGCGCTGAAGATCAACTGTGTCGTGCTGCGTGGCGTCAACGAAGACAGCGTGCTTGAACTGGCCGAACGCTTCCGCGGCACTCCGCACGTGTTGAGATTCATCGAATACATGGACGTCGGTACCTTGAACGGCTGGCGCGCCGAGCGCGTGGTGCCGGGTACCGAATTGCGCGGCCGCATCCACGCGCGCTGGCCGTTGCAGCCGCTGTCCCGTCGCAATTCGGCCGAAACCGCGACGCGCTGGCGTTACGCCGATGGGCAGGGCGAGATCGGCTTCGTCGATTCGGTGAGCACACCTTTCTGCGGCGATTGCACGCGAGCGCGGCTGTCGGCAGACGGCAAGCTCTATACGTGTCTGTTTGCGCGCAGCGGACACGATCTGCGCGGGCCGCTGCGTGGCGGAGAATCCGACGGCGCGCTGCGCGCGCGCATCGCCGACCTCTGGAGCCTGCGCGGCGACCGCTACAGCGAACGCCGCGCGGAACTGCGCGCGGCGGGCGTGCTGGAGCACGTGGAGATGTACAGGATCGGGGGGTGAGAGCGCGCGTTTGGCCGATGCCAAAAAGGCATCGGCTGCGCGCTCGACGTGGCGCGCATGGAGCGCGCCCGAATGCCGAAGGCGGCCCGAAGGGCGAGCGCCAAGGAGGGCGCGGGTAACGCCCGCGGCGTGACGCCGCGGGCCGGGGTGACTTGGCGAGCACATGAACGTGCGAGCCTAGTCACCGGGTACGATGTGCACATGAGCAGATTAGCCAAGAGATCTCTGACCCATTTCGACGCCTCCAACCGACCGCGCATGGTCGATGTCGGTAATAAGGCCATCACAGCCCGTAGCGCAACCGCGCAGGCGCTGGTGCGCTTCCCGCTCGAAGTCGCGCGTGCATTGCGCGAAGGCGGCATGCGGGTCAAGAAAGGTCCGGTGATCGACACCGCGATCATCGCGGGCACGCTGGCAGCCAAGCGCACGCATGAACTGATTCCGTTCTGCCATCCGTTAATGATCGAGCGCTGTGTCTTGACCGCCGAATTCACGTCCGACACTGATCTGGCGATCCGCTGCGAAGTCGCGGTATCGCACAGGACCGGCGTGGAAATGGAAGCACTGACCGGCGCGAGCGTCGCCGCGCTGGCGGTCTACGACATGTGCAAGGCGCTGTCGCATGATATCGTGATCGCGGAAGTGCGGTTGCTGGAAAAGTCCGGCGGCCGGCGCGAAGTGCGGGGCGGAAAACTCATTGGCGCCTCGCGCAAGCGTGGCAGGGCACGCGAGTGAATTACACCTTGCTGTATTTCGCGTCTTTGCGCGACGCCGCGGGCTGCGCGCAGGAATCCGTCGTGAGCGAATCACGCGACCTGCGTTCCCTTTATGCGGAGGCCGCCGCGCGGCACCGCTTCAAAATGCCGTTGGAACGCCTGCGCGTCGCGGTGAACGGCGCTTTCGCCGAAGTGGGCTGTCCGTTGCGCGACGGCGATGAAGTGGCGTTCCTGCCGCCGGTGAGTGGGGGATGAAAGCCTTTTCGCTAAGCGAAACGGCGATCGATCCCGTTGCGTTGTCGCGGGAGCTGGAAAGCACCCACATTGGTGCGATCGTCGCCTTCGAAGGCCGCGTGCGCGATCGCAACGAAGGCCGCGCGGTGAACGGCTTGACGTATGAGGCCTACGCGGAACTGGCCGAAGCCGAAGGCGCGCGCATCATCGACGAAGCTCGTTCGCGTTTCGAAATCGCGCAGGCGATTTGCATGCATCGTGTCGGCGCCTTGGCCTTGGGCGAACTCGCGGTGTGGGTGGGTGTCAGCGCCGCGCACCGTGACGCGGCATTCGCCGCCTGCCGATACATCATCGACGAAGTGAAATCACGCGTGCCGATCTGGAAGCGGGAGCATTACGCAGAAGGCGAAGCGGAATGGCTGCACCCGGGTCCATAAAGGCGGCAGCCCCGCCAGCGTGACTCCGGCGCCCGAATCGAACGATACCGTTGCTGCCTTCCGGCCCTGGCGGGGTTTTCGATCTATCGTCGCGGAGGCGCCAACGGGGCCACCATGAACTTCAAACTGGCGGAGAGGGCGGGATTCGAACCCGCGAAGCGGGGTTAAGCCGCTTACACACTTTCCAGGCGTGCTCCTTCAACCACTCGGACACCTCTCCG
>DAIOUL010000057.1:0-15974 GCA_036759545.1 Rhodanobacteraceae bacterium
GCGCTCTCCCAGCTGAGCTATGGCCCCACGCTGGAACCGGAAAGAATATTGGCGGCGCGAAAGAGCGTCAAGGGACGATGTCCGGTACAAGCCGCGTCACTATTCTCGAGTTGTGTTGCAGGAAGCCCTGAAACCCTCATACGCCGCGACCCGTAACGCGCGGCCTTGTTAGTCTTGCGCCATGCACGGCCTCGGCTTCATCCGCGATCTCGCCTTCGTGATGCTCGGTGCGGGTGTGATCACGGTGCTGTTCCACCGGCTGCGGCTGCCGGTGCTGCTGGGCTACATCCTCGCCGGCGTGCTGATCGGGCCGCACACGCCGTGGAAGTGGGTCACAGACCAGCGCACCATGCGCGACATCGCCGATCTCGGCGTGCTGCTGCTGATGTTCACTCTCGGGCTGGATTTCTCGTTGCGCAAATTGCGCGCGCTCGGCGCGCGCGTGTTTCTCGCCGCGGTGGCGGAAGTGGCGCTGATGCTGTGGCTGGGCATCGAAGCGGGGCGACTGGCCGGCTGGTCCTCGCGCGATGCGCTGTTTCTCGGCGGCGTGGTGTGCCTGTCGTCCACGATGATCGCGTTGCGCAATCTCAACGACCGAGGCTTGAGAAAGGAATCGTTCGTGCCGATGCTGGTCGGCTTGCTGATTTCGGAAGAGGTGCTGACCGTTTTGTTGTTGACCGTGTTGAGCGTGGTGGCGGCCCGCGGCGAAGTCGCGCCGGACGCCGCGCTCGTGGTGCTGGGCCGCATGGCGATCTTCGTGGTCGCTGCGTTGATTCTCGGCTTGCTGTTGTTGCCGAGATTGCTGGATGCGATCGCGGCGTTCGGACGCGAAGAGATGCTGCTGATCGCCGCGCTCGGCATTTGCTTCGGCGCCAGCCTGCTGGCCGAATCGGCCGGCTTCAGCATCGCGCTCGGTGCGTTCCTAGCCGGCGTGATCGCGGCCGAAGCGCACTGCGCGCCGCGCATCGTGCGTCTTGTGCAACCGGTGCGCGACATGTTCGCCGCGATCTTCTTCGTCGCGATCGGTCTGCTGCTGGATCCGGGCGCTTTGTGGACGGTGGCGTTGCCCGCTCTCGGACTGGCGCTGCTGGTGATCGTCGGCAAGACCTTCGCCTGCGGCGCGGGCGTGTTCCTGTTCGGCGGCGCGAATGCCGGCGCATCGCTGCGCATCGGCTTGTCGATGGCGCAGATCGGCGAGTTCTCGTTCGTGATCGCCAGCCTCGGCATCCTCGCCGGCGGCGTGAACGCATCGCTGTATCCGCTGGCGGTGGGCACGTCGATCCTCTGCATGGCTTTGATGCCGCTGCTGACGGGCAAATCGGATTCGATCGCGCGCGGCCTGCGCGCAGTCGTGCCGCGCTCGCTGCTGGCGTTGACATCCGGTTACAGCGATTGGCTGGCGCAACTGCGGCCCAGCGGCGAGAACCTCACGATCGCGCGCATGCTGCGGCGGTTCCTGTGGCACATCGGCGTGAACGTGCTGCTGGTGTGTGCGGTGTTCGTCGGCGGCGCATGGTTGCAGCACGCGATCCCGCGTTACTGGCCGCAATTCGCGTTGAGCGAAAACGCGCGCCGCTCGGCGATCTGGGCGATCGCCTTGTTCCTCTCGCTGCCGATGCTGACCGCGATCTACCGCAAGGCCGACGCATTAGGCATGTTGCTGGCGGAACTGGGCATCCGCGAGAGCGTGCACGGCGAACGCACGTTCGCATTGCGGCGCGTGCTGGCGAAACTAGTGCCGCTGGCGGCGCTGCTCGGGCTCGCGCTGCTGGTGAACGTGCTGGGCGCCACGATCCTGCCGCCGCGCGGCGTGCTGATCGCGCTGCTGGTGATCGGCGCGGCCACTGCGTGGTTCCTGTGGAACGCGCTGGTGCGCGTACACGCACGCATGCAGGCCGCATTGCGCGACTTGGTGGAGCAGGAGCGCGCGCCGCCCTGAACGCCGCGCAACCGCGCCCCATTCATGTACGGCGCGGCGCAAAAGCGGGCGTATGATCGATCGGCCGGTGCTTCGATAGCGCGGCAAGATCATCATCAAGGGAGGCAGCAATGAAAATCCAGGGTTGGTTGGCGATGTGTCTGGCCGGTGCATTGTTGTCCGCTCCGGCCATATATGCGGCATCGTCGAGTGACAGCGTCAGCGCGACCTGCAAGGACGGTTCGAGCTGGAGCGGCAAATCGCACAGCGGCGCCTGCCGCGGTCATGGCGGCGTGCAGAGCTGGTCGGACAGCGGCGCATCTTCGTCCGCGCAGACTTCCACGGGCGAAACGTCGACGAGCACGCACAAGTCGCATTCGAAGAAAACCGGATCCGCCGAGGCATCCGGTGGCATGTCGTCTTCGTCGATGAGCGCCACATCGGCAGCGGGTAGCGTCGGCGCGATGTGCAAGGACGGTTCGCACTGGACCGGCAAGTCGCACAGCGGCGCGTGCCGCGGACACGGCGGCGTGCAGAGCTGGGGCGGTGAATCGAACAGCGCGGCACCCGCGAGTGGCCCGATGACCTCGACGAATTCATCAGCGTCGTCGGGCAGCAACTCCGGCAGCGTCACCGCGACTTGCAAGGACGGCACGACCTGGACGGGCAAGTCGCACAGCGGCGCCTGCCGCGGCCACAAGGGTGTGCAAAGCTGGTCCGGTGAAAGCAATACCACGGCGGCTGCAACTCCGCCGCCCATGGCGCCGCCCGCTGCGGCGCCGATGAGCCCGCGTCCGTCGAATACGCCGATCAACAAGCCCGCAGCGCGTCCCGCCCCAACGCCGGCCACGCCCGCTCCGGGCGGCGGTGCGGGCAAGGTGTGGGTCAATGCATCGAGCAAGGTCTATCACTGCCAGAACGACCGTTGGTACGGCAAGACCAAGAACGGCGAGTACATGAGCGAATCGCAGGCGAAGGCGCAAGGCTATCGTCCGGATCACGGCAAGGCGTGTTCGTGACGGCATGACGCGAGGACCGACAGAAGCCGCCGCGAGGCGGCTTCTTTTTGCGCCGGCTTTCGCGCGTACGGGTCAGGCGGTTTGCGGAATTTCGAAACGCACCCGCTCGCGATCGTCGAGGATCGCGTGCAGCGCAGCGAGATCGTCGCAATCGGGATTCAACCACGCGTCCAGGTGTTTCGGCTTCAGCGAAATGATGCAGCGGTCGTGACCCGCGGCGGCGATTTCCGGCGGCGCCACGTCCGTGATCGTTGCGCATGAAAAGATGTCGCGTTCTTCCGGGGTGCTGCGCGGCGAGAAATTCCACAGGCAGGGAATCAGCATCACGCGCGACGGATTCGGCCTGAACTCCAGCACGGTGTTTTCCGCCGGTTCGCCGTAGGCGAGCTCGCGCTGTTCGATCCGTCGGCGCGGGACGTTCTCGAATACGGCTTCCGCCACCATGACGCCGTGCCGATATCCGAACAGTTTCGACCACATTTTTTCCAGCACCTCCTTCCGCGCGTTGTAGCTGTCCGGATGCTGGCGTTCGACGAATGCGGTCCAGCCCGGCAGGCGGCAGTGATATCGCATCGGCACCACGGTGCGGCGGCCGTCCTGCACGATCATCACCGGCGCGTATTGACCGGGGAAAATCCGCGAATCGCGCTCGAGCGGTTCGGTGCGGCGTAGATCATCGAGGCGATGTTGCACGGCTTCAATCTTTGCCGGAACGTTGCCGCAGTCGTTCAAGGCCTGCTCCCGCGTCTGCTCCGTGGTCTTCTTCTGCAGCGTGCGTTCGGCGTGCTCAAGCCGCGCTTTCAGCTTGAACAGTTCCATCTCCAGCGTGCGCGCTTCGTCTGCGTCGCCTTCGGCGATCAGCTCCAGCAACCTGCGCTCGTCGTTGTCGCGTGGTTTGGCGAAGGCATCCTTCAGCCCTTTCGGAATCTTGCGCCAGGTGCCGCGCTCGATGCGCTCGGTGAAGAACTTCACGTACTGCTGGATGACGATCGTCGTGCCGAACTTGCGTTCGAACTTGCGGTGATCCATCCAGATTTGCGCGGAATGGGACATGGTCGAAGATCCGGAGTGAGACAGTCGAGCGGACGGGACGCGTCAGAGCCGCGCGGCTGCGGCCGGCGTTTCTTGCGATGCGGATTCAGCAGTTGTGCGCAGGGACTGCCGCATCAGCGTTTCCGCCATTTCGTGCGCGGCGTTGCGGATTTCCGGCATCGCCGTGCATTCCCACAGGTTGCCGCGCAGCAGCGAGCCGATCGCGTACAGCCCCGGCTGCACTTCCTCGCGCGCGTTGATCAGCCGGCCATCGGGACGCGCCGCGAGCCCGAGTTGCAGCGGATCGGCGCTGACCAGTCCGTCTTCCAGCATCTGCGCCAGCAGCGGGTTGTCGGCATAGGAAACGGCGGTATCCAGGCCCGTCGCCTGCACCACCAGATCCGCGTGAAGCGCTTCCAGTTGTTGTGTGCGGCGATCGCGCACCGCGACCTTCAGCGGACCGTCGCCTTCCACTTCCAGCACGCGCGCGGCGCGGATGCGCAGCCGCCCGCTATCGATCAGTTCCTGCAGCCTCGCGTTCGATGCGGGCGCGATGCGGTGCCGCGCGGCTTCCCAGATCCAGCGCACATGCCGCAGGAAACGCCGCCGCTCGTGTAGCGAAAGCCACTGCCACAGCAGCGCGTCGATCGGACGCATGCCGTCGAGCACAGCCTGCCAATGCGTGGCGGGCGACTCGCGCAGCGCGGCGCGGATCAGCCGCAGCATCGGCGCGACGCGTGTGCATGCCTGCAGCGCCGCGTTGAGTTCGCGCTGGAACGGATACGGTTCCGGCGGCACCGCGGTGTGCACCAGCGGCAATCGGCCGTGACGCGAAACCGCCGTCAACTCCGCATCGGGCCAGCGCGTCGTCGCAGAAAGCAATGTATCCACCATCGTCAGGCCGGTGCCGATCACCAGCAGACGGCGCGGCGCACGCGCACGGTGCGGCAGGCTCCAGGGATCGAGTTCATACGCACCGCTGGCGAGCGCGCGTGGCGTGACCGCCTTCAGCGGCCGCGGCGACACCGCGCCCAGCGCCAGGATCACGGCGTCGGCGCGCAACACTTGGCCGTTCGCCAGCCTGACCAGATAACCGCTGCCTTGCGTTTCAACGCAGCGCGCGCTGCTGATCTGCACGGCGAAGCGTCGGCCGCGGCGGCGCGCCGCATCCATGCTTTCGCGCAACTGCGCTTCGATGAATTCGCCGAACAAGCGGCGCGGCAGGAAATCCGTTTCCTTTGCATCGGGCACGCGCTCGGTGACGTGCCGCAGGAATCCGTCGAGCTGTCCCGCGAACAAGCCCATGCCGTTCGCGCGCACGTTCAACAGATGGCGATCATCGGTGCTCGAATACGCAATGCCGCGTCCCGGCCACGGCCGGTCCACCACCCAGTGCACCACGCCCGTATCGGCACAGCCCAGCAATTCGCCGAACACCGCCGCGCCCGCGGCGCCGCCGCCGATGACCGCAAAATCCATTTTGTACTCCCTTCGACGCGACGGTGATGATCACGCCGCGATGCAAACACGCGCGTTGTTAAAGAACCGCTAGAGGCGGCTTCAACAATCATTCGCGGTTTTTCGCGGCGCGCGCGCAAGGAACATCTTTCGATGCGACAAATCGCTTCGGAACGCTGGCGCGCGGTGATTGCAATCCGGACACGATGTCGCGGCACGTGGCATAAAAAAGCGGCCGGTTCGTACCGGCCGCTCGAAGGTGTCCGAGGCTTGAGCCTCGACGTATTGTTTATTGCCCGCGCTTCACCGTCACCGATTGCGAAGTGCTGTCGGTCGCACCGTCGTTGTCCGTGACGGTCAACGTCACGGTGTAGGTTCCGCGTCTCGCATACTTGTGGTTGATCGGACTGGTGGTTCCCGACGTGCCGTCGCCGAAGTCCCACGAACGCGATGCGATGGTTCCATCAGGATCGGTGGACGTGTCGGTGAAGCGCGCAGTCAGCCCCTTGGTGACGAAGGTGAAACTCGCATCCGGTGGCAGATTGCCGCCGCCGCCGCCGAGTTCGGAATATGCGGCGCTCCAGATCACGCTGCCGCGGCCGCTGGCGAGGTCGTAGCCCGGTCCTGCCGAATTGCCGTTGCTGCCTTGGGTGACGTCGTGGAAATCGGCCGCCGATAGCGGATAGAGCAGCGGGGCGGGGAAGCCCAGATTGCCCTTGCCCGCCATCACGCGCGACCAGAAGCCGACGAACATCGGCGAAGACAGGCTGGTACCGCCGACCTGCGTCTGCCGGCTGCCGTTGTAGATCTTGGCACCCGAGCTCGGGTCGGCATCGAACGCGATGTCCGGAGTAGCGCGATTCGCACCGCTCCACAGCGTTTGCCATACAGGCTTCGCTTCGACCTGGCTTTGCTGACCACCTGCATCGAACCACACCGTTTCGTTGTTCCAGGTGGCGCCCGTGCCGGTGGTGGCGTCGAGCGTGGTGCCGCCTACCGCGACCACGTAAGCCGAAGTCGCCGGCCAGCACCCCGAGTCGGTGTGCAGGGTGAAGCAAGAGCTCGCGCCATCATCGCCGGTCGAGAACGAGAACGATTGACCTTGCGCGATGCCCTGCTGCAGCGCCGCGTCGGCGGTGGCGAACGAACCGTCGTTGCTCGCATCGACTTCGCTGACGCCGAGCGAACCGTTGACGATCGTGGTGGTGTTGTCGGTGACCGCCAGGTTGATGCCTTCCACCACGCCCGTGTCCGAGCTGATGTTCGGCATCAGGTAGAAGGTCAGAGATCCGACTTCGCCGCCCGCCGCGCCCACGATGGTCTGGCTGTCCAGTTCCCATTCGAGCGTGCCGGAGGTATCGCTGGTGGGCGTGCCGACCGATTTCGTCGTCACGGGCGCAAAGCCGTTCGCCGTCGTGAAGTTGGTGAGCGAAGTGAGGGTCTTCGACAGATTGCCTTCGGCGAGGATGCCGATATTGATGCCCGCCGCCGTCGGCAGCGTGTCCGCGCCGTAGATCGACGGGAAGTCGGTGGGCTGATGACCGGTTACCGCATTGGTCGGGCCGTCGGTGTATTCCCGAACGAACAGGTGCGGGATATGCACGTTCTGCAAACCGACCACGCCGTTGACGAATGGTTGCAACGAGGCCGGAACCGTCGCCGCTTGCGTGTTGGCGTAGGCCACGCGTCCGTCATGCGTCTTGACGCTCACCAGCGAAGTCTTGAACGCGCGCTGCACGTTCGCGGCCGGTGCGTCGCCCGAAACCAGAATGCGGTTCGGAGAGATCTTGACGTTGGTAAAGCCCGATTGCTTGAGGAAGTTCGCCACCGCCTGCGCCTGCGCCTGCGTGGGCGAATAGCGCGCCACGAATTGCGCGCCGGTGAGCGGCTTGAATCCGCGTTTGGAAATATAGGCGTCCAGTTCCGCCTTGTTCTGCAGCTTCAGACCGATGACGATGTGCATCGGCTGCGACAGCGCCAGCGGCCCGGCTACGGCATCACCCTGTACCAGCCGCGTCGGGCGTGCGGCGGTGGGTGCGGAGGTTGCGGCGCTGGCAGCGGCGCACGCGGCCAAGCTCAACGCCACGACCAAGGTCTTCAATCGAAAGCTACGCATCTGGAGTCTCCTGGAAAATATCGAGTGCAATCAGGCAGGCGTCACCGCAACAACGATGACGAAGCGAGATTCGGGCGAATGCCCACGGCTTTTGTTCAAGGTGGAAGACGCGCGATCGAAGACCCCAAGCAATCTGCGAACGCCCGGCCATCGCGGATGACACCCCGCGCCCTCTCCGGAGGTGTGACGAAGTTATCAGTGGCGGAAGCTTCGCGCACGTTGCGACGCATCACATTCGACGTGTGCGGAACATCCGAACGAGTATGGTCACGCAGGAACGCTCGCGATCGCAGAAACGCAAAAGCCGCCATGAAGGCGGCTTGCGTTTTGGGGGCGGGGCTATCTAACGAACGCGCCAAGCGTTTGAAAAACATTGATTGTCTTTCACTACAAATTCGCGGTTACCGCCAAAGTTACCGCCAAAGCGGCGCGACGCCCGCAGGCAACGACGAGCGTTATCAGTGCCCGTCATTTTGATTTAGTTCGAAAACAAAAAAATTCTCTGCGTGGCGGTACTGGCGAGGTCCGCGCGCGTCACGGGTAGAGATTCCGCCTCCCCGAATCGTATGCACGCTAGGACGTGTAAACCTGCATAACTAGCTTCTCGCTCACGGCTTGCTATCTCGCTGCGATCGTATTGCCGTTCTCCCCACCGATCGCAACCAGCCGCCGCGGAGGCGTGAATTTCGCGTCTACATGGGGGACGTTAAAGTTGCCAACTTGCCATTCTTCGTCCAAGCGGTGATTTCCAGCATGGCCTTTTCCATCAATCTTTTCGGCCGGCGCTTCTCATGGCTTCCGCACAACCACACGGCCGAGCGGCAATTGAAGCTGCTCGTCGAGGGCGTCACGGACTACGCCATCTACATGCTCGACGCCAACGGTATGGTCGCAACATGGAACGCGGGCGCAGAAAGGATCAAGGGCTATTCGGCCGATGAAATCATCGGTCAACCCTTCGAACGCTTCTTCGTGGAGGAAGATCGAGCCGCCGGCGTACCGAACCGCCTTCTGGACAGCGCTCGCGCGACGGGCCGATACGAGTCGGAGGGTATCCGGCTTCGAAAGGATGGCAGCCGCTTTCGTGCACATGCTGTTGTCAATGCTCTCTATGACAGCAAGGGCCGCCTCGTCGGATTTGCCAAGATCACTCGCGACATCACGGCACGCGTGGAGTCGGAAAAGAATCTGCGTCAGATGCAGGAGCAGCTTGCGCAGTCACACAAGATGGAATCCCTGGGCCAGTTGACCGGCGGCATGGCCCACGATTTCAACAACGCGCTCGCTGTCATCATGAGCGCCTTGCAACTGGCAGAACGTGCGATCGATCGCGGCGATATCGATCGGGTCCGCAAGTTCATCGCTGATGCGATAGAAAGCGCCCAGCATGCAGGGGAGCTTGTGCGCCGCCTTCTCGCCTTTTCACGGCAGCAACCGCTGTCGCCCAAGCCGCTCGATGTGAATGGGCTGGTGGGAAACATGTCGGAGATCCTGCGACGTACGCTCGGTGAGCAAGTCCAGATCGAAACCGTCCTGGCCGGCGGTCTCTGGAACATCAAAGCCGACCAGAATCAGCTCGAAAACGCGCTCATCAATCTTGCTACGAACGCGCGCGACGCCATGCCGGGCGGCGGCAGGCTGACGATCGAAACGTCCAATGCTCATCTGGATGATCATTATGCGGCGGACCACATGAGTGTGCCGCCGGGCCAGTATGTACTGCTAGCCGTCTCCGACACCGGCGTCGGAATGACGGGCGAACAAATCAGCAAGGCGTTCGAACCCTTCTTCACGACCAAAGCGGTCGGCCGCGGTACAGGGCTCGGCCTGGCGCAGGTGTACGGTTTCCTCAAGCAGTCCGGAGGCCACGCGCGCATCTACTCGGAAGCGGGGCACGGCACAACCGTGAAGCTCTACTTCCCCCGCTATGTGGGGGCATTCCAACGAGAGCCGATCACGCGTTCGGAAGCAGTGCCACTTGGAACACACGATGAGACCATTCTCGTTGTGGAAGACCAGCCCAACGTCCGCCAACTCACGGCTCAGGGGTTACGCGAGCTGGGTTATACGGTCTTCGAAGCGGACAGTGCGGACGCCGCACTCGCGATCCTCCAGAAGCGTGACGATGTGGCGTTGCTATTTACGGATGTTGTCATGCCCAACATGGATGGACGCAGGCTAGCGGATGAGGCTCTCAAACATCGGCCCAAACTCAAGGTGTTGTTCACAACCGGCTTTACGCGCAATGCGATCATTCACAACGGAACGATTGACCCGGATACGCATTTCATCGCCAAGCCCTTTAAATTGGAAGAGCTTGCGCGGAAAGTTCGGGAAGCGCTGACAAGTTAGCGCGCGGCTTGCGCGGCTGCATCTAGTTGCCACCCGGTGTTCGTCAAGGACGATCGTTCTCGTCGCCATCCCGTGCGCCACCAGATTGCCGGTTGGGGTGCAGTCAAGCCCAGATGTTGCGGTTTGATTTTGATCGGTATGCGAATCACACGTCTTAAGGCGTGCGCCATCATCGACCGCCCGTTCACGCGCTGACGAGGAGCATCCTCAGTGAGGGCGTGAACCGGAGAGGGCCCATGCTCATGGCGGACGCGACAGTGCTGCTGGTGGAGGACCATGAAACCCTGGGCGCCTACATAACGCTGGCCCTGGTGGATCAGGGCTGCAAGGTGCTGGGTCCCGCCACCAGTGTTTCCGACGCCTTGAGCATCCTGGGTGAGGGAAAGCCCGACGCGGCTGTGCTCGACTACCAGTTGTCCGATGGAGAAACGTCGGAAGCGGTGCTTGCGATTCTCGAAGAACGGAACGTGCCGGTGTGTGTGATTTCGGGGAGCTTGCGTGAACAGCTTCCCCCGGATTTCTTCAAGTATCCCTTTTTGCAAAAACCCTTCGGGCCGCAAGACCTGTACGAAGTCCTGGAGCGTCTTTAGTCGGACCTGCAGGGCCCGCGGCAGACGAGTGTTAATTCCCCCCCCGGCGTATAGTCAGCGATTCGACGAGAATGCTCGAGGGGACGATGCGACTGGCAGACTTCATTCTCGCCAACGTCCAACCCATCGTCGCCGAGTGGGAAACGTTCGCGCGCAGCCTCGCGCGCGGGGCGGAAATGACACCGCTCGCTCTGCGTGACGCCGCCGAGAAGATCCTGGTGGCAACCGCGCGAGATATGCAGACCGAGCAAAGCCTTCCACAGCAGGCGAGCAAATCCAGAGGCCACGGTGGTGCAGGCGGCGCGGAGAGCGACCGGCTCGACGAGTCCTCGACAACGCATGGCCTGGAGCGCGTGGGCGCAGGCTTCGACATCATGGAGGTCGTCTCCGAATACCGCGCCTTGCGTGCCAGTGTGCTGCGCCTGTGGCGCAGGAGTGTTCCGCAAGCGGATGTCAACGACATTGACGACATTACCCGATTCAATGAAGCGATCGATCAGTCGCTCGCCAAAGCTGTCGCCAGCTTCACCCGACGCGTCGAACAATCCCGCCGCATGTTTCTGGCGATCCTCAGCCACGACCTGCGCAACCCGCTATCCGTGATTCGCATGGCTGCGGGGCTGGTCGCGCGGACAGAAAGAGATTCACGCTCACAGGAGGCAACGGCACAGATCGAAGGTAATACGCAGGTGATCTCGCGCTTGATCGATGATCTGATCGACTTCGCTTCCACCGGGCTGGGCAGCGCCATGCCGCTCTCGCGCGAGCGGGTCAATCTGAAAACGCTGTGTCGCGAAGTGTTCGAGGGATTTCGCTCGACGCACCCACAGCGCACGCTGCGCTTTAATTCGCAAGGCGATGTTGTCGGCAGTTGGGATGACGCCCGACTTCGCCAGGTGGTTTCCAATCTCGTGGGCAATGCCCTTCAGCACGGGTCGGCCGACGGGCCGGTGGAGTTGGCCGTCGCTTCGCAAGATGCGGACGTAATCTTGAGCGTGCACAACGAGGGCACACCCATCCCGCCGGACGCTCTGGCGACGATCTTCGATCCGCTGGTGCGTTACACCACACCCGAAGCGGCAAAGCGACGGACTCAGGGCAGCATCGGATTGGGCTTGTATATCGTGCGCGCGATCGTCGGCGCGCACGGCGGGACAGTTTCGGTCGTTTCGATGAATGAAGGCACGACCTTTACCGTGCGGCTTCCGAAGCAGCCCTCGGATCAATAGTCGGGAAGTAGTCGTACGGGTAATCGCTGCGCGCTTGAACGCGCGATGCCGATTTGGTCCCGAAAGTCCCCGGCATCCCTATCCTGCTCTAGCTCATTCTTCCTTGGAAAATGTCAGCATGCTGACATTGCGAATGCATCCACTGTGGGCCAAACGTGGGCGCTATCCCTATCCTGCACTAGCCCACTTTTCTCGAAATTGGGTCCACTTGCTACCGACAAACCTATCCTGCACTAGCCCATTTTTTTGCGAAACCATGTTCAGCCGGCTGAACATTCGCTCCTGCCGAAGCCCGGCACTCCGCGCAGGCGACCATGCCTAAAATCTATCGGATGCCAGCCGGAACCGCTCACGTCTCCACGGCCTTGCGTTTGCGTCGGCGGGCGCTGTGGATGCCATGCGCAATCGGACTGTGTTCCGTGAGCGCTGCAACAAGCACCAACCCCAGCGCCGCACCGGCTATCTGCGCGATCAGGAACGCCGGCGCGTCCACGGGCCGGATGCCCGCGAAGGTGTCGGTGAATGCGCGTGCGATCGTCACGGCCGGATTGGCGAACGCGGTGGAAGCGGTAAACCAGTAGGCGGCGGCGATGTAAGCGCCCACCAGCGCGGGCAGTGCATTTGGCCGCGCGCGGTGTCCGAGAAAAATCGTTGCCAGCAAGCCGGCCGTCGCGACGCCTTCGCTCAAATACTGCGGCCATCCGATGCGGGCCTTAGTGCCCAGCTCGAACAGCGGCAAGCCGAACATCGCGTGCGCCAGGATCACGCCGGCCAGCGCCCCGATTACTTGCACCGGGATGTAGAGCAAAGCTTTGCGCCAGCCGATCGCGCTGCGCCAGGCAAACGCGAGACTGACAATCGGATTGAAGTGCGCGCCGGAAATAGGCGCAAACAACACGATCAGCACATACAGCATGAGCCCCGTGGCGGTACTGTTGGCCAGCAGGGCGATCGCGGCGTTTCCGTTGGCCAGCACTTCGCCCATGTGGCCGGAACCCACGATGACCGCCAGCAGCGCGGCGGTGCCGACAAATTCGGCCAAAAGCTCGCGGGTCAAGCCGGCTTTCATGCTTTGGCCGCGGAAAGGCGATCGAGCAACGCGGTCACGCGGCGCTCGATTTCGTCGCGGATTTCGCGGAACTGCACATCGGGAAGCTGCTTGGGGTCGGGCAGTTCCCAATCTTCGCGAATGCGCGCCGGCAGCCACGGGCAGGCGTCGCCGCAGCCCATCGTGACCACGGCATCGAAACTTTGATCGGCCAAACTGTCCAAAGCCTTCGGCCGCTCGCCGGAAAGATCGCAACCGCGTTCGGCCATGAACGCGACAGTGCGAGGATTGACGGCATCGGCCGGCTTGGAGCCGGCCGAATACGCCACGACATGGCCACCGCCATGCAAGCGGGCAAAACCTGCGGCCATTTGGCTGCGGCAGGCGTTTTCGACGCAGACAAACAGCACGCGCGCTTGATCGCTCATCCGCAAGAGCCGGTGGCACAGCACGATGCCGCATCCGCGCTCGTCGCAGGCCGTCCGCAGCAGGCTGCCGCGTCGGCTTCGGCATGATGATCGGGCGCGGAGTAGGTCGTTGCCTCGCCGTGCGTGTGGAAGCTTTCCCAGCGCACGCCTTGCGGGTCTTCCGCCCAATACTTGTCCGAGTGCGCATAGCAACAGGTCGTGTCGCGCTCGGCCAGTGCAACCGCGTCGGCCGCGGCCAGCCGTGCGCCGATTTCCTCAAGCTCCGCTCCATCATCCGCCTGCAAGCCAAGGTGATCCACGCCAGTCACGCGCTCGCGTTGTGAAATGGCGAAGTTCACGCGCGGATCGTCCAGCATCCATTTCGCGTAATCCGGCTTGCGCATGGATGGCGAGCTGCCGAACAGGGTGGAATAAAAGCCGATGCTGGATTCCAGATCGGCCACATTGACGTGCACGTGGAAGCGTTTCATGGTCGTTTGCTCCGTTTGGGCGCGCACGCAGGCGCGCATGAAGTAGTGTCCTCGCCGCAGCATTTTTCGGTGAGGAAGGACAACAGCCCGTTCATACGCGCATAGTCGGCGCGGCAGCGGATGCTGCGGCCTTCGCGCACGTCCCGCACCAGCCCGGCATGGCGCAGCACGTTGAGGTGATTGGTCAATGTCGCGCCGGGCAGCTTGAGCCGATCGCTCAATTCGCCCACGGCCAGCCCGTCCGGGCCGGCCTGCACCAGCAGGCGGTATGCGGCCAGGCGGCTTTCATGGGCGAGTGCCTTTAATGCTTCGACTGCACTCTCTTGTTTCATATTTCCGGAATTGTAGAAACAAAAATCCGAGTGTCAAGAGACGAAGGGGAGCGGGCTACGCAGGTGAATGGGTTGGGAAGGTTCGCTAGGCGGAGAGGCGCGCTTGCGGCCAAGTCAGCCCGTGCGGCGCTTGATCGGCACGACTTTGCCCGGCGCGGCGCGCAGCGAGTCCAGATAATCCGCCCAAGCCTGCATCATCTTGCGGCGCTCAAGCAGGTGCGCAGTGCGGTTGTAGGCGCGGCCGTTCGGGTCGCGTACCGCGTGCGCGAGCTGATGTTCGATGTAGTCGGGGCGGAAGCCTAGCCCTTCATCCAGGATCGTGCGCGCCATCGCGCGGAAGCCGTGCGCCGTCATGGTGTCCTTGTCGAAGCCCATGCGGCGCAAAGCTGCATTGATCGCGTTGTTGCTCATTGGACGCTTCGGCGTGCGCCCGCCGGGGAACACGTAACGGCCGCTTCCGGTGAGCGGGTACAGCATGCGCAGGATCGCCACGGCTTGCGTTGCCAGCGGCACGATATGCGGCTGGCGCATCTTCATCTTGTGCGCGGGCAGATTCCACTGCGCGGCGTCCAGATCAAACTCGGCCCACTCGGCTTGCCGCAGTTCGCCCGGCCGCACGAAAAACATCGGCGCGAGTTGCAGGGCGCAGCGGGTAGGGAAGTGTCCGTTGTAGCCTTCGATCGCGCGCAGCAGTTCGCCCACCTTGTCCGGCTCGGTCACCGCGGCATGATTGCGTTCGGTCGCGGGCGGGATCGCGCCGCGCAGCGCAATTGTCGGGTCGAAGGTCGCGCGGCCGGTCGCAATGCCGAAGCGGATCACTTGCCCGATGTTCGTGCGCGCCCGATGTGCGGTTTCGCGCGCGCCGCGTGCGTCTATGCGTTCTAGCACGGCCAGGATATCCAAAGCGGTCACACTGGCGAGCGGCTTCGATCCAATCCACGGGAAAACGTCACGTTCAAGCCGGCGGATGTTGCGGTCGGCATGATCGGGCGCCCATTGCGGGGAATACTTGGCGAACCATTCCCGCGCCACGGCTTCAAACGTGTCCGCGCCGGCTTTGGCTTCCGCCTTGCGCTTGTCGCCGGGGTCTATACCATCGGCCAGCAGTTTGCGGGCATCGTCGCGTTTCTCGCGTGCGCGCTTCAGCGAAACGTCCGGAAAGGTGCCCAGCGAAAGCGTATTGCGTTTTTTTGTGCCGGGACGGCGATAGTCGAAGCGCCAGAGCTTGCCGCCTTCGGGCTTCACCAGCAGATACATGCCGCGTTCGTCGGCGAGCTTGTAGGCGCTCGCTTGCGGCTTGGCGTTTGTGACAGCGGAAGGGGTCAACATGCGAGTGTCCCGTTAGGGGTTTGCCAGCAGCGCGGAGCGGATCGCGTCGGTTTGGTAGCGCGTCAAATGCAGGGTTTGCTTGTCCACGGTCACGGACAGCGCGCCGACCGCAGATAGCGCAATGGAAAAGGCCGCCCCTTGCCCGAGTGTTGATCCTTCACGCGCAGCGCGGCGCGCGACAGCGGGATTGATGCCCATGCGCACCTGCGAAAAGATGCGTTCGCGCTCGGCCATCGCTTCCGCCAGTGATGTTTGCGGGAAAGTGCCGAGCGACAGGGTTGTGCACAGTCCGTTCCGCCGGACATCCACGCGCCACCACTTCGCGCCGGACGGCTGCACCAGCAGGTACACGCTGCGGCCTGCGGTGAGCTTGTACGCCTTGCTGCGCGGCTCTGCCGCAAGCAACGCGGCCTCATCGGCGCGGCTGACGGTATCCTTGTTCCCCATAGTTGCGGTTCCGTCAAAAGTACCGTGAAAATTGGCAGCCGTTACGGTACACAGAAAGATTTAGCGGGAACATTGTACAAGAAAAAACCGCGCCGAAGCGCGGTTTCAAGGATGTTGCGGGATATTGTTGGATTCCGTAATGGTGGAGGCGGGGGGAATCGAACCCCCGTCCGAAGGCGCTCCGCGCCCGGCGCTACATGCTTAGC
>DAIOUL010000058.1:0-15900 GCA_036759545.1 Rhodanobacteraceae bacterium
TAGACCATGATGCCGTAGGTCTCTTTCAGGATCGGCTCGACGCGCGGATCGGGATACTCCACCGGCTCACGACCGTGCTTGCGCGCGACGTAACTCGGGATCAGGTCCATCGGCCCCGGCCGGAACAACGCATTCAAGGCGATCAGGTCTTCGAAGCGGTCGGGTTTCGCGTCTTTCAGCAGCCGCTGCATGCCGCCGCCTTCGAACTGGAAGATCGCGCCGGTATCCGCGCGTGCAAAGAGCCGATAGACCTCCGGATCGTCCAGCGGCAGCGCATTGATGTCGAGCTGTTCGTCCGCGCCGCGTTTGGCGTTGATCGCCTTCACCGTCCAGTCGATGATGGTGAGCGTGCGCAAGCCGAGGAAATCGAACTTCACCAGACCGACGGCTTCCACGTCGTCCTTGTCGAATTGCGTGACCACGCCACCGCCGCCGGTTTCGCAGTAGAGCGGCGCGAAATCGGTCAGCGCGGACGGTGCGATCACCACGCCGCCGGCGTGCTTGCCGGCATTACGCGTGATGCCTTCCAGCTTCAGCGCCAGGTCGATCAGCGTGCGCGCTTCCTCGTCGTTCTGGTAGAGATCGCAGAACTCGCGCACGACTCGGTCGGGCTCCTTGCGCGACTTGGCGCTGCGGCCCAGCGCATCTTCCAGACTCAGGTCCAGCGGCATCTTCGGGATCAGCTTGGCGATGCCGTCCACCTGCCCGTACGGCATGCCGAGAACGCGTCCGCAGTCGCGCAGCACGGCTTTCGCCGCCATCGTGCCGTAGGTGATGATCTGGCTGACCTGGTCGCGGCCGTAAGCATCGGCCACGTATTCGATCACGCGGTCGCGGCCTTCCATGCAGAAGTCGATGTCGAAATCCGGCATCGACACGCGTTCGGGGTTGAGGAAGCGCTCGAACAGCAGATCGAAACGCAGCGGGTCGAGATCGGTGATTCCCAGGCTCCACGCCACCAGCGAACCCGCACCGGAACCGCGGCCCGGACCCACGGGAATGTCGTGCTGCTTCGCCCAGCCGATGAAATCCGCCACGATCAGGAAGTAGCCGGCGAAGCCCATGCGCACGATGGTTTCCAGCTCGGTATCCAGCCGCTTTTCGTAATCGTCATGGGTAAAGCCGGGCGTCAAGCCGTGTTCTTCCAGTCGTTTGCGCAGACCTTCGCGTGCGGATTCGCGGATCCAGGACTCCAGCGTGTGCTGCGCCGGCACCGGGAAGGCGGGCAGGTAGTATTTGCCGAATTGCAGTTCGAGGTTGCAGCGCTTGGCGAGCTCGACACTGTTTTCCAGCGCTTCGGGAGTGTCGGCGAACAGCTCCGCCATCATGTCCGCGGGTTTCAGCCACTGCTCGCTCGAATACTCGCGGACGCGGCGCGGATCGGACAGTTGCTGGCCTTGCTGGATGCAGACACGCGCTTCGTGCGCTTCGAAATCGTCGGCGTCCAGGAAACGGACGTCGTTGCTCGCAATGACGGGCAGGTCGAGATCTGCGGCCAGCCGCACTGCGTATGCATTGAAAGCCTCTTCGCCATCGCGGCGGGTGCGGGTCAATTCCAGGTACAGCCGTTGATCGAACAAAGTGCGCAGCCGTTCCAGTTGCGAGCGTGCATCCTCCTCGCGCCCCGCGAGCAGCAGATGTCCAAGCTCGCTCTCGCGTCCCATTAACGCGATCAAACCCTCATGTGCGGCCTCGAGCCAGCGCGGATCGATCAGCGCGTGTCCACCGTGTTGGCCTTCGCGCCAGGCGCGCGAGATCAGCCGGGACAGATTGAGGTAGCCGGTGCGGTTCTCGCACAGCACGGTCAACCGATGCGGACGCTGCGCATCGACTAGATCGGCGATCCACAGGTCGCAACCGGCGATGGGCTTGATGCCGGCGTACTCGGCGGCGCGATAGAACTTGATCAGCGCGAACAGGTTGGAATCGTCCGTCAACGCCAGCGCCGGCATCTGCAGTTCCACCGCGCGCGAAATCAGGTTGGGCCGCGGCGCCCTGGCCGGATCGCCATATTCCGGTTTCTCCGGCAGACGGATCAGCGAATCGCGCAACGAGTATTCGCTGTGCAGGCGAGGGTGGATGTGGCGGATCGGCATGAGCTTGCGCTGTTATCGCCGCAAGCCTAGTCGGGCATCGCAGGAGCGGCAAGCTTGACAGCGGGCGCGTTTGCGGAACGCAGCTCAGATCGCAATCGCGGCTTGTACCGGAATGTTTTCCGCTTCGGTGCACAGTTCCCGCACGGGGGCGAAACTGCGGCGATGCAATGGGCAAGGACCCAGCCGGCGCAGCGCATCCAAATGCTCCGGCACACCGTAGCCCTTGTGGCGCGCGAAACCGTAGCCGGGCCAGCGCGCGTCCAGCTCGCGCATCAGGCGATCACGCGTGACCTTGGCGATGATGGACGCCGCGCTGATCGAAGGCGCGATCGCGTCGCCGTCCACCACCGCCCGTGCAGGGCAGGGCAGCACCTTCGGCAGGTGATTGCCGTCGATCAAGGCGAATGCCGGCGCGCAGGCCAGCATCGTCAGCGCGCGCGTCATGCCTGTCATGCGCGCATGGAAGATGTTGATGCGATCGATCTCCTCGACGTCCACGGCGATCACGCTCCACGCGCGCGCGCGTTCGACGATACGCACATAGAGTTTTTCGCGAGTCGGTTCGTTGAGAATCTTGGAATCGTCCAGACCGTTGATGCGCCGCGCGGGATCGAGAATCACCGCGGCGACCACCACCGGCCCTGCCAGCGGCGCACAACCGGCCTCGTCCACACCGGCGAGATCCGCCGCGTTCGGCCACAACGCCAGTTTGCGCCGCGGCAATGTGGCGAAGAGGGAAGGATCGTCAATCGGCAAGGTCATGCAAGGCCCCGAACACGTCCGCGCGATACGAATTCAGCACCGCGAGGTCGCGGCAATCCGAATATTGCCCCCGACAGCGCTCGCGCAGCAAGGCGTTTGCGGTGAAAAAGCCGTCCTTGCGCAGACCCGACGCATCCAGCAGCAGGGAGCCGGCGAAAGCGATGTCCAGCACCGGATAGTCGAAGCGCGGCGGCGATTTCAGATGGAAACCTTTCAGCATGTAGTACGTCGCGACCTGCGGATTGGCGATCTGCGGCGGCAGTTTTTTCTGCAGCGCGGTGATCGCGCCGTCGAAGGAAGGCTGATGATCGCCGAAGTGCAGCAGCAGCGCGGGACGGTCGTCGGCGCGCAACATCGATTCCAGATGTGCTTCGGCCGCATCCGACATCGCCAACCGCTGCAGATAGTTGGTCAGATTGAGGTTCAGCCAGTCGTCCAGCAGTTTGTCCGACGCGAGCTTCCCAGAGAACAATGGCTTGTTGTACGGCGCCGGCAATTGCGACAGCGGCGTCATGTGCGGACCGTGCTGGTGCAGGGTCAGCATAAACAGGAACACCGGCTTGCCGTTCGCTTTGCGTTTTTCCGCAGCGAACACGCGCTGGAATGCGTGCATCAGATCGGCGTCGGTGGAGTGCCAGCCGAGGCCCAACTGTTCGCCGCCATAGAACGCGTCGAAACCATAATCGGCATAAGCGGCGCGGCCGTTGAGAAAGTCGCCATCGGTGGGATAGATCGCGACCGTGCGGTAGCCGTTCTCGCGCAGCGCGCGTGCCAGCGTGTAGCGGATGCGCGGCGCCAGATTGAACGGCGCATAGATGCCGGCCGGGCCGAACAGGTCGTGCGACAAGCCGGTGAGGAAGGCGAATTCCGTGGTCCAGGTGCCGCCGCCCCAGGTGTGCACTTCCAGCCAGCCGTGCGCCAGCGTGTTGGCGTCCGCATGGAACATGCGGTAGTCGCACACGTTCGGCAGTGTGCACGCGGCGAGCATGCGCGGATCGAAGGTGCTTTCTTCCAGCACCGCGACGATGTCGGGCTTCGGCTGTGCGGCGTTTGCGGCGGGCGGCGCATCGCGCCAATCGAAGCGGTTCGCGTCGGCTGCGACAAAGTCCGGCGCAACGACGCGCGTGCTGCGGAACGAGATCAGGAAATCCGACACCAGGCTGTCGTCGTTCATCGCCAGCCACATGCCCTTGGCGTGCACCTGCGCGAACGGGCCTGCGGGATTCATCGCGACGGTCATGGCCAGGACGGCGGCGCAGATGCCGAACACGCGCGTACCGCGCATGCGCCAGTTGCCGGAAGGTTTGCGGTCGCTGCGCCAGGCGGTGATCAGCAGCAAAGGAGCGAGGATCAGCGCGAGCACGATCGCGCCCAGCAGCAGCGGATAATTCAGCAGGGTGATCAGCAACTCGCGGTTGACGTAGTAAAGAAGATCCGGCGCCAGCAGCGGCGTGGCGAGATATTTGAATTTCAGGTTGGCGGCGATTTCCAGCAGCAACATCGGCGAGCTGCCTGCGATCAGGCCGAAGCCGATGCGGCCAGACAGCGCGATTGCTGCCAGCACCAGTGCGCAGAGGATCACCGCCGCGAAAGCCGATTCCACCGCGGTGCCTTCGGCCAGCGGGCCATGGATGAACGCGCAGGCGAACAGCGTTGCGCCGAAACACAGCAGCAACGGATAACGTACCCGCAGTTGGAGCAAAGACGGCATTCGCACGGCGCGGATGCTCGGCACGCCGCGGCGGCGCGTCAAGAGCCGTGCCGTGGGCATTCAGCCGCCAGCAGTTCGCTGACCGCGCGCGCAGCGGCTGCAGCAGCTCCGCCGCCCGCGTGCAGCGACAGGTGCATCCGCTCGAAGGCGCTGACCATCAGCGCGCGGCGCCCCGGTTCGCGCAACAGCCGCAGTAACTCGGTCGCGAGCTTGTCCGCGGTGCAGTCGTCCTGCATCAACTCCGGCACCAGGCGATGCGCCGCCAGCACGTTCGGGAGCGAATAGAGATCGGTTTTCAACAGCTTCAATCCGCGCACCAGCCGGTAGGTGAGCGGGGAGATTCGATACGCCACTACCATCGGCCGCTTGGCCAGCATCGCCTCCAGCGCGGCTGTGCCGGAGGCGAGCAGGATCACATCCGCCGCGGCCATGACGCGGTGGGACTGGCCTTCCAGAAGCAAGGGAGCAGGGGAAAGGGAGCCGGGAGCAGGGACTTGCGTCGAAGGGCTTTTCCCTGCTCCCTGCTCCCTGCTCCCTGCAGATGCAATCAGTTCTCGCAGCAAAGCGCGGCATCTGTCATTCGCCGCCGGAATCACGATCTGCAACCCCGGGATTTCCGAACGAACGCGCTCGGCGGCATCCAGGAAGATCGCACCCAACCGCAGGATTTCAGAACGGCGGCTGCCGGGCAGCACCGCCAGTACCGGTGCGTCCTGCGCGAAGTTCAGTTCGGCGCGCGCGGCTTCACGGTCGCTGACCAGCGGGAAGCGGTCGGCCAATGGATGCCCGACGAAGCGTGCATCCACGCCGTATTTTTCGTAGATCGGCGGCTCCATCGGAAACAGGCAGAGCACGCGGTCGGCGCTCATCGCCATTTTTGCCGCGCGCTTCTCGCGCCACGCCCAGATCGAAGGGCTGACGTAATGCACCGTAGGGATTCCGGCGCGCTTGAGCTTTTTCTCGAGACCGAGATTGAAGTCCGGCGCGTCCACGCCGATGAAGACGTCCGGCTTCAATGCGATCAAACGCTTTGCCAACGTCGCGCGCAGCCGCAGCAGTCGCGGCAGTGATGTCAGCACTTCGGTCAGACCCATGACCGAAAGTTCCGAGATGTCGTGCCACGGCTCGAACCCGGCCTCGCGCATGCGTGGACCGCCCACGCCGACGAAACGCGCCCGCGGATGCAGGGCGCGCAAGGCTTCGATCAATTCCGCGCCGAGCTGATCGCCGGAATCCTCGCCGGCGACGAGAGCGAAGACGGGGCCGCCGCTGCTCATCGAACCAAGGCGCGTTCGCTTCGATCCATGAACTCCACCAGCGCGCGCACGTCTTCGCTCGACTGCGCTTGCAGTTCGAGTTCCGCACGCGCTTCCTCCAGCGATTTGTGCGACATGTACAACGTGCGATAGGCGCGCCGGATCGCCGCGATGCGTTCGGCCGAGAAACCGCGCCGCTTCAGGCCCTCCGCATTCACGCCGCGCGGCTGCGCGAATTGCCCGGCGGCATAGACGAAGGGCGGCACGTCGCGGTTGATGGCCGCGAACATCGCGGCGAACGCGTGCGCGCCGATCTTGCAGAACTGGTGCACGCCGGAGAAACCGCCCAGCACCACGTAGTCGCCGATTTCGACGTGGCCGGCGAGCGTGGCGTTGTTGGCGAAAACGGTGTGACTGCCGATCGTGCAATCGTGCGCCACGTGCACGTAGGCCATGATCCAGTTGTCGTCACCGATGCGGGTGACGCCGCCGCCCTCGCCGGTGCCGCGGTTGATCGTCACGAACTCGCGGATGGTGTTGCCGTCGCCGATGACCAGTTCGCTGCGTTCGCCGTGATATTTCTTGTCCTGTGGATCCCCGCCGATCGCCGCATACGCCCCGATATGGTTGTCGCGGCCGATCTTCGCCGGCCCTTCGACCAGCGCGTGCGCGCCGATGCGGGAACCCTCACCGATTTCGACCTCCGCGCCGATCACGCTGTAAGGACCGACGCCGACATCGGCGGCGAGTCGCGCGCCAGGATCGATGATCGCTGTGGGATGGATGCTCACGCGCCGCGTTCCGCGCACATCAGCTCGCAGCTCGCGACTTCCTGCCCATCCACCAGAGCGCGCGCGATGAAGATGCCCATGCTCTTGATCATCCGCTTCAGTTGCACTTCCAGCCGCAACTGGTCGCCGGGCACCACCGGCCGGTTGAAACGTGCATCGTTGACCTTGGCGAGGTAGAACAGCTTGTCGCCCTTGACCCCGGCGCCCGAGAGCCCGATCAGCAGGCCGGAAGCCTGTGCCAGCGCTTCGATGATCAGCACGCCCGGCATCACCGGGTGGCCGGGGAAATGGCCCTGGAAGAACGGTTCATTGAAGGTCACGTTCTTCAACGCGACCAGGCGCTTGCTCGGTTCCAGCTCGATCACACGGTCGACCAGCAGGAATGGATAACGATGCGGCAGAATCGATGCGATGCGCTCGGCATCGACCGGCAGCGCCACGGATGCCGCGGATTCGTTCATTTCTTTCCCCTGTCCGGAGTAACGGGCTTTCCCATTTCGGCGAGCCGGCGCGCGAATTCGTCCAGACGCTTGAAGCGCGCGGCATTCTTGCGCCAGGCGTGGTTATCCTGCAGCGGCGTACCCGATGAATACTGGCCGGGCGCGCGGATCGAATGGGTGACCAGACTCATCGCCGTGATGGTAACGCGATCGGCGATTTCGAGATGGCCCAGCACGCCGGCCGCGCCGCCGATCTGGCAATGCCGACCGATGCGCGCGCTGCCGGCGACCGCCGCGCAGCCGGCCATGGCGGTATGCGCGCCGATGAAAACGTTGTGCGCGATCTGTATTTGGTTGTCGAGGCGCACGTCTTCTTCTAGCACGGTGTCTTCCAGCGCGCCGCGGTCGATCGTGGTATTGGCGCCGATTTCGCAATCGTCGCCCACGCGCACGCCGCCGAGTTGAGGCACCTTCACCCACTCGCCATGATCGTTGGCGATGCCGAAACCGTCCGCGCCCAACACGGCGCCGGGATGGATCAGCACGCGCCTGCCCAATGTCACGCGCGCCACCAGCGTCACGCGTGCGACCAGACGCGATTGCGCTCCGACCGTGCAACCCGGGCCCACGATGCAGTGCGGACCGAGCACCACACCATCTTCTATCACCGCGTCGCCGGCGACATGGCAGAAAGCGCCGATGCTTGCGTTCTCGCTGATGCGCGCACCGGGTTCCACCACCGCGCTCGCGTGCACGCCGGATCGCGCGGCCGGAACCTCCTCGAACAATGCGGCGATTCTCGCGTAGGCGAGATAGGGATCTTGCGCGATCAAGGCCGGCACGGGAGATTGATCGGCATGCTCCGCGCGCAATACCACCGCACCGGCGCGCGTGCCGCGCAACGCGCCGAGATAGCGCGGATTGGCAAGGAACGCGAGCTGATCGGGTTGTGCGGCAGCGAGCGTTGCCACACCGCGCAAGGTCGCGCCGCCGTCGCCGCGCAATTCAAGGCCGAAACGTCTGGCCAGTTCATCGATACGGTGCGCGGGCATTTTGCTCACGACCATTTCGTAGAAGCGGGCGCGGACCCACGTTCCTCAAAACGTGGTGCCGAACGCAAACTGCAGATGTTCGATGAACGGCTTGTCTTCCGGCTTGTCGCGTACCGGGAAGGCCAGATTGATCACGATCGGACCGACCGGCGCCTGCCACTGCAGCGATATGCCGGCGGAAACCCGCAGGTCGTTGGCCTTGAAGTCCTGATAGCTGGTGAACACGTTGCCGACGTCGGTGAACAGCGAGATCGCGGCCTTGTCGTTGTCTTTGAAGAACGGCAGCCGCAATTCCGCCGTGCCGAGTATCTTGAACGCGCCGCCGATCGGCTGCGGGTTGTAGAAAGGACCGCCGGTGCAGTGGTCACCGACCGCGACCGCGGTGGGATCGGGTACGCCGTTCTTGATCAGGCCCGAGCATACGCGCGGCCCCAGGGTATTGTCCTGGAAGCCACGCACGTCGCGCACACCGCCGGCATAGAAGTTCTCGAAGAACGGGAAGGTGAGGTTGCGGATCTGGCCGGTGCTGTCGGCGAACGGTACGGAAACATTGCTGCTGTTGCCGTACGTCTTTCCATATCCGACCGTGCCGCTCAGCAAGCCGACAAAGCCTTTCGGCAGTTCGAAGTAGTTGCGCGAACTGGCCGAAAGTTTGTAGTACTCGATGGTCGAACCCGGCAGCGATACTTCGGCGCCGAAGGTCTGGATGCCACCCTGGGTGGGCTTGAAGTACTTGTTCAGCGTGTCGTGGCCCCACGACACGTTGAACGTGGTGTCGCGGATCGTCAGATGGCCGATCTGGGTCAACTGGTCGATGAAAGCGACCGGCGTGTAACCGGGAATGATCTGGATCTGGTTCTTGCTGTAGCCCAGGCCGAGGTTGATGGTATCGGTTTCGCTGATCGGCAACCCCATCGTGGTGGAGAAGGCCGCGTCGTTGGACAGGTAACTCGCGATGTTCGCCTGCTGCTGGTTCAGTTCCAGATAGCTGAGGTTGTAGCCCAGGCTGATGCCGCTGTCGGTGAAATACGGATTCAGATAAGAGACCTGGTACTGCTTCAGGAACGTGCTCTTCTGCAACGAAGCCGAAACCTTGTCGCCGGTGCCCAGGAAGTTGTTCTCGGAAACCGAAGTCGACAGGATGATGCCGGACACCTGCGAATAGCCGACGCCGAAGACCAATTGGCCGGACGATTCCTCGACCACGCTGACGTTGAGGTCCACCTGGTCGGTGGTGCCGGGCACTTTCGCGGTGTCGATCTTCACGCTGGAGAAGTAGCCCAGGCGCTGCAGGCGCACCTTGGAGCGGTCGATCGCCGCCTGCGAATACCACGCGCCCTCGAACTGTCGCATCTCGCGGCGCAGCACCTCGTCTTCGGTGCTGGTATTGCCTTTGAAATTGATGCGGCGCACGTACACGCGCTGGCCGGGTTCGACATAGAACGACAAATCCACTGTGCGGTGTTCCTTGTCGATCTTCGGCACCGGCGTCACCTTTGCGAAGGCGTAGCCGATGTTGGCCAGCACGCTGGTGATGGCATCGGACGACAGCTCGATGCTGTGGCGATTGAAGATATCGCCGTCCTTGATGCGCAGCAGACTGTGCAGCGACTGCTCGGGCAGGATCAGATCGCCCAGCAGGTGGATATCGGAAATGGTGTAGACCTCGCCCTCCTTGATCGCCGCGGCGATATAGATGCCGCGCTTGTCGGGGCTGATGGTGACCTGCGCCGAATCCACGGAGAAATCCGCGTAGCCGCGATCGAGATAGAACGAGGACAGCTTCTCCAGATCGCCCGACAGTTTCTCGCGCGAATACTGGTCGTTGTTGGAATACCAGGAAGTCCAGTTGGGCGTGCCCGATTCCCAATCGTCCAGGATCTGCTTGTCGGTAAAGGTGTTATTGCCGACGATGTTGATCCATTCGATCTTGGCGGCCTTGCCTTCGCGGATCTCGATGTCGATCGCGACACGGTTGCGGTCGAGGTTGGTGACGTGCGGCTCGATCGAGACGTTGTACTTGCCGCGGTTGTTGTATTGCGTTACCAGCTCCTGTTTCACCTCGTCCAGTGTCTGGCGATCGAAGGTATTGCCGGCGGCGAGCCCCGCGTCCTTGAGGCCTTTCTCGAGCTGATCCGTCTTGATGTCCTTGTTGCCGTGCATGGTCAGCGAAGCGATCGAGGGACGTTCGGTGACCTTCACGACCAGAATGTCTCCCTGCCGCTCGATCTGCACATCGGAAAAGAAGCCGGTCTTGAACAGCGCACGGATGGCCTGAGCCGCCTTGGCGTCGTCCATGGTCTGCCCGATTTCCACCGGCAGGTAACTGAACACCGTGCCCGCCGCGATGCGCTGCAGTCCCTCCACCCGGATGTCTTTGACGGTGAACGGTTCGAAGGCGTAGGCCTGCGCGGCGAGGCTGGCGAGCAGGATCAAGGCGGCGATACGCTTCATCGTTCGTCGGTTCCGGTGAAAGATTGTTCGATAAACCGCGCATCCTGCCATAGTTTGCGCGGGAAAGCTCGCTTCAGGCGCGTTTGACAAGCCCGCTGCGGACTCGTTCAACGCCCGATCAAGCGATCAGGACACCAGCCTCAGGATGTCGTTGTAGAAGGCCAGACCCATCAGGCCGACCAGCAATGCCATGCCCACATATTGGCCTGCGACCATCGCGCGCTCGGACAGCGGCCCCCCCTTGATCACTTCTATCAGGTAGTAGAGCAGGTGTCCGCCGTCGAGGATCGGAATCGGCAGCAGGTTCATGATGCCGAGGCTCAGCGAAACGATGCCGAGGAAATACAGGAACCACGCCGTGCCCATGTCCGCGGAGGCGTTGGCGTACTGCGCGATCGAGATCGGTCCGGAGATGTTCTTGAGCGACGCGCTGCCGGCGATCATCTGGCCGAGCATCTGCACGGTGCGCGAGGTGAGATCCCAGGTCTGTTCGACTGCGGCGGGAATCGCTTCCAGCGGTCCGCGCCGCAGCACCGTGTCGTAGCGAGCCTCGGTTTGCTGCGGGTAGATGCCGATCGCGTATTCGCGCGTCCCGTCGGGCAGCGCAGTGAGTTTCGGTTGCACCGCAAACGCCAGGGTTTGCTCGCCGCGTTGGACCTGCACGCGCAGCGAATGTCCGGTCTTGCCTCGGGCGTGCACCGCATCGGACAGATCGTTCCAGTCGTGGATTGGAGTGTCGTCGATCGCGAGGACGCGATCACCGGACCTGATCCCGGCCGCGGCCGCTGCACCACCAGACATCATTTGACCTATCACCGGGGGCAGCGCGCGCTGCTGTGGACTCAGGCCGATGCGGTCTAGTTGCGCGTCTTCTCCCAGACGCGCGGAGAGTTGTTCGAAATGGATGATGCGCGTGCGTACCGCACCGCCGGGCTCGCGCACAGTAATCGGCACGGGCTTGTGCGCCTGCGCGGCATCGGCCAATGCCAGACCCAGATCGGTCCAGTTGGCGATGGCGTCGCCATCGACGCTCAGCACGCGATCCCCGCGCTGCAGATGCGCTTCCGCCGCGAGGCCGGAGGTATGTCCGATCAGAGGCTGATAATCGGGTTTGCCGATTACCAGCATTGCCCAGAACGCAGCCACGGCGAATAAGAGATTGAACACCGGCCCGGCCAGTACGATGAGGATGCGCTGCCACACCGGTTTGCCGGTGAATTCCTTGTCATGCTCGTTGTTGGGCACTTCTCCTTCGCGCGCATCCAGCATCTTGACGTAACCGCCCAGCGGAATCGCGGCGACCACGTATTCGGTGCCGCTCTTCGTGGTACGCGACCAGAGCGCGCGGCCGAAACCCACGGAAAAGCGCAGGACCTTCACGCCGCAGGCACGCGCGACGATGAAGTGTCCGAATTCGTGGAAGGTCACCAGCAACCCCAAGGTGACGATCATCCACCAGAGCGAGCCGGCGATGTCTGAAAAATGGGCCATGGATTCGTGATATGGACTGTGAGCTGAGGCGTGCGGTCGCCGGATCGAAGCGCGGAACGTTTCCTGATCCGCGCCTCTAACCTGCAACCCGCGCTTGAATCATACGTTGCGCCGCCCGGCGCGCCGTTAAATCCCGTTCAAACAAGGTTTCAACATCGACCACGGGCTGCAGCGGCAGTTCAGCCAATACCGCTTCGATCACATCGGGGATGCCGAGGAAGGCCAGGGCACCATCCAGAAACGCCGCCACCGCGACTTCGTTCGCGGCGTTTAACAGCGCCGGCGCATCGCCGCCTGCGTGCAACGCCTGGCGCGCCAATGCGAGACAGCGGAAGGTTTCGACATCCGGTGCTTCGAATTGCAAGGCAAGCGTGCGCGGATCGAGCGGCGCCACACCGGCCTCGACGCGCGCCGGCCAGGCCAGCGCGTGCGCGATCGCGGTGCGCATGTCCGGTTGCCCGAGCTGCGCCAGGAACGAACCGTCCACGTATTCGACCAGCGAATGCACCACGCTCTGCGGATGCACCACCACTTCGATCGCATCTGCATCCACGCCGAACAACACCTGCGCCTCGATGACTTCCAGGCCCTTGTTCATCAGCGTGGCTGAATCCACCGAGATCTTGCGGCCCATACGCCAGTTGGGATGTGCGCAAGCCTGATCGGGCGTGATGTTTTCGAGTTCAGTGCGCGCGCGTCCGCGAAACGGGCCGCCGGACGCGGTGAGCCACAATCTCTGGACACCCTGCATCGCCCTGGCGTCGTGGCGGGACGGCAGACACTGAAACAGTGCATTGTGCTCGGAGTCGATCGGGATCAGTTCGCCGCCGCCTTCGTCCAACGCCGCGCGCAGGAGCGGGCCGGCCATCACCGCCGATTCCTTGTTGGCCAACAGCAGACGTTTGCCGGTCCGCGCCGCGGCGAGCGTGGAGCGCAAACCCGCGGCGCCGACGATCGCGGCGATCACGATATCGTTGTTCGAATCGCGCGCGGCTTGTTCGAGCGCATCCTCGCCAGCGGCGGACAGTGTTTTCAGATTGCGCGATCGCAATGCTGCAGCGAGCGCGCCTTGCAGCGCCGGGTCGGCGATGATCGCGAGTTCAGGGTTGTGCCGCGCGCACAATCCGGCCAGCGCTTCCACGTTGCGGTTGGCAGAAAGCACGCCGACACGAAAACGATTCGGGTGACGCGCGATCACATCCAGCGCGCTGCCGCCGATCGAACCGGTGGCGCCGAACAGCGCGACGGTTTTCATGGGAGAGCAGAAGCGGGAACAGGGAACAGGGAACAGGGAATGAAAAAACCAAGGCCCAGTTCTTGTCCCCCTTTCTCGGTCTCCCGTTCCCGCTTTTGAAGTTCTTGAAACGTCATAACCCCAACAATGCTTTCCCGAGCACAAACACAGGCAATGCCGCGACGATGGAATCCATGCGGTCGAACAGGCCCCCGTGGCCGGGAAACAGCGCGCCGGAATCCTTCACGCCGGCATGGCGTTTGATCAGGCTTTCGAATAGATCACCGATGATCGAGAACACGACGGTCACCAGCGCCAGCGCTATCACCCCGAGCAGCAAGAGCGGTGAGGCGTGCGCGATCCAGCCGCCGGCCAAGCCGATCACCGCCGCGCAAGTCAGCGCGCCGTACACGCCGGCCCAGGTCTTGCCCGGACTGATCGACGGCGCGAGTTTGCGCCCGCCGAAGCGCGTGCCGGCGAAGTACGCGCCGCTGTCCGCAGCGACCACGATGCAGGCGAAAAAGACAACCCACCACGCCGAATGCGGCGGGGTTTGCGCAACGCGCCCGCCGTGCAACGCGACCACCGCGCACCACGCCGGAATCACGACCAGCAAGCCCGCGAACAATTTCAGCGCGACGTGTGCGCGGGTCGGTTGGGAGGCGAATCGCATATTGCGCAACCACAGTGCAGCGACCAGCCACCAGACCACACCGATCAGCGTGGGCAACCACCACCAGGCCGAGCGCACCACCAGCCACAGCAGCACCATTACGATCGCGTAGCAGATCAGCAGGCCAGCGCGCAGCGGGCGGCGGCGCATGCCGGACATCCGCGTCCATTCCCACAAACCCGCAAGGAAGATGGCGCCGAGCAGCACGGCGAAGATCAGGGTGTTGGTGAGGAAAACCAGCGCGACGATCAGCGGCGCGAGCACGAGGGCGGTCAGCACGCGCTGCTTCAGCATGCGGACCGGTCCTCAGGATGCTCGCGCGATCTGCGCGTCGGTGCGGCCGAAGCGGCGCTCGCGGCGTGCGAAGTCCTCCAGCGCGCGCGCCAGTTCTTCCTGATCCACATCAGGCCACAGGATGTCGGTGAAATACAATTCCGCGTAGGCGATCTGCCAGAGCAGGAAATTGCTGATGCGGTGTTCGCCGCCGGTGCGGATCAGCAGGTCGACCGGCGGTTGATCCGCCAGACAGAAGAAGGGCGCGAGCGCATTTTCATCGATCGACAGAAGATCGATTTCGCCGCGCTGCACCGCCTCGGCGACCTTGCGCGCGGCCTGCGCAATGTCCCAGCGCCCGCCGTAGTTGACGCACACGTTGAGATCCAGTGCACTGTTGTTCTGCGTCTTCTCCATCGCCGAGAGCATGCGCGTACGCAGCGCCTCGTTGAACACCGACAACCCGCCGATGAAGCGCACGCGCACCTCGTTGCTGTGCAGTTCCTCGACCTCCTTGTCCAGCGCGCGCAGGAACAATTCCATCAGCGCGCCGACCTCGTCGCTCGGCCGCTTCCAGTTCTCCGATGAGAATGCGAAAAGCGTCAGCGTTTCGATCTTGCTGCGCAGGCAGAACTCCACCGCTTCGCGCACAGCCTTCTGTCCGGCGCGGTGGCCGAAGCTGCGAGGTTGCCCGCGCCGGCGCGCCCAGCGTCCGTTGCCATCCATTACGATGGCCACGTGGCGCGGAATGCGAGGATCGGCAGTCATTGCGGTAGGCGGGCGGAAGGCATTTCGCCCTCACGCCTTGTCCTCTCCCGCAAGCGGGAGAGGGGAAGTTGGTGCCGTGCGGGTTCAGCTTCGTGGATGCGCATGGTTCGAAGGCGGTGGTGGCTTCGTGACAGCACCGGTTATAGGGCGAGCAACTCGTCTTCCTTCGCCTTCACCACGCCGTCCACGTCCTTGATGAACTTGTCGGTGAGCTTCTGCACCTCATCCTCCGCGCGACGTTCCTCGTCCTCGGTGATCTTCTTGTCCTTCAGCAGATCCTTGACGTGCTGCATCGCGTCTCGGCGGATATTGCGGATGGCGACCTTGGCGTTCTCGCCTTCATGGCCGACGTGCTTGGCCAATTCCTTGCGGCGCTCTTCGGTCAGCGGCGGAAGGTTCAATCGGATCGTGGTGCCCGCGGTATTGGGCGTGACGCCGATGTCGGAGCCGAGGATCGCTTTTTCGATCGGACCCACCATCTGCTTTTCGTAGGGGGTGATGGTAAGTGTGCGGGCATCCGTCACAGCCACGCCTGCCACCTGGTTCACCGGAACGTCCGAACCGTAATAGTTGACCTTGATGCCTTCCACCAGCGCGGTGCTGGCGCGGCCGGTGCGCAGCCGTGATAACTCGTGGCGCAGCGACTCGACGCTTTTGCCCATGCGGGCTTGCGCATCTTTCTTGATGTCGTTGAGCATGGGCGATCTCGCCTGAAAAAGTTCGACCGGGAAGTATAGCGGCAGCCGTGCAAGTAGTCGTCGTGAATCACTTCCCGGCCCGCACATCCTTGTGCGGACGCTCGCTGGCGCGAGATGCCATTACTCGCGCCATCCGTGGCGCTCAACCTTCGGGCCAGCTTCGCTGTTCGCGCGCGCTCCCGGCGCGCGCAGTCAAGGCAT
>DAIOUL010000059.1:0-15790 GCA_036759545.1 Rhodanobacteraceae bacterium
TCGTAGGACAGCGACAGCGGCAGCATCAATCGCGGCTTGAATTCGCTGCCGTTCCACACCGGCCGCATCGAGGAACGCGAGACGCCGAGGATCGCCACTTCCGGCGCGTTGATGATCGGGGTGAAGGACGTGCCGCCGATACCGCCCAGCGAGGAAATCGAAAAGCAGCCACCGGACATGTCGGCCGGCGAGAGTTTCTTGTCGCGCGCCTTCTTCGAAACCGCGGCGAGCTCCATCGCCAGTTCCAGCACGCCCTTGCGGTCGCAATCGCGGATCACCGGCACGACCAGCCCTTCGGGCGTGTCCACCGCGATGCCGATATGGAAATATTTTTTCAGGATCAGTTTTTCGCCGCCCGCGTCCAACGACGCGTTGAATTGCGGATACTGCTTCAGCGCCGCGACGACGGCCTTGATCAGGAACACCAGCGGCGTGACCTTCACTTCCTTGTTTTCGGCGCCGAGCTGCTTGCGGAACGCCTCCATGTCGGTGATGTCGGCCAGCTCGTGCTGGGTGACGTGCGGGATCATCGCCCAGTTGCGCGCAAGATTGGCGCCGGAGAGCTTCTTGATGCGCGACAGCGGCTTTTCCTCGACTTCACCGTACTTCGAGAAATCCACCTGCGGCCAAGGCAGGAGATTCAGGCCGCCACCGGCTGTGGCAACGGCTTGCGATGTACCGCCGCCTGCAAGCGCCGACTTCACGAATGCCTGTACGTCTTCTTTGGTGATGCGGCCGTTACGCGCGCTGCCGTGCACACGTGTCAAGTCCACACCCAACTCACGCGCGAACGCGCGCACGGCCGGGCTGGCATAAGGCACCTTGTCCGGCGCGACGGTGTCGGCGTCGAAGGGAATAGGCGGTGAACGCGGCGGCGCGATATCCCCGCTTTCTTCGGCCAGCGCCGCGGCACGTTTTTCTTCTTTCTCCGCGGCGGGTCTGGTCGGAGGTGTGGATTCAGGCTTGCGCGCCTCCGCTGTGGGCTGCGCGGCTTGTGGCGGCACCGGTGCTTCGGCCTTCTTTGCGGGAGCGCCGCCGCCGGTTTCGATCAGCGCGATCACGCTGCCCTGCGAAACGGTGTCGTTCTCCTTGACCTTGACCTCGCGCACGGTCCCGGCAAACGGCGCGGGCACTTCCATGGTGGCCTTGGCCGATTCCAGCGTGACCAGGCCCTGATCTTTTTCGACCCGGTCGCCGGGTTTGACCAAAACCTCGATCACCGGCACGTCGGTGAAATCGCCGATGTCCGGAACGGTGGCTTCGCGCATGTCGGCCATGCTCTTTCCTGTCGTGTCGATTGCCTCGCAACGGCCAAGTGTCGCGCATTCGCACCGCCGCGTCATTAAGGTCTGTTCACAGCCCTAGGGCTTGGCCGGGCCCTGTGCGGCATCCACGATCTGCTTCACTGTGACTTCGTGCTGCGGGAACGGCATGCTGATGCCTTCCGCATCGAAGCGTTCCTTCACCGTGCGCGTCAATGTGGTTTGCGCTTCCCACAGATCGCTGACATGCGCCCAGGCGCGGATCACCAGATCGACGGTGCTGGCGCTCAGTGCGTTCACCCAGACGCCGGGCTCGGGTTGTTTCAGGATGCGCGGATCGGCGGCGAACGCCTCGCGTACGATCTGCATGGCACGGCCGATGTCGTCTTGGTAGCCGATGCCCACCGTAATTTCGAAACGTCTCGAGCCCCGCCGGTTGAAATTGATGATCGCATCGGAGCCGACCTTGGAATTGGGCACGATCGCTTCACGGTTGTCGGGCATCACCAGATAGGTCTGCATCAGGTCTATGCGCTCGACCGTGCCCATGATCGCGCCGAACTGCACGAAGTCGCCGACGCGGAACGGGCGGAACACGATCAGCAACACGCCCCAGGCGAGATTGGACAGCGAACCTTGCAGGGCCAATCCGATCGCCAGGCCCGCCGCGCCGACCGCCGCAACCAGCGAAGCGGTCGGAAAGCCCGCATAGTCGATCACACCTACCACAAGCAGCACCGCCATGCCGCCGTAAACCGCGTTGCGCAGAAAACCGATCAAGGTCGGGTCCGTGTGCCCGCGCCGCAGCGCGCGCGCGAACAGGTTGGCGACACGCGCGATCAGCCAGAAACCGATCACCAGCAACACCAGCGCGATCGCCAGTTGCAGCACGTAATGCGCAGTCAATGCGGGCAGATCCGGCAAATGGATGTTTTTCAGCCACTGCTGCATGCGTGAAGCTCCCGTGATGCGAACAGCAAGGCTAGCACCCTGTGCGTGACAGGCGACAACGTACATCAACGTACAGGGTTCGCGCTGCTGAATCGGCATAGAATGAACACCATGCTGGCGCGGAAGGCCGCGTTTTCTTGCGGCCTTCTTCATCTTTGCACCGGCAGACTTGGCGGCGCCGTGCCCATGGATGGCAACCCCGATGATCGACGTACAATCCGCAGCCCCACACACCGATTTCGCGCCCGCGAGCTTCGGTACCGACGTGGAAACTTCACTGCCCCCTTTCGACAATTTCGAGCACGCCGCCCGTGCCGTGCTCGCGCGGTTGCGCGCGGAAACCGGACTCGCGTTGTGGGCGCTGACGCACATACAGGGTCACGACTGCGTGCTGGTCGCGGTGGACGACGACAATTACGGCTTGCGCGCCGGCGCGCATCTGCCGTGGACCGACAGCCTGTGTGCACGCATGGTCCGCGGCGCGGGCCCGCAGGCCGCACCGGATGTATTGAACGAATCGAATTACCGCACCGCACCGATGCTGCGGCGCACGCCCATCCGCGCCTACATCGGGGTGCCGCTGCAACGCTCCAACGGGCAATTGTTCGGCACGCTGTGCGGTTTCGATCCGGCGCCGCGCGGACCGGAACTGGCACAACACCTGCCGCAGGTGCGCCTGCACGCACGCCTGCTCGGCACCCTGCTGCAAGAAGAGATGGAGCTGGCGGAAACCATGCGCCGCGCGGAAAGTGCGGAAATGGATTCACTGGCCGATCCGCTGACCGGTACCTACAACCGGCGCGGCTGGATGCGCCTGCTGAAAGCCGAAGACGCGCGCTGCCAGCGCTACGGGCAGAGCGCGGGGGTGTTGATGGCCGATCTCGATGACTTGAAATTGATCAACGACAGCCTGGGCCACGACGCCGGCGACGCGCTGCTGGTGCGTGCCGCACGCGCGCTGTCGCGCGCGGTGCGCGACGGCGACGCGGTGGCGCGGATCGGCGGCGACGAATTCGCCGTGCTGGTGATCGGTGTCGGCGCCGCCGAGATGGAGCACCTGCGCGCCCGTGCGGAAACCTCCCTGCACGCCGCCAACGTGCAGGCCACGCTCGGCACCGCGTTGCGCAGCAGCGAACAAACGCTGGAGCAAGCCTACCGCGCGGCGGATCAGGCGATGCTGCAGGCCAAGCAGCGCAAGCACGGCCGCCGGCACGACGATCCGGATACCTCGTCCGGATCGGGCGTTCAATGAAAAGCCGCGGCGCCTCGCGCCGCGGCGAGAGCGAGAATGTTTGTGCCGCGCTTACTGCCGGTGATCCGACGTGTGACCTGCGCGCGTGATGGTGAATCTGGCGCCCGACAAGCCGAGGTCGATGCCCTGCCCCACCCCGGCCAACGCGAGCGATACGGTACCCTTGGTCAGCACCTGTGCCGTGGCGGCCTTGCCCGCGGCGGCATTGGCTTCGCCCTGCGCGTAAGAGCCCAGCACTTCGCGGATGTGGTGCACGTCGGTGAAGGTGCCGGTGCCGTCGTCGATCTGCCATTTGCCGGCGGTCAATCCGCCGCCGACCACTTCCAGATGCACCGGCATCGATTCGCCATTGGCGCAGGTCACCACGCCATGGCCTTCGGCCTTCTTGACGATCGCCGACCAGCCTTTCATCGAGAATTTCATCTTGCACTCGAGATCGGCCGCGGCCGACGCGCGCGGAGCGAATGCGAGCGAGCCGGCACATAGCAGCGCGGCACCGGCTGCGGCAGCGACCGCGTGCGTCTTGAAGCGCGCGATGGTTCCTTTCATCTCTTGACCCTCCTCGTGGTTGACATGGCAACGCATTGCGCCGTTAGTGTCGCGGCTGGAAGCTGAACCATCCGTCTAGACGGCCGACTCGGGGCTGAACTGGGCTGCGGGGGGATTTGACAGCCGCGCCGCTGCGGAGCATGGTCAAGGGTGGGTCAAACGCCGGAGCATGCGAGATGCGTATCCATGGCTATGTCGGCGCGGCGCTGATGCTCGCCGCGGCAGCATTGAACGCCACACCGGCCGCCGCGCGTGTCGTCTGCCGCGACGTGCAGGTGGTGCACAAGGTGCCGCACAAGGACAAGCACCGGGTCGCAGGCACCGCGATCGGCGCGGTCGCGGGCGGACTGCTCGGCCATCAGGTCGGCAAGGGCAAGGGCAAGACCCTGGCCACGGCCGGTGGTGCGGTCGCCGGCGGCGTCATCGGCAACAAGGTGCAGAAGGCGCACCAGGACAGCCAGACCTACACGACGACCGAGCGTCGCTGCGACGAGGTTCAAGATTAGTGCGATCGTCCCAGATCGCTGCACAGCTAGCGTTACAGCAAGCCGTTGCATTCCCGCACAATGCTTGTCCAAAGCGGCCATCCATGGCCGGAGTTTGCTTTGCGATCGTCCCTGATCGCAGGATCAAAAAGCGGACGTCCATGTCCGCACTTTCAACAAGAGCTACTCCGAAATCCCTACTTGGAGAGTTTGTCGATCAGCTTCACCACGATCGTGCCGCCAGGCAGCACCAGGCCGGCGAAGTCCGCGCCGAGATCGAACAACGCATCGCGCGAACCGAGTTTGCGCACCGCGTTGCCGAGCATATTGCCTTCCTTGTTGACGCGTCCCGAGAGACCGTCGATTTCGATTACGCCCTGCTTGTCCTTCCAGGTGAACTGGAAGGCGTAGACCGGGCGGAACATCAGGTTCAGCGACTGGATGTCGATTTCGTCGCTCTCGATCTGGTCGGCTTCGATGGGCGTACTCAGTCTCGATTTCACCTGCTGCAGCACCGAGGCCGCGGTGACGGTCGGCGCGATGAAGTGCGGTTCGTTGGTGTCGGTCAGATCGCGAAAGGTGTAGTTGCCGGCGAAGTCCGCGAGCATTTTCTCCGGCGCCTGCCGGTGCAGGCCGTCGAAATATTCGGACAGGGTCATTACCCGCTCGCAATCCTCGATGCCCTGCAGGCTCAACTCGCGCGCAGGACCGACGTTCAATTTCTGCCCGAGCAACTCCACCGCGTTCGCGTGCGCGTGTTCGATGCGGACCTTGTAGACCGTCTTGCGCTTGTAGGCGGTGCGGCGCATGGCCTTGGCCAGCCAGAAAGGTTCATAGCGCTTCTCGGTCGAGGACAGCGCGATGTCGGTTTCCTTCGGCCTGTCCCACAACTTCATTCGCGCCAGCATGCCGAAGGCGGCGGTCTTCTCGTGCTCGGCCTGAGCGCGTGCGGACGTCTCGTTGTAGACGTCATCGAAGACGCAGATCTTCTCTTCCATAACGCGAGTCCCCGAAACGCCATGGATGCGAACGCGCAGCATGCGCGCAAGCGCGCGCCGGTTCAATGGCCGCGCGGCTAGTTCGGCTTCACCTCCGGAAACCTGGCCGGATCGTAACCGCCGACCTCGAAGGTCAGCGTCTCCTTGCCCTCGTCCTTGCTCACCACATCCATCTCGATCACCTTCGCCTTGCTCATCGCTTTGATGAAGCGCGGGTCGTCCTTGATGAACAGCGCAGGCTCTCCGGTCTTGGGCAGATAGGCTTTCCACTTTTGCGGCTTGCCGTCGAAACGCATCGGCACGTCGCACTGGCCTTTGCAGACGAAGCCGTGACCGCTGCCGAACAGATACACGCTCTGACCCCACTTGGAATGACGGCGCAGGATCAGCCGCACCGCGGCATCACCGCTGGGCTTGCTGCTGGTGATGCTGGCCGAAATCTGCTTGCCGCCTGACTGCATGCCGGTCTGGTAGCTCCACAACGCGGCGAGGCGATCGTGCTCCGCCTGCGCCTTGGCTTTGGCTTCGATGCCCGGCAGGGTCTTGCGCACTTCCGCGGCCGCGGGCGTATCCGCGAAATTGTTGACGATTTCCTCGCCGATCGGCGCGGCGAGATCGTCGCGGTGCGAAGCCAGCATTTGCCGATACAGCTTCAGCTTTTCGGCGGCCTGTCCGGCTTGCGTACTCTGCTGATCGGATACGGCAGGCGCAGCGGGCTGATTGGTGCCCTGCGAACACGCACCCAGCACGAACACCGATACCGCGAGCGGTACTGCTCGAAGGGAAAATGGGCGATGGCGGGCGGGCGCACTCATGCCGCACAGTGTACCCATCGAGCGCGGCCCTTGCCCGCGCTCGTCAATCCTGGGCGCCGGCACGCTCCACGAATACCGTCCTGGCGCCCTGTTTCTCGAATGTCAGGGTCACCGTGCGTCCGATCGCGCGGGTGCGGTGAATTTTTCTTGCCGGCACGACCACGTGTTGCCACTCGGTCAATTCCACGATGTCTTCTCCGGCCACCTCGACTTGCAGCTTTCCCGCCACGACCAGGAAAAGTTCGTCCGAATCCGCATGGTAGTGCCAGGGATATTCGTCTTCGAGGACCGACAGCCGCACGCAGTCGCCATTGACGTTCGACAGCACCTCGTTCCTGTATTGCCCGCTTATGCCCGCGTGATGGGAACGAATGTCGACGCGCGTCAGATCGGGATAGCGAGCCGTCTCGGCCTCGTATTCTTCCGCGGATGGGAAACGGGATTGCATGATTCCTCCTCCGTTGGCCGCGAATCGGATCGTCAACCGCAATCCGTGCAGGGTCGCGTGCGCGCGATCTGCGCGGACTTCGGACGATGCGACTGTTGCTGTGCCTCGCGCTGGCCAAAGATCATGCCGCCCAGGATCAACGCGCCACCCACGGCCATGCTGGGCGTCAGCGGTTCGCCCAAGAACAGCCAGCCCCACGCTACTCCGAACGCGGGCACCAGATAAGTGACCATCGCTGCGCGCGTGGCCCCGACCTTGCCGATCAAACGGTAGAACAGTGCATACGCCAAGCCTGTGCACAACACACCCAAAGCCGCCACGCTGGCCCACGAGTGCGCAGGAATCGCGTTCTTCGGCCACTCGAAGTACGTGAACGGCACCAACTCCACCGCGCCGGCCAGCAACGTGGCCGCGGCCAGTGCCGCCGGCGGCAGGTCGGAAAGATGATGCTTTACCAAGTTGGTCGAGAAGCCGTACATCAGCGCGGCCACGGTGCCCGCCGCTACCGCCGCCGCGATATTGGAACCGGCGACATGCCCGCTCGCCAGCACCGCGACGCCCGCGAGTCCCGCGAACAACGCCACCCCGCGCCGCAAGCCGATGCGCTCACCGAACAAGGCGAACGCCACCAGCGCGGCGAACGGTACCGCCATGCTGTTGGAAATCGCGCCGATGCCGGCCGGCGCACGTTCGGCGCCCCAGGCGAACAGCAGAAACGGCAATGTGGTGGCGATTGCACCGACGCCCACGATCGCAGGCCAGCGCGAAAGTGTGAAACGCGCGCGTTCGCGGATCAGGAACGGAAGCAGCATCAACCCGCCCAGCGCGAGCCGCACCTCCACCAGCGACAACGGACCGAAATCCTTCGCCGCCACGCGCTGGAACAGGAACGAACCGCCCCACATCGCGGCCAGCGCGACCAGCACCGCGTAGGTGCGGATTTCGCCCTTCTGCAGCACTCGTGCGCGCCGGCCACCGCGCGGCTTGCGCGGTGCGGGCCGGTCCGCCTGCGCCAGCAGGCGCGCGGTTTCGGGGTTCATGATGTGGCCGTGCAGGAACATCATTCCACCTGCGATTCTTGCAAATTCGTTCAACATGGCTTCCTTCTCCGATGTTGCGTACTGAACTTGAGAAGCGCAGGATATGGCGGCATTTGATGCGTTGGAAGCGATGATTTTTTCACCCTGACTTGAGAAATTTCGAAATGGCGAGAGCCCCCTTGAATGCCCTGCAGGACTTCGTCGCGGTGGCGCGTGTGCAAAACCTCACGCGCGCGGCGGAACGCCAGCACATCACCGTCAGCGCGCTCAGTCACCAGATGCGCGCGCTTGAACAACGCGTTGGTTGTCCGTTGTTCGTGCGCGGTTCGCGCGGGCTGACGCTCACCGCGGAGGGACGCATGTTGCTGGACAACGTGGCGCCGCACATCGAGGCGATCGAACAGGCGTTGCGGCCGCTGTGCGGCCGGCGGTCCAATGTCCTGAATCTTTCGGCCACACCGTCGATGGGGTCGAGCTGGCTGCTGCCGCGGTTGCCGCGTTTCGTGCAACGCCACCCGGAAATGGAGTTGAACCTGGACTCCTCGATCGAACTGGTGGATTTCGCCGACGGACGTTTCGATGCAGCGTTGCGTTACGGACCCGGCCAATGGCCCGGCGTGGTTTCCGAACCGCTGTTCGATGAATGGCTGACGCCGGTGGCGAGCCCGTCATTGTTGAAAGGACGCAAGCCGCCGAAGCTGGAGCAGCTCGGCGATTGGCCGTTGTTGTGCCCGGAAGATCCCTGGGCCGAATGGTTCGCCACCTTCGGCGGCAACCCGCCGAAACGCTACGCCGCGTCCTTCAGCGATTCGGAAACGCGCCAGCGCGCGGCGGTAGAGGGCATCGGGATCGCGCTCGGCCGCACCACCATGGTGAAGCCGCTGATCGAAGCGGGCATGCTGGTCGCATTGTTTCCGCAGGTGCTGAAGGCGCGCTACGGACACTACCTCGTCTATCCGCAACGCTCGCGCGAGCACGCCGGTTTCGTCGCGTTCCGCGAATGGCTGCTGGAGGAAGCCGCGCAGGTATTCCGGCCATTGCCGAATGCCGGTGCGGCCGCGTCGCCGTCGCCCAGGACACGCGCCAAGCGCGAGACGGTTGCGGCCTAGATGCCGCGGAACTGCATCAGTAGCCGCTGCACGGGTCGCGGCCGAGGTTATGTTCGTACACCGAAACCTGTTCGTCGCGCGCGTGACCGTCGCGCCCACTGGCAGCCATCGCATTGATCGCGCGGCACGCTTCGTCGCGCGGAATCTTCACCGCCTTAACCGGCACCTTGCCCCACGCACCGCCGCGTGAGCCGCCGCGTCCGTGGTGCGCTCCTGTCTGCGGTTGATCGACACCGAAACGCGCGATGCCGTCACCCGGCACCGATGCAGGACATTTCTCGTGACGATAGAAAACTTCGCCGTCGGACGCGCGGCATTCGTACGAGACGGGTCGCTTGTCTGCGTGTGAACGTTGCGAAGCCGCATGCGCGTGGCCATCGGCGTGCTTGCGCGCATGTGCATGCCCGCCGAAAGAGTCGGGCGAAGCATCCACGGCGGAAGCCAGCGCGCCCGGATCGATTAGCGGCTGCTCGCGAACATCCACCGTCGTTTGCATCGCGCGCGCGGCGCAAGGCGTACCCTGAAACGCGATCACGCCATCGGTACCGACGCACTTGAATATCGCTGCCGCGGGCGCGCCCTGCGCCACCAGCAGAGTGGCCGCCAGTCCGAGCCGGCAGGCCGCCGAAACCGTTGCATCGCTTTTGCGGAGGATCATCGTCGCGCCCCTTGGCTACGATGAAATGGTCACGCCCAGTCACGCAGGCGCATATCGGCGCGGGCCGCAGCGGCGTGTAGTCGATTTCCGATTCGCGATCTCAGGTCCGCTCGATCAACGCGGCGTAGCAGCCCGGCTTGGCGAAATGCGCGTGCTGGTATTCGACCCGCGGATGCTCGAACAACCGTTCGATCAGCATTTCCAGTTCAAGACCATCGGCCACGTCCGCGTCCAGCAACATGCCGTCGCGGTCGAACGCGCGCAGCGAGATCAGGCGTAAACGCAACGCCGGCGGTATGCGATCGATTTCATCGTACTGTTCCTCGCCTGCACGTACGTAGATGGCATACGACGAGCGGAACGGCGAGGCGACGGCATGATGCTCGTAATGGGTGAGGATCACCTGATCGCCGATTTCGGCGTCGGTGAGGCTCACGCGGCAGGGAAAGCCGGGTTTGCCGTCGGCCACGACCCGCCTCGCGCCGCGTGCGGCGAGCGCGTCGTCGGACAACGCAAACAAGTCTGCGAAAGTTTCGGGAAGCAAGCCTTGGATGCGAAAGCTCATGTTGCGGCTCCTGTGAAGACGTGCACAGCATCGTGTTCCTGCGCGCCATCCGCCATCCGGTTCTTGCGCGACGCATTGCCACCCGCGCGTAGCGCCGCGCGGCGAAGATGTGCCGTGCTTGCAACAGCGCGCCCGGCGTCACATGCTGATCGCATGTCGCCGCGTATCGAAGACGCATGCCTGGGTTGCGCATGCACGCTGATACTGGGCTGCGCGCTCGCGGCGGCGCCGGTGGCGATCGCGTCGAATCGAACCTGGATCAATCCGCTCGATCTCGACTACCGCTACAACTACGAGCAGATGAACGATGGCATCTCGTACCGCACCGGCGCGGATCCGGCGATCGTGCGTTACAAGGATGCGTATTACCTGTTCCTCACCTTGGCCGACGGCTACTGGCGTTCCACTGATCTGGTGCACTGGTCGTTCGTGAAGCCGGACCGCTGGCCGTTCGACGGGCCTGTCGCACCGGCCACGCTGGTCGCCGACGGCAAGTTGTTCCTGATGCAATCGGCGATGGAGCCGCGGCCGCTGCTGTATTCCACCGATCCGGCGCACGGACACTGGAATTTCTGGACACGCCTGCTGCCGGAGATTCCGGGTGCGGCCTGGCCCGGGCACGAAAATGAAATGAAACCGAGCGATCTGCCGCCGGGGCCGTGGGACCCGGGCCTGTTCCAGGACGACGACGGCAAAATCTATTTGTATTGGGATTCGTCCAACGTCTTTCCGATCTATGGTGCGCAGCTCGACTTCGCGTTCGATCATCAATCCGAAGGCGAAGGCAAGCGGGTGAAATTCGTCGGCGAGCCGAGGGCGCTGCTGCACGCCGATCCCGTCAAGCACGGCTGGGAGCGCTTCGGCCAGGACCACGGCGACACGTCCATCGCGCCGTACATCGAAGGCGCGTGGATGAACAAGCACAATGGCCGCTATTACCTGCAATACGCCGCGCCGGGCACCGAGTACAACGTCTACGCCACCGGCGTGTATGTCGGCGACAAACCGCTCGGGCCCTTCGCCTACGCGCCGTACAACCCGATCGGCTACAAGCCCGGCGGCTTCGTGGTCGGCGCGGGCCACGGCTCGACTTTCCAGGACGCCTACGGCAACTGGTGGAACAGCGGCACGATGTGGGTAGGCGTCAACTGGAAATTCGAGCGGCGCGTGGATCTGTTCCCCGCCGGTTTCCACGAAGACGGACAGATGTGGGTGGACACGCGCTTCGGCGACTTTCCGCAGCGCATGCCCGATCACAAGCTGCGCTCCGGCGAAAGCACTTTCACCGGCTGGATGTTGCTGTCGTACCGCAAGGCCGTGAGCGCATCGTCACAAGTGCCGGGCTTCCCGCCCTCCAATGTCAATGATGAGAATCCGCGTACCTACTGGGTCGCGGCGAGCAACACGCCCGGACAAGCGTTGACGCTCGATCTCGGCGGCGTGCGCACGGTACGCGCGGTGCAGGTGAACTACGCCGACTACAAGTCAGGGCGCTATGGCGATGCGCCCCACATCGTCACTCAATTCCGTCTGGAAGGTTCGCTCGACGGCAAGCGCTGGACAACGCTCGCCGATCTTTCGCATTCGACACGCGATCGCGCCAACGCCTACGTCGAACTCCACCGGCCCGCGCAAGTCCGATACGTGCGCTACGTGCACGTGCACGTCGGCGCGCAGCATCTGGCGATCTCCGATCTGCGCGTCTTCGGCAATGCCGTCGGTCCGCCCCCGCCCGCACCGGAACTGGTGTCCGCAAGACGGATGCGCGATGCGCGCGACGCGGAAGTCGTCTGGAAACCGGTCGTTGGCGCGGTGGGCTACAACGTGCGTTGGGGAATCGCGCCGGACCGGTTGCACGAAACCCATCAACGCTTCGCCGACCAGCCGACGCGACTGATGCTCACTGCGCTCAATACCGGTGCGCGCTACTTCGTCGCGGTGGAAGCATTCGACGAGCGTGGCGTCTCCAAACTTTCGCGCGTGCTGACACTGCAACCGTGAATGCCGAACGATGATCGGCTTGCTTAAAAGAAGCGGCCATCCCTGGCCGCTGTTCGTTATCGTCCCTGATGCGGCCTTCCGTGGCCGCGCTCCAATCGCGTTCCTCACGTCAATCCTGCGATTTCGCGACAACGCTGCCGTCGTTGGGATCGACCAGCAGATCGACATCCTTGCCATTGCTGTCCTGCGCGCTCGCTTTCCACAGACCGTCGTCGAAGTCCACGTCGCCGATGTTCTGGAACCCCTGTGCGCTGAGTTTGGCTTTGACTTCGTCGGCGTTGAGTTTGGACGGCGCGTCGGCCTGATAAACCTTGCCGGTCACCGGCGCCACTTTGATGTGCACCCACTTGTCGTTGCCGCCGCGCGCCTTGGCTTGCCAGACGCCGTCCTTGAATTCCAGCCCCTTCACTTCCTTGTAGCCGGCCTGTGCGATATCGCCCTTGATCGCGTCTTCACTCAACGCGCCGGTCGGTTTCGGGAAAGTCGTCGTCGTTGTCGTGGTGGTGGTTTGCTGCGTGGTGGTACCCGTGTCCTGCGCCCATGCGGCCCCACCTGCGCCGGCGGCGAGCGCGCCCGAGAGTGCGACAGCGAGTGCGATGATCGGCATCCGTGTTTGCATGGCCGTTCCTCCTTTGAAGACCCTTCGCCAGCTTGCGCAGACACGTTTCAACGGCCGGTGAATCGACGCGCGGGCCTCAGCGAGCGTTCATCGAAGCGTCTGCGGACATCGCGCTGTTAGGCTAGCGGATGTTTTCAGCAGGACCTGCGCTTGTGAGATCCGACGGCATTGCCTTTCATCACCCGCTGGCTTTCTGGCTCGGCTGCGTTGCGGTCGCGATCGGCGTGTTTCTGCACATGCCGATGTACGTGATGGCCGCGCCGATGCACTATCACTTGGCCGGCATGGCGATGGACGCGCCGATGGCGATCGGCATGGGACTGATTCCCTGCGGCGTGCTGCTGGCCGCCTACGGCCTGATGCCGCATCTTGCGCAACTGCACCAGAGTTTGCACGGCCACGGCAATCATCTCTATTTCCATGTCGCCGACGGCGTGCCGCTGAATCGCGAGCACTGGAAATTGGTGATCGTGCTGGCGGTGGCGCTGACGGTCGACGTCATGAAACCCGCGTCGATCGCCTTCGTGATGCCCGGCATGGTGCACGAATACGCGATCACGCAATCGAAGGCCGGCTATCTCGCGCTGTCCGCGCTGACCGGCACCGCGGTGGGTTCGATCGTGTGGGGCCGCATCGCCGATCTGTTCGGCCGGCGCGCGGCGATCCTGCTCTCGGCGATCATGTTCATGGGCACCGCGATCTGCGGCACGATGCCCGCATTCGGCTGGAACCTGGTGATGTGTTTTCTGATGGGCGCGGCGGCCGGCGGCATGCTGCCGATCGCGTTCACGCTGATGGCCGAGACGATTCCGACCGCGCATCGCGGCTGGCTGCTGGTGGCGCTGGGCGGCATCGGTACGTCGGCCGGTTATCTCGCCGCATCGGGCGCGGCGACATTGTTGGAGCCGACGTTTTCCTGGCGCGCATTGTGGCTGCTGAATCTGCCGACCGGCGCGCTGATCGTGTTCCTCAATCGCTACATTCCCGAGTCGCCGCGCTTTCTGTCCAACAACGGCATGCAACGCGAAGCGCGCGCGGTGCTGATGCGCTTCGCCGGTTCGAAAGATGCACTGGTAGCCGACGCAAGCGAACCGGTGGAGGACACGCATATTCTCGAAATCGTGCACCCGGTGGCCGAAGTGCGCGAACTGTTGCGCGGCCGCTACGCGCGCATCAGCGCGGGGCTGGCGGTGTGCGGCCTCGCATGGGGCCTGGCGAACTTCGGTTTTCTGTTGTGGCTGCCCGGAAATCTGGAGCGTTTGGGATTGAACGCACACGCGGCCAGCAGCCTGATGGCGAAATCGGCGATCCTGGCGATCCCCGGCATCGCGGTCGTGGTGTGGCTGTACCAATACTGGAGCAGCGTGCGCACGCTGGTGCTGTTCATCGCGCTTTCGACGGTCTCGTTGCTGGCTTTTCTGCTGATCGAAACGCTGCACGTGCAAGCCGCCGCGTTCACCATCGCCGCCACCGTCGCGCTGCTGATCGGCATCAGCGGCGTGATCGCCACGATGATTCCGTATTCGGCCGAAATTTATCCGGTGCACCTGCGCGGCACGGGTTCCGGCGTGATCGCCGCGAGTTCCAAGGCCGGCGGCATCCTCGGCGCGGGCCTGGGCGTACTTGGCCTGTTCGGCAACTTCACGCTTTCCGCCATCGTGATCGCCGCGCCGATGGCGATCGCCGGTTTCATGTTGATGCGCAGCGGCATCGAAACCCGCGGCCACGCGCTGGAAGCGATCCAGCGCGCGATGGTGGAGTGAAGCGCGTCAGACAGTGACGGGATTCGGCTTGCCCGGATCGAGCTTCCACAGCTTGATCGCGCGCGCGGCTTCCTTACGGTCGATGACGCCGTCGTCAGCAAGCGCGCACAACGCGGCTTGGGCGATCCAGTGGCGATCGACTTCGAAGAACGCGCGCAGGTGTTCTCGGGTGTCGGAACGGCCGTAACCGTCGGTGCCGAGCACGACGTAGCGCTTGCCCTTCGGCATGAAGGCGCGGATCTGATCGGCGTATTCGCGCACGTAATCGGTCGCGGCGATCGCCGGGCCTGCGCGATCCGACAAACATTGCGTGACATACGGCACGCGCTGCTCCTTCGAGTCGGGATGCAGGCGGTTCCAGCGTTCGCAATCGAAACCGTCGTGGCGCAGTTCGCTGAAACTGGGACACGACCAGATGTCCGCGGCCACGCCGAACTCGCGCTCCAGCAACTCTGCCGCGGCGATCGCTTCACGCAGGATGGTGCCGCTGCCCAGCAACTGCACGCGCAGCTTTTTGCTTTTGCCTTTGTCCCTGTTCCCCGTTCCCCGTTCCCGCTTCTCCGCCTTGCCAACCACAGCCTTCGCGCTCGCCTTGGTCTCGCGTGGCGGCGGGCCGTCTGTTTCCGGCACACTCGAACCGCCGTGCTTGTCGGATTTCGCTTCCGCAGTCGGCGCGCCTGCCGGCATCGGCTGATCGGCGTCCCGGAACAGATACATGCCGCGCACGATGCCGTCTTCGCAGCCTTCCGGCATGTCCGGGTGTGAGTAGTTCTCGTTCATCACCGTGACGTAGTAATAGACGTCTTCCTGCTCGTGCAGCATGCGGCGCACGCCGTCCTGCAGGATCACCGCGACTTCGTAGGAGAAGGTCGGATCGTAGGCGCGGCAATTCGGGATCGCGCCGGCGAACAGATGCGATGAACCGTCCTCGTGTTGCAGGCCTTCGCCGTTCAAGGTGGTGCGGCCGGACGTGCCGCCGATCAGGAATCCGCGCGCGCGCGAATCACCCGCGGCCCAGGCCAGATCGCCGACGCGCTGGAAACCGAACATCGAGTAGTAGATGAAGAACGGCAGCATCGGCAGATCGGACACCGAATAACTGGTCGCGCCAGCGATCCACGCGGAAATGCCGCCGGCCTCGCTGATGCCTTCCTGCAACACCTGGCCCTTGGTGTCTTCGCGGTAATACAGCAACTGATCCGCATCCTGCGGTTTGTACTTCTGGCCGAACGGCGCGTAGATGCCGATCTGGCGGAACATGCCTTCCATGCCGAA
>DAIOUL010000060.1:0-15789 GCA_036759545.1 Rhodanobacteraceae bacterium
CCATGCCCATTTCGCTCATCACGGTGCGCACGTCGGCGAAGTCGACGTTGATCAGTCCCGGACGGGTGATCAGATCGGCGATGCCCTGCACCGCGCCGAGCAGCACGTCATTCGCGGCCTTGAAGGCATTCAACAGAGTGACTTCGCGGCCGAGTACCGTCAGCAGCTTCTCGTTCGGCACGGTGATCAGCGAATCGACGTACTGCTGCAAATCCTCGATGCCTTTCAGCGCCACCTGCATGCGGCGGCGGCCTTCGAACGGAAACGGCTTGGTCACCACCGCGACCGTCAGCACGTTCATTTCCTTGGCGAGCTGCGCCACCACCGGCGCCGCGCCGGTGCCGGTGCCGCCGCCCATGCCGCAGGTGATGAACACCATGTCGGCGCCTTCCAGCATTTCCACGATGCGTTCGCGATCCTCCAGCGCCGCCTGGCGGCCGAGCTCCGGATTGGCGCCGGCGCCCAGACCCTTGGTGACGCTCGCGCCGAGCTGCAGGGTGGTGCGCGCGCCGCTGATCTTCAGCGCCTGCGCATCGGTGTTTGCGCAGATGAATTCCACACCGTCTATGGATGAATTGACCATGTGGCCGACGGCATTGCCTCCGCCCCCGCCCACGCCGATTACCTTGATCACCGCATTGGGTGCCAGTTTTTCCACCAGTTCGAACATGTTCCCGTCCTCCGTACTGCTTGTGAGTGCCGCCAAGAAAGTTGTTTGCTTGTTGCCTTCGCTTGTCTCGTCTCGTCAAAAGTCAAAGGTCAAAGGTCAAAGGTCAGTAGAAGCCGGCGTTCCGCACTTTTGACTTTTTACTTCTGACTTTTGACCTCTCCGCTCTCGCTCAAAAATTCCGATTCAACCAGCCGCGCATCTTTCCGATGACGGTGCCCACGCTGCCGCCGACCGGTCCCAGCACGCCGCGCGCGGAACCCGCGCGCGCGCCATGCAACAGCAGGCCTACGCCGCTGGCGTAAACGGGACTGGAAACCACTTCGGCCAGGCCGGTGACGTGCTGCGGCAGACCCAGCCGCACCATCTTGTGGAAGATCTCCTCGGCCAGATCGAGCGCGCCTTCCATGCGCGCCGCACCACCGGTCAGCACCACGCCGGCCGCGACCAGGCTCTCGTAGCCGGAGCGGCGCAGTTCGTCCTGCACCATCTCGAAGATTTCCTCGTAGCGCGCCTGTATCGACTGCGCCAACGCCTGCCGCGCCAGCCTGCGCGGCGGGCGGTCGCCCACGCTCGGCACCTGGATGGTTTCTTCCGCATGCGCGAGTTGCGCCAGTGCGCAGCCGTACTTGATCTTGATCTCTTCGGCGTGCGCGGTCGGCGTGTGCACGCCATAGGCGATGTCGCTGGTGACCTGATCGCCGCCCACGGGCAACGATTTGGTGTAGCGGATCGAACCTTGGGTGAAGATCGCGATGTCGGTGGTGCCTGCGCCCATCTCGACTACGCACACGCCGAGTTCGCGCTCGTCTTCCGTCAATACGGATTTCGCCGAAGCCACCGCCGCCGGCACCAGTTCATCGACGCTCAACCCGCAACGCTGGATGCACTTGGTGCTGTTCTGTACCGCGCTGGCGGCGCCGGTGACCAGATGCACGCCCGCTTCCAGCCGCACGCCGCTCATGCCGACCGGATGGCGGATGCCGTCCTGTCCATCGATTCGGTATTCCTGCGGCTCCTTGTAGAGCACCTTGCGGTCGGCCGGAATCGCCACCGCCGAAGCCGCTTCCAGCACCTGCTCCAGATCGCCCGGCGTCACCTCGCGATCGCGGATCGCAGCGGTGCCGTGGGAGTTGCGCGTTTCCAGATGCGAACCGGAAATGGATGCATACACCGAACGGATGTCGCAGCCGGCCATCAGCTCGGCTTCCTCGACCGCGCGCTGGATCGAATGCACGGTGGATTCGATGTCCACCACCGCACCTTTCTTCATGCCGCGCGAAACGTGCGACCCCAGTCCGATCACCTCGACCGGCTCGCCGGGCAGGTACTCGCCGACGATCGCGACCACCTTCGAGGTGCCGATGTCGAGACCGACAACCAGATGCTTGTCGCTCTTGCGGTTCATGGGTTTAAACGTCTCGGGCAGGAGCATGGGGCGTACTCGCTTTCGAATCGGGAGGAGGTGCGGCAGGCGCGTCCGGCCACTTCACCGCGAAGCCGTTGCTGTAGCGCAGATCGACATAGACAAAGCCGCTGCTGCGGCCCTGCATCAGGGCCGGCATCACCGCGATGAAGCGCGCCAGGCGTTGTCCGGGTTGGTCGCGGCCGATCGTCACTGCACCGCCGTTGGAGAGCTGCAGGCTCCAGGAGCCGCGCTCGGAAAGATCCACCGCATCGACGCGCAGCCGGAATCGTGCGAATTCGCGCTGTGCTTCTTGGTAGAAATCGACCACATCGGCGACGCGATCATCCGGCCCGGAGAGACGTGGCAAGTTCGCGATCGCATCCGCGCCCGGCACCACGAACAGGCGGCCGTCGCGTCCGAGCAACCGGCCTTGTCCCCAGTGCGCGAAGGGATGCAGTTCCAGCACGCGCAACTCGAGCGTGTCGGGCCAGCGCTTGCGCGCTTCCACCTGCGATACCCAAGGCAGCGCCGCGACCTGATCGCGCACGTGGCCGAGATCGAGCGCGAAAAATCCGGCGCGCAAACTTGGAATCACCGCCCGCCTGATTTCGTCCGCGCTGACGTGTTTGAATTCGGCCTGCACCTGCAACTGCCGCACAGGCCAGCGGTCGGAAGCGAACCAGCCCTGCAGCACGCCAATCACCGGCAGCGCAATCAGTGCGATCGCGACCAGCCAGGCGAGCAGGCGGGTGATGGAGGCGCCTTTCATGCAGCATCTCCATTGCTGGAAGAGCGGGAACGGGGAACGGGGAACGAAGAATCTGACGGGCTGCTTGCCGTTCCCTGTTCCCTGCTCCCTGTTCCCGCTTCTTGACCAAAGCTCGTTTCCAACACCCTCCAGCACAGCTCTTCGTAACCGATGCCCATCGCTGCCGCGGCTTTCGGCACCAGTGAGTGCGAGGTCATACCCGGCGCGGTGTTCGCTTCCAGCAACCAGTTTTTTCCAGCGCGGTCGCGCATCACATCCACGCGTCCCCATCCCGAACAGCCGAGCGCATCGAATGCGCGCAGCGCCAGCGCACGCAGTTCGTTTTCCGCATCGCCCTGCAAACCGGGGCAAAGGTATTGCGTGTCCTCGGCGATGTACTTCGCGTTGTAGTCGTAGTACGCGCCCTTGGGAACGATGTGGATGCTGGGCAGCACCTCGCGGCCGAGGATCGCCACCGTCAGCTCGTCGCCTTCGATCAGCGTTTCCATCAGGAGGTCGCCGCGATAGCGACGCGCCAGCGCGATGGCGTCGTCGAGATCCTTTTCCTCGAACACGCGCGATACGCCCACGCTGGAACCTTCACAGGCGGGTTTCACGATCAGCGGGAATCCGACTTCGCGCGCGGCCGCATGCACTTGCGTTGCATCCGCTCCGCGCGGCAACGGCACGAACTTCGGCGTCGGAAGGCCGAGCGCGATCCACACGTATTTGCTGCGCACCTTGTCCATCGACAGCGCCGAACCGAGCACGCCCGAGCCGGTGAACGGAATGCGGAGCGATTGCAGCGCGCCTTGCAGCACACCGTCCTCGCCGCCGCCGTGCTGGCCGTGCAGGATGTTGAACACGCGCGCGAAGTGGCCGGCGCGCGCCGCATCCAGCAAGGCGGGAATGCCGTCGATCGCGTGCGCGTCCACACCGCGCGTCTTCAATGCGGCGAGCACGTTGCGGCCCGAATCCAGCGACACCTCGCGCTCGGCCGAACGCCCGCCCATCACCACGGCGACGCGGCCGAATGCGCGCGGGTCGGTGATGCGCGGGGACCGGGGACCGGAGCCCGTCAAGCTTTGCTGGTCCCCAGTCCCTGGTCCCTGGTCCCTGGTTTGCGATTGCATCGTCATTTCGACATACCGCTCGTTTTCAAACTTCCCGCATTCGCCAACTCATTCGCCGCCGCGCCGATGTCGCCTGCGCCCAGCAACAGCAACAGATCGCCGTCTCGCAGCAGCGCCGGCAGTGCGGCGCGCAGTTCGCGCGGATGCTCGACGAATACCGGGTCGACCTTGCCGCGCGCGCGAACCGCGCGCGCCAGCGCGCGGCCATCCGCATTGGCGATCGGCGCTTCGCCGGCGGGATAGACATCGGTCAGCAACAGCACATCGACTTCGCTCAGCACCGCGGCGAAATCGTCCAGCAGGTCGCGCGTGCGCGTGTAGCGGTGCGGCTGGAAGGCGACCACCAGACGCCGATCCGGCCAACCGCCGCGCGCGGCCTCGAACACCGCCGCCAGCTCGCGCGGATGATGTCCGTAATCGTCGATCAGCAAGACGCGGCCGCGATCCAGCGCGATCTCGCCGCGACGATTGAAACGCCGACCCACACCCTGGAATGTCTCCAGCGCGTGCGCGATGGCTTGCGGCTCCACGCCGAGCTGCCAGCCGATCGCGCTCGCCGCCAAGGCGTTCAGTACGTTGTGACGGCCGGGAAGATTCAACGTCACCGCTTGTGCCGAGCCACCCGGCAGATGCAGATCGAAGCGCATCGTCGCGCCTTCTGCGCGCACATCGGCCGCGCGCACGTCCGCTTGCGTTTCGATCGCGTAGGTCAACACGTTGCGCGGCGTGGCGCGCGCCAGAGCCGCCACTTCCGGATCGTCGACGCACAATACGGCCAATCCGTAGAACGGCAGGCGATGCAGGAAGTCTGCGAACGCCTTCTTCACCTCGGCGAAGTCGCCGTGGTAGTTCTCCAGATGATCGGCGTCGATGTTGGTGACGACCGCGATCACCGGCGAGAGCAGCAGGAACGAGCCGTCCGACTCGTCGGCTTCCGCGACCAGATATTCGCCCGCACCCAGCCGCGCATGCGCACCGGCCGAAACCAGTTGCCCGCCGATCACGAAGGTCGGGTCGTAACCGGCTTCGGCCAACACGCTGGCGACCAGACTGGTAGTCGTGGTCTTGCCGTGCGTGCCGGCGACCGCAATGCCGCGCCGGAAACGCATCAGCTCTCCCAGCATCTCCGCACGCGGCACCACCGGGATGCGGCGCTCGTGCGCGGCAGCGAGTTCCGGGTTGTCGCGTTTGATCGCGCTGGAGGTGACTACCGCATCGGCGTTGTCCACGTTGCGCGCGTCGTGGCCGATGCTCACCTCGACACCCATCCTGCGCAGGCGATCGGTGACTGGCGACGCGTGCATATCGGAACCCGAGACGGCATAACCGAGCGTGTGAAGAACCTCGGCGATACCGCTCATGCCGGCGCCGCCGATGCCGATGAAATGCACACGGCGGAATGCCTGCATGATGTCGCCGTGCGGAGGCAGCGGGCGCGGCGTCATGCGGCCGCCTCCAGGCAACGATCGGCGATCGTCGCCGCCGCCTCCGGTTTGGCCAGAGTGCGCGCGGCTTGCGCCATCGCCAGCAACTTCGCGCGATCGCCGAGCAGGCGTTGCAGCAGCGTGGCGAAGCGCGCCATCTGGAAATCGCGCTCCTGCACCAGCTCCGCCGCGTGGATTTCCACGAAGGCTTGCGCGTTGCGGGTCTGGTGATCGTCCACCGCGAACGGGAACGGAATCAGGATCGCGCCCACACCGGTGGCGGCAAGTTCCGCCAACGTCAATGCACCGGCGCGGCAGATCGCGAGATCGGCTTTTGCATAGGCGGCGGCCATGTCCTCGATGAAAGGCACGACTTCCGCTTCGACTTGCGCGCGTGCATACGCTGCGCGTGTGGCTTCGACGTGATCCGCGCCGCACTGGTGCAACACGCGCGGACGTTTCTCTTCGGGAATCAGCGCCAGCGCGTCGGGCACGCGCAGATTCAAGGCGCGCGCGCCGCGGCTGCCGCCCAGCACCAGCAGTTGCGCAGGCAAATCACCGCGCGCGGCAAAACGCCGTTCCGGCGGGGGCAGCGCTGCGATCGAGGCGCGCACAGGATTGCCGGTCCACTCAGCGCGCACCTTTTCCGGAAATGCATCGGCGAAACCGGCCAGCACCCGTTTCGCCACACGCGCCAGCGCGCGATTGGTGAAACCGGGAACGCGATTCTGCTCGTGCACCAGCAGCGGCTTGCGCCTGAGCCACGCGGCGATGCCGCCGGGGCCCGCCACGTAACCGCCCATCGACAGCACGCAACGCGGGTTCTCCTCGCGGAGGATGCGCAACGAGGCAACCAACGCGCGCATCATCATCCACGGTGCGCCGATGCGCGTGAGCAGATTTTTCCCGCGCACGCCCGAGACCGGCACGGTGCGCAGCGGGATGTTGCGCGCGGGCACCAGCCGCGTCTCCATTCCTCCGGCCGCGCCCAGCCACAACACCGGCACCTTGCGTGTGCGCAGCAGTTCCGCCACCGCGAGGCCGGGAAAAATGTGGCCGCCGGTGCCGCCAGCCATGATCATGATGGGACCGGGCACGGGCGCGCTCGCATCACTCATAAGCGTGCACCTGGCCAATATGCGGCTCGACGCGGCTGCGCGCGGCGATCGGCAACGGCTGCGATTCGATCGTCGTTGCACGCGCCGCGGGCGCGGCCTTGCGCGTGGCCATGCGGCGCGTGTCCTCGGCGCGGTGGATTTCGAAACTTGCGCGCAGCAGCACGCCCAGCATCACGCAGGTCATCAGCACGCTGGAACCGCCGGAACTGATCAGCGGCAGCGTCAGACCTTTGGTCGGCAGCACGCCGAGGTTGACGCCCACCGACACCAGCGCCTGCAGCCCAATCATCAGCGAGATGCCGAAAGCGACGTAACCGGCGAAGCGCTGGTTGAGTTCTACACCGCGCAAGCCCAGCATCAATCCGCGCCCGACCAGCAGCGCGAACAATCCGAGCACGAAAACGATGCCCGCCAGACCCAGTTCCTCGCCGATCACCGCAAGGATGAAATCGGTGTGCGCTTCGGGCAGGTAGAAAAGTTTCTGCACGCTGGCGCCGAGACCTACGCCGAACCACTCGCCGCGACCGATCGCGATCAGCGCCTGGGTCAACTGGAAGCCGTCGTTGAACGGATCCTTCCAGGGGTCGAGGAATGAGGTCAGACGCTTGACGCGATAGTCGGTGGAAAGCGCCAGATACATCGCCACCGGGATCAGCGGCGTGCCGAGCAACACAAGGTAACGCATGCGCGCGCCCGCCAGCCAGACCATGCCGACCGTGACGACGCCGATCAGCGCGGCCGAACCGAAATCAGGTTGCGCCAGCAGCAGTCCCGCAGTCAGGCCCGCGACGCACATCGGCTTCAACACGCCGAAGAACTGCCGCTCCACGCCTTCGCGATGGCGCACCAGGTAACTCGCCAAGTACAACACCAGTACCAGCTTGACCGCTTCCACCGGCTGGAAGCCGATCAGTCCGAGATTGATCCAGCGCCGCGCGCCGTTGATCCGCATGCCGAAGTGCGGCACGAACACCGCGAGCAGCAGCGCGAATCCGATCAGCATCGCGCCGAAGGCGTACTTCTCCATCAGCTTGAGCTCGATCCGCATCAACGCGAAAGCCATCGCACCGCCCAGTGCGAGGAACATCACGTGGCGCTTCAGGTAGTAGAAATCGGCGTGGTACTGGCTGTCGGCGACCGCGATCGAACTGGACGCAACCATGACGACGCCGAACACCGCGAGCGTGATGGCCGCCGCCAGCAGCCACGGGTCGTAGCGGCCTTGCCGGCGCTGTGCCTGTGATTGCGCGAACCAGTCGGTCACGTCATCTCACCTTCAATGTTGCGAGACCCACCAGCACCAGCACCACGCTGATGATCCAGAAGCGCACGATCACGCGCGGCTCGGGCCAGCCTTTCAATTCGAAGTGGTGGTGGATCGGCGCCATGCGGAAGATGCGCTTGCCGGTCAATTTGAAACTCGCGACCTGCAACATCACCGACGCGGTTTCCATCACGAACAAGCCGCCCATCACCAGCAGGATGATTTCCTGGCGCACGATCACGGCCACGCAACCGAGCGCCGCGCCTACCGCCAGCGCACCGATGTCGCCCATGAATACCTGCGCGGGGTAGGTGTTGAACCAGAGAAATCCCAAGCCCGCGCCGGTTAACGAACCGCAGAACACGGCGAGCTCGCCCGCGCCCGGAATGCCGGGAATCTGCAGATAGTTAGAGAACACCGCGTTGCCGGACAGGTACGCGAACACGCCCAGCGCACCGGCGACCAGCACGGTCGGCATGATCGCCAGGCCATCCAGACCGTCGGTGAGATTCACCGCGTTGGAAAAACCGACGATCCAGAAATAGCCGATAACGATGAACACCGCGCCCAGCGGATGCGCGACCTGCTTGAACAGCGGCACGTACAGCGCGGTCGCGGCCGGCACGTCGGCGGTGTAGAACAGGAACAGCGCCGCGGCCAGACCGATCAGCGATTGCAGCAGGTATTTCCAGCGCGCCGGCAAACCGCGCGCATCGCGCAGCACCAGCTTGCGGTAGTCATCGTAGAAACCGATCGCGCCGAAAGCGATCGTCACGATCAGCACCGTCCAGACGTAGCGGTTGCGCAGGTCCGCCCACAGCAGCGTGGAAACACCGATCGCGGCCAGAATCAGCGCGCCGCCCATCGTCGGCGTGCCGGCCTTGGACAGATGCGACTGCGGTCCGTCGCTGCGCACCACCTGTCCCACCTTGATCGCGGTGAGGCGGCGGATCAGCGCGGGTCCCGCCCACAGCGAAACGGCGAGCGCGGTCAAGGCCGCGAGAATCGTGCGGAACGTGATGTATTCGAACAGTCGGAAGGCGCCGTAGTGGCGTTCCAGCCACAGCGCGAGTTCAAGCAGCATGGCGCGCACCTCCCCCGTTGCCGTCCAGCAGGCCCGCGACCACACGTTCCATCGCAGAGGAACGCGAACCCTTGACCAGCACCGTCACGCCCGGATGCAGCGCCGTGCGCAGTGCGGCGATCAATCCGGCTTGATCATCGAAGTGCTGCGCGTTCTTGCCGAAAGCGCGCGCCGCGTTTTGCGATAACGCACCGACCGCGAACAGCTTGTCGACGCCCGCCTCGCGCGCCTGTTCGCCGATCTGCGCGTGCAACGCAGCGGCATCCGCGCCGAGTTCCGCCATGTCGCCCAGCACCAGCCAGCGCTCGCCGGATTGCAGCGCCAGCGTAGCGATCGCCGCGGCGGTCGAACCGGGATTGGCGTTGTAGCTGTCGTCGATCACGTGCCAGCCGCCCGGCGCCTTGCGGCGTTGCAGACGCCCGCCGACCGCGTTGACGTTTTCGAGTCCGACGGCAATGGTTGTCAACGGCACATCCAGTGCGAATGCCAGCGCCGATGCCGCCATCGCGTTGGCGATGTTGTGGCGGCCCGGCAACGGCAAACGCACGCGCTGCGAACCGTTCGGCGTGATCAGGGTGAAAGTGCTTCCGTCGGCGCGCATCTCGGTCGCCGCGGCGTGCACGTTCGCACTGTTCTGGAACCCGAACCGCAAGGCGCGCCGTGTGCCAGCGAGTCCTGCGAAGAAATCCGCGAAGGCATCATCGGCATTGATCACCGCGGTGCCATCGGCCGGCAGCGCCTGATACAGCGCGCCCTTGGTTTCGGCCACGCCTTCCAGCGAACCCATCCTTTCAAGGTGCGCCGGGGCGATGTTGTTGACGAGCCCGACTTCTGGCCGCGCGATGGCAGCGAGGTAGGCGATGTCGCCGGGCTTGCCCGCCCCCATTTCGATCACTGCGTATTGCGCGTCTTGCGGCATCGCCAGCAGCGACAACGGCAGGCCGATTTCGTTGTTGAAATTGCCGGCGTTGCTGTGGGTGCGGCCGTGGTGCTGCAGAATGGACGCGGTGAGCGTTTTCACCGTGGTCTTGCCGTTTGAACCGGTGATGCCGACCACGCGCGCACGCCGCTGCGCACGCACGGAACTGGCGAGGTCGCCCAGCGCCAGCACCGTGTCGGCAACCACCACCTGCGGCAGCGCGATATCGAGGCGCCGTGACACCAGCGCGCCCGCCGCGCCGTGTTGCATGGCCTGCGCGAGATGATCGTGGCCGTCGTGACGTTCGCCCTTGATCGCCACGAACAATTCGCCGGGTGCCAGCTTGCGCGTGTCGATGGAAACACCGCGCGCCTCGACGTCGGCACCGTGCAACGTGCCGTGCGTCCACAGGGCCACTTCGGAGAGGCGCAGGGTCAACATGCGTGCGCCCTCGAGAGAATTTCGCGTGCGACCGAGAGGTCATCGAACGGCTTCTTGATGCCGGCGATCTCCTGATAGGCCTCGTGGCCCTTGCCCGCGATCAGCACCACGTCGCCGGCTTTCGCTTCGTTCAATGCCAATTCGATAGCGCGCGCGCGGTCGCGCTGCACGCGTACACGTCGCGGCTGCGCAAAACCGGCAAAGATTTGCGCGACGATCGCGTCGCCGTCCTCGCCGCGCGGGTTGTCGTCGGTGACGATGGCGAGATCGGAATACTTTTCCGCGATCGCGCCCATTTGCGGGCGCTTGCCTTTGTCGCGCTCGCCGCCGGCGCCGAACACGCAAATCAATTTTCCTTCGCAGTGCGCCCGCAACGTGGACAGCGCCTGCTGCAGCGCGTCGGGCGTGTGCGAGTAATCGACCACGACCAGCGGACACGCGCCGCCGCCCAGGCGATTCATGCGGCCGGCAACAGGTTCCAGCATCTCCAGCGCACCGCGGCTCGCGTCGAACGGCACTTCCAGCGCAGCGAGACAACCGGCGACAGCCAGCAGGTTCGAAACGTTGAACGCGCCGAGCAGGCGCGAATGCACCGCGCCTTCGCCCTGCGGCGTGTGCAACACGAAATCGATGCCGTCGGCGTGCGTGCGCACGTCGGTCGCGCGGATTTCGGCGCCATCGTTTTCGATCGCGTACCGCACACGTTGCACGTGCGATGGAAGGCGCTGCGCCAGTTCGCGGCCGAACGCGTCGTCCACGTTGATTACCGCGGCGCGCAGCGTCGACCACGAGAACAACTTCGCCTTGGCCGCGCCGTACGCTTCCCTCGTGCCGTGGTAGTCGAGGTGATCGCGGGTGAGATTGGTGAACACCGCAACATCGAACGCGACATCGTCAACACGGCCCTGGTCGAGCGCGTGGGAGGACACTTCCATCGACACATGCGTCGCGCCTTGCTCCCGGAATTGCGCCAACAGTGCGTGCACTTTGATTACATCCGGCGTGGTGCGCTCGCCGCCGAGCATCGCGCCATGCAGGCCCGCGCCCAATGTTCCGATGGTCGCAGCGCGATGGCCGAGATAGGTAAACGCCTGCGCCAGCAACTGCACCGTGGACGTCTTGCCGTTGGTGCCGGTGACACCAACGACGATCAAGCTTTCCGAAGGGTGATCGAAAAAGCGCGCGGCGATTTCGCCGAGTTGGGCGCGAAGGTTTTCGATCCAAACAGCGGGAACGGGGAACGGGGAACGGGAAACGACCGAATCCGAAGCGGTGCGATCTGTTCCCTGCTCCCTGTTCCCTGTTCCCGCTTTTTCGGCAAGCACCACCACCGCACCGTGCTCCATCACCTGCGACGCAAACTCGATCCCATGCACGCGCGCGCCCTGCAGCGCGACGAACGCATCGCCCACGCGAACGCTGCGCGAATCCTGTGTCAATCCGGTCACGACGATGTCGTCCACACGCGACGCATCGGCGATGCCGCGCAACAGATCGCGGAGTTTCATCGCGCGCGCGCTCACGGGTCGCGCTCCCGTGCGATGGTGCCGATGTTCGCGGCGGGCGGCGGCGTTTGCGGCCCGCCGGCATACCAGCGCTGCACGTTGTCGGGCGGCACGTCCAGCAAACGCATCGCACCGGTCATGACTTCACTGAATACCGGCGCGGCGACCAGACCGCCGTAGTACTCCCCGCCGTGTCCGCCCGGATCCTTGATCATCACGATCCCGACCAGACGCGGGTCGCCGGCGGGAATGATCCCGGCGAACAGTGAAAAATATTTGTCGGCATAGCCGCCGCCGGTCGCGATGTGCGAAGTGCCGGTTTTGCCGGCGACGGTGTAATTGGTGACGGCCGCGTTCGGCGCGGTGCCGATCGGCGTGACGACCGTCTGCAGCATCTGCATCACTTCATGTGCGATGCGCGGATCGAGGACGTCGTTCAGCGGATTGTCGGAGCCCTTGACGAATGTCGGCTCGCGGATGCGGCCGTCGTTCGCCATCGCCGCGTACGCCTGCGCCAGTTGCAGCGGCGTGACATTGAGGCCGTAGCCGAACGAGATGTTGGCCTTGGTGAGCACGCCCCACTTGCGCGGCACCGGCAGATAGCCGGTCGACTCGCCGGGAAAGCCGCTGCCGGTGCTCTGCCCGAATCCGAAGCGGTGCAGCATGTCCCACATTTGCTGCGCACTAAGCGTTTGCGAAATCTTGATCGCGCCGACGTCGCTGGAATACGTGATCATGTGGCTGACGTCGATCAGCCCGTGATTGTGGGTGTCCTTGAACACGTGCCCGCCCAGCGTCAGCGAGCCGGGCGTGGTGTCGAGCGGCGTGGTCGGAGTCCACTTGCCCGATTCCAGTGCCGCCGCGACGGTGAAGGTCTTCATGGTCGATCCGGGTTCGACCACATCGGTGACCGCGCGATTGCGGCGCGCCGCGGCTTCGCTGCCGTCGATCGCGTTGGGGTTGTACGAAGGCACGTTCACCATCGCCAGGATTTCTCCGCTGGCGATGTCCAGGATCACCATCGAACCCGAAGTCGCGGTGTGCTTGGTGATGGCCTGCATCAGCGCGGTGTAGGCCAGGTACTGGATGCGGCTGTCGATGCTGAGCGTGAGGTCATGACCCGGTACCGGCGCGCGGATCTGCTCGACGTCTTCCACCGTACGGCCTTGGGCGTCACGGATCACGCGCTTCAAGCCGGGCTTGCCGGCGAGCCACGAGTCGTACGCGAGTTCCAGACCTTCCTGGCCGCGATCGTCTATGTTGGTGAAGCCGAGCACGTGCGCGGTGACCGCGCCGGACGGGTAGTAGCGTTTGTATTCGCGCTGGCTGTTGACACCGGGGATGGCCAGATCGAGTACGTCCTGCGCGGCTTCCGGACTCATCTGCCGGCGCAGATAGACGAACTCGCGGCTGCCGCGTTCTTTCAAGCGTTTGGTCAAATCATCCGCATCGACATCCAGTGCTTTCGCCAGCCTGGGAATCTGATCGGCGTGCTCCAGCAACTCGGGAGGGTTGGCCCAGATCGACACCACCGGCGTGGACACGGCCAGCGGCACGCCGTTGCGGTCGAAGATGGTGCCGCGCGAAACCGGGATCGGTACTTCGCGCAGAAAACGTGCATCACCCTGATCCTGATAGAACTGCTTGCGGATCACCTGCAGGTCGATCGCGCGCGCGATCAGACCGACCGAAACGCAACCCAATACGAACAGCACCAATGCCAGCCGCTTGCGCGGATTCGGCGCCGGAGGACGGTGCGCGGACATCGGAGGCGGAGTCGGCGCGCGCGGATTCATTGGCGGATCAACTCCACCTGGTCGGGCGCGGGATCGACCATGCCGAGCTGGCTGCGCGCGATCTGCTCGATCCGTCCGGGCGCGGCCCAGGTCGCCTGCTCCAGTTCCAGGCGGCCATATTCCACGTTCAGCGCGTCGCGCTGGTTCTGCAATTGCGTAAGCTGCACGAACGCGACGCGGCCCTGATGCCGCGCCCACACCACCGCGATCGCGCTGGCCACCACCGCCAGCAACAACACCGCGAACGCGAGAGTGCCGACGACTTTCATCCGGCCTCCACCGAAATTTTTTCCGCGATGCGCAGCACCGCCGAACGGGCGCGCGGATTGGCGGCGATTTCGATTTCCCCCGGAAATTGCGCGCGGCCGATGGCGCGCAGCGGTGGCTGGATGATTTGCGGCGGCGGCAGCCCGCGCGGTGCGCGCGCCGGCATTTCGCCGCGGATGAAATTCTTGATGATCCGATCTTCCAGCGAGTGGAAGCTGATCACCGCCAGTCTTCCGCCCGGCTTCAACGCAGTGGTGAGCACGCGCAAGCCGCGCTGCAGCGAGCCGAGTTCGTCGTTGACGTGGATGCGCAGCGCCTGGAACGTGCGCGTCGCCGGATGCTTGTTGCGCTCGCGGCGGCCGATGGTGCGCTCGACCAGTTCGGCGAGCTCGTGCGTAGTTTCAATTGTCCCTTGGACGCGTCGCGCGACGATCGCGCGTGCGATGCGGCGGCTCATGCGTTCTTCGCCATAGCGCCACAACACATCCGCGATCTCGCGCTCGTCGGCGGATCGAAGGAAATCCGCTGCGCTCATCCCCGCGCTGCGATCCATCCGCATGTCCAAGGGTGCGTCGTGCTGGAAGGAAAAGCCGCGTGAGGGATCGTCCAGTTGCGGCGAAGAAACGCCCAAGTCCAGCAGCGCGCCATCGAGATCGCGCATTTCGTTCCAGTCGCCGGCATCGGCGAAATTGCCATGGCGGATCGCCACGCGCGGATCATCTGCAAAGGCGCGCTGCGCTTCGACGATCGCCTGACTGTCGCGATCCATCAACAGCAGGCGACCACGATCATTGAGGCGAGAAAGAATCGCGCGTGCGTGCCCGCCGCGCCCGAAGGTGCCGTCGAAATAGCAGCCATCCGCGCGCACCGCCAACCCGGCGAGCACTTCATCGCGCATCACCGGGATGTGCGTGGATGCACGCTCCGTCATGACCCCCATCCCGTCCATCAACCTGCCTGCGCGCGGAAACCGCGCCGCGCATTCCGTCGTTCACACCGCCGCGCGCGACGCTCATCGCGTTGCACACGGATCACAACCGCAGTCCCGCCATGTCCTCGCTGATGTCGGCTTCGCCGATCGTCTGCCGGATCTTGTCGAGATGTGCCTGCTCGCTCCAAAGCTCGAACTTGTTGCCCATGCCGAGCAGCACCGCCTTCTTCTCGATTCCCGCAGCGCCGCGCTGGCTGGCCGGCAGCAGCACGCGCGCGGCGGAGTCGAGTTCCACGTGCGTGGCCGCGCCGACCAGTTTCAGTTGCAGGTCGCGATGGACGCGCTTGACGCTCGGCAGCGCGTTGACCTGATCGCGCACCCGCTCCCATTCCGGTTGCGGAAAGATCCACAGGCATCCGTGCTCGAACGGGTTGTAGGCGATCACCAGATGGTTATTGCAGGCGCGCGCGATCGGCTCGCGGTAGGCGGAGGGAATCGCCAGCCGGCCCTTGTCGTCCACGGTAATCGCGGTTTCGCCTTGGAACATTGGCAGAATTCGCCCACGTTTTCCCACAAAATCACACCGAAACCCACCTTAGTCGCAGGTGATGAGACTGTCAAGGAAATTTTTGCTTGTGGATCAATGGGAAAGGCGAAATCGTGGCATTGTTTCAAGCCGCTTCTGAGCTAGGTGCGGGAGGCCTTTGAAAGCTAAAGATTTCGGGTTTGTTGCATTGACGGCCAATGGCGAAGTCGCTTGTGACCCGGCAACCCATCGCTTTGAACGCAGTTCGTTCTTGGCTCTTCTTGCGAAACGTTTCCATCGAAGTGGCGGCGAAGCCGCGAGAGGTGCGCCCCTGCATGGCCGCTCGTATCAAAAAAAGGCACGCCATGTCGTTCGTTCGGAGGGTGCTGTTGATGAGAAGTGCGGCCAAGGATGGCCGCATTTGGATTCTTGTAAGGAGAGCGAGCGTCCCGACCGCGGGACGCTCACTTGGAACAGCGATCATGGACGATCGCATCAATGACGGAGCCGGCCTGTAAGCCGGGTTCTGTGCGCCTCGCGGCGTGACAGTCATTCCTC
>DAIOUL010000061.1:0-15652 GCA_036759545.1 Rhodanobacteraceae bacterium
GATTCGCGCGCCAGCACCAGGAAGGTTTCGATCAGCGCCTCGATCTCGCGCACCGAACGGCGGATGCGCGTCAGCGAGCGCTGCGCGAACGGGCTGAGATCGGCTTCATCCGCCAGCACGTCCGCCGCGACCTTGATGATGGTCAGCGGCGTGCGCAGTTCATGGCTGGCGTCGCGGGTGAAATTGCGCTCGCGTTCGACGAACGCCTGCAGCCGCAGCGCCAGGTTGCGGAACGCGTGCGCGAGCGTGGCGACGTCGCTGTCCCCGGACACGAAGCGGTCGAGCGCGATCGCGCCGGGGTGTGCGGGATCCCATTCGCGCATCGCGCGGGCCAGCGCCACCATCGGCGAAGGCACGCGCCGCAGCACGCGTTGGGCTATCGCCCGCCGCCGTGGCGTGAACTTGCGCTTTCGCATGTTTCAAGCTTGCGCAGCGGCACCCATCTCGGATTCGAGATCGGCCAGCCGGTACCCCGCGCTGTGGATGGTGTGCAGCAGCGGCCGATTGAACGGCTTGTCGATCACCTTGCGCAGATTGTAGAGGTGCGAACGCAAGGTATCCGAATCGGGCAGAGTGTCGCCCCAGATCTCGCGCTCGATGTCGCGCCGGCTGACCACGCGCGGCGATTCGCGCATCAGGATGGTCAGCAGCTTCAGGCCGATCGGCGAAACCTGCAATTCCTCGCCGTTGCGGGTCAGCCGCAGGGTGGCGGTGTCCAGGGTGAGATCGCCGACCTTCAACACTTCTGCGGAAACCTGGCGGCGGTCGCGGCGGATCAGCGCGCGCACCCGCGCTTCCAGTTCGCGCGGCTCGAAGGGCTTGACCAGATAATCGTCCGCGCCGGCATCGAGGCCGATCAGCTTGTCTTCCAGCGTGTCGCGCGCCGTCAGCATCAGCACCGGCGTGGACTTCTTCGCATCCGATCGCAATTTGCGGCAGACATCCAGGCCGTCCATGCCGGGCAGCATGAGATCCAGCACCACTACGTCGAAACTGCCCGACACGGCCAGGTGCAGGCCCGTGACGCCATCGGCGGCATAGTCTACCGAATAGCCTCGGCGTTCCAGGAATTCGCCGATCATCTCGGCGATGCCGCGATTGTCCTCGACCAGCAACACCAGGCCGGACTGTTCTTCGCGCGCGCCCATGCGTGCCCCCTCGAAAGCGGAAACGGGTGAACCGACGGCGATCATCGCGCGAATTTGCCGCTTTCGGGGTGAGCAATACGTGAATCGCCGGCCCGGCTGTCAACCTGTGCCCGGATCCTGCGTTTAAGATCATTCCTCCGCCTTCGTTCGGGAGTTCCCATGCGCCTGCAACCGGTTGTTCTTCTGACCCTGCTGTCCTGTGCCGTTCCCGCCGCATTCGCCCAATCGGCGGCCGACGCGACTTCGTCCGCGCCGGCGCGCGAGCGCCAGCCGCTGGACGCCAATCACGACGGCGTCATCACCCGCGAAGAGGCCCAGGCGCGCCCCGGCATCGCCAAGCACTTCGACCAGATCGACACCAATCACGACGGCCAGATCGATCGCAACGAATTCCGCGCCTTCCACGACCGGATGAAAGGCCGCCGCGAGCAGAAGAAGGAACGCTCCACTGCGCCGGCGGAGGATTCATCGGCTGGATGATTGCGCTGCCTTGATCGTGCGGGTACCGAGCATCGGCGCCAGCGCGGGCCACACGTTGCCGAGCACCCTCGGCTGCGCCGCGGCGGTGGGGTGCAGACCGTCTTCCTGCATGGCCTTCGGATCGAGGGCGATGCCTTGCAACAGGAACGGCACCAGCCCGGTGTGGTTCTGTCTGGCCAGTTGCGCGTAGATCTCGCGCAAGCCGTCGCGGTACTGCGGACCGTAGTTCACCGGCAACTCGATTCCGAGCAGCAGCACCTTTGCGCCGCTGTCACGGCATTGCGCGATCATCGTGGCCAAGTTCGCGCGGATTTCCGTCAGCGGCAGCCCGCGCAGGCCGTCGTTCGCACCGAGTTCCAGGATTACCAGCGAAGGCCGGTAGCGCTTCAGCAGCTCCGGCAAGCGGCTGAGACCCGACGCGGTCGTTTCGCCGCTGACGCTGGCATTGATCAATGTGCGCGGCGGCCGCATCTCACGCAGACGCGCCTGCAGCAGGCTGGGCCAGCCCTTGTCCAATTCGATATTGTGCGCGGCGGACAACGAATCTCCGAGCAGCAGGATCGTTTCGCCGGAAGCCGCGAATGTGCGCCCGGCGGCCACCAGCACAAGGCAGAACAACATGCAGGACGGCAGCCAGAATCGCATCGCTCTACTCTCGGCGGAAGGGGTGGGCAAATACATCGATGGCCCCTCGGGCCGGCTCGACATCCTCAACCATGTCAGCCTCGAAGTGAATGCGGGGGAAACCGTCGCAATCACCGGCGCTTCCGGTTCCGGTAAGACCACGCTGCTGGGCCTGTTGGCCGGCCTCGATCTGCCCAGCCGCGGCAGCGTGCGGCTGGATGGCCAGACCTTGGAAACGCTGGATGAAGAAACACGCGCACGATTGCGTTTACGCAATGTTGGATTCGTATTCCAGTCTTTTCACCTGTTGCCCGCGTTGACCGCGGAAGAAAACGTGTTGTTGCCGCTGGAATTGGATGGCGCAGCGGATGCGGGCGTGCGCGCACGCGAAGCCTTGGCCGCGGTGGGCTTGCGCGATCGTGCCGCGCACTACCCGCACCAGTTGTCGGGCGGCGAACAGCAACGCGTGGCGATCGCGCGCGCGTTCGTGCACTCGCCGCGGATTCTGTTCGCAGACGAGCCGACCGGCAATCTGGATCGCCACACAGGCGCCGCAATCGGCGATCTGCTGTTCGCCTTGAACCGCGAGCATCGCACCACGCTGGTGCTGGTCACGCACGATGCCGAACTGGCCGCGCGCTGCGCGCGCGTGCACGAACTGGTCGATGGACGGCTGACGTGAAGAATTTGGATTACCGTACCGGTGATTCCGAGCGTGCTGTTGTTGAGAAGTGCGGCCATGGATGGCCGCTTTTACGCGCAGGGATGCGCATGAACCTGCGCCACGCATTGCGGAATCTGCGCCGCGAATGGCGGCTGCCGGAATTGCGCACGCTGATCCTCGCGCTGCTGCTGTCGGTGATCGCGCTGGGCGCGGTCGGCACCTTATCGACGCGCGTCGAGCGCGCGGTGCTGATGGGCGCTGCGGAGTTGATCGGCGGCGACATGGGCGTGAACGCGGCCACGCCGTTACCAGATTCTTTCGTCGAACAGGCGCACACGCTGGGACTGCGCACCAGCAAGCTCGCCGATTTCCCGAGCGTGGCTTTCGCCAACAACCGCAGCCAGTTGCTGGAAGTGATCGCAGGCGACGCAGCCTGGCCGCTGCGCGGCAAATTGGTGGTGCTCGGCGCGCACGGTCGCGAGATCGACACACACGCGCCTCCAGCCGGACAGTTGTACCTGGATCATCGTGCGCTGATCGCCTTGGGTCTGCGGGTGGGCGATCGCGTGCAACTCGGCGGACGCGACTTGGCGATCGTGGCGCAACTGCAACGTGAGCCGGGCGCGAGCGACCTGGTTTCGCTGGCGCCGCGCGCGGTGATGGCGCTGGCCGATGCGCAGGCCGCGGGACTGCTCGGCACCGGCAGCCGCGCACACCATCGTTTGTTGGTCGCAGGCGAACCTGATCAGGTCGACGCGTATCGCGCCTGGGCGAAAGCGCATCTGCCTTCGGATGCCGATCTGGTCACGCCGCAGGAAGTGCAGGAGCGGTTGCGCGTGTCGTTCGACCGCGCCGGCGCGTTCCTGCGCTTGTCCGCCTTGCTCGCCGCGTTGCTGGCCGGCATCGCGATCGCGTTGTCGGCGCGGCGCTATGCGCGCCGCAAGATCGACGAGATCGCGCTGCTGCGCGCGCTGGGTGCTTCGCGCGGATTCGCATTCGGAGGATTGCTGTTGACGCTGGCCGTGCCTTCGGTGATCGCCGCGATCGTGGGCGCAGGGATCGCGTTGGGGCTGTCTTCGGCGGCATTCGCCTTCGCGCATGGCTTGTTGCCGCCTTCGGCGCAGGACGTGCCGCTGCCGCTGGGCCCCGCCTTCGCCGCAGCCGGCATCGCGCTGGCGGTGCTGGCCGGTTTCGCGCTACCGCCGCTGGCGAGATTGGCGAACGTGCCACCGGTCGCGGTGTTCCGCCGCATCGGACTGCAATCGCCACGCCGCTTCGACGTCCTGTATCTGCTGCCGATACTGGTCGCGCTGGGATTGATCGCGCTGGAAAGCGGCACCTGGAAACTTGCAGGCGTATTGGCGGCAACACTCGCCGGTGCGGCGGTGTTCGCGCTGGCGGTGACCGCGGCGATGCTGTGGCTGATCCGCAAACAACTTGCGCGACTGCATCCCGCCTTGCGCCTGGGCGCCAGCGCGCTGACGCGGCGTCGCGGGTTGAGCCTGGTGCAAACCGTGGCGATCACGCTGGGCCTCACGGCGCTGATGATGCTGGCGGTGATCGCGCCCTCGCTACTGGACAACTGGCGGCGCGAATTGCCGGCGGATACGCCCAATTGGTTCGTGGTCAATGTGCAGGATGCGCAACGGCAGGCCGTGATGGCATCGCTGCAAAAGATCGGTGCGACACGCCTCAACAGCATGCCGGTCGCGGTCGGCAAGCTGGTTTCGATCGATGAAGTGCCCGTCGACCGTATGCGTTTCCACAGCCGCGAAGCCCGCGAAACTGCGCAACGGCAGGTGCGGCTGTCATGGAGCGCGGCGCTGCCGCCGGCCAATCGCGTGATCGCCGGCCGCTGGTTTCCTTTGCAGCCGCAAACTGCGGAAGTATCGCTGGACCGTATGTGGGCCGACACGTTCCATTTGCGACTCGGCGACACGCTAGGGTTCCTGGTCGGCGAGCGCCGCATCGACGCCAAACTCACCAGCATCCGCGAAGTGGACTGGAGCCGCTTCAACGTCAATTTCTTCGTGATGCTGGATCCGGTCCACGGTGGCGAACTGCCGCACGACTGGATCGCGAGCTTCCACCTGCCGCGCGGCAACGCGAACGCGCTCGCGGTTTTCTCGCGCGATTATCCCAATCTCTCGCTGATCGACGTGGACGAACTGCTGGATCGGGCGAGAGAAATCGTTTCGCAGGTCACCGGCGCCGCAAGATGGGTGCTGGCTTTCAGCTTGGCTGCAGGCGCGCTGGTGCTGGCCGCGGCGCTGACGATGAGCGCCGCCGAGCGCCGCCACGAAGCCGCGCTGCTGCGCACGCTGGGCGCGCGCGGCGGTCAACTGCGCCTGGCGGCGTTGTGCGAATTCGCGCTGCTGGGCGCGGTGTCGGGCCTGACCGCCTTGTTGGGCGCGGCCGCAGCCGGCGCGTGGCTGGCCCATACGGTGTTTCGCATCCGTGACTTCGCGCCGCCATGGACACCATTGCTGATCGCGGCAGCCGCATCGGCGATCGTGGTTGCCGCACTGGGGCTCGCGGGCACGCGGCGCATTCTGCGCGCCTCGCCATTGCTGATATTGCGTAAGGGCTAGTGCGAACGTTCCTGTTCGCTGTTCCAGGAACGCGAACTCGCAATCGTGCCTTTTCGGCACTCGGGTTCCGGAAAAGGCGGCCATCCCTTGCCGTACTTTCACTTGTCAACCGATATCACCCCGACGCGTTTTTAAGTTCGCACCGGCGTGATGCCGTTGCACCCACAAACATCAGAAGCGATGACGTGAGCTTCGCGGCGGCAGACCTCCCCCTGACCGCCGCGATTTTTATGCAAACGTTCCTGTTTGCTGTTCTAAGAACAGGGATTCGCAATCGCACTCCGATGAAACTTCACTCAAGCAACCGTCCTTGGTGCGGCCTTCCGATCGGCATCCTGCCTCACCCGAATCTTGTGCACGATCTGCGATTCAACGCAGATCGTAAGCGCACAAAATTCGACCCTGGCCGCACTTTCAAAGTGAAGCACGCTCTGAAGAAACTCCCTGCAAACAAATCAATCGTCGTCCTGATTCGGCACGCTGACTTTGCCTTTGACGTCGTGGTAGCGCACGTCGCCCGAGCCGGTCGCGCGCACGGTGAGGTTGCCGCCGACGCCGTTGGCGGTCACGTCGCCCGAGCCGGTGCTGCCGACCTCCGCATCGCGGCCGATGTCGGTGAAGGTCACATCGCCGGATCCCGTGGAACCGACGCGCACGCTGCCGCGCACATTGGAAAAGTTGAGATCGCCGGAGCCGGAGTGATCGGCCTGCACGTCGCCCTGCACGCCATCGACGCGCACGTCTCCCGAACCGGTGCCGCGCAGATTGACGCTGCCGACATGACTGGCGCGCACGTCGCCGGAACCGAGCTGCAGGACCAGCGGACCCGCGATGCCGTCGGCGATCAGATCGCCCGAACCGGTTTCCACATCCAGCGAGGCCAGACCAGAGGCCTGCATGTCGCCCGAGCCGCTGTCGATCTTCACTGCGAGCGCCTGCGGCACGCGCACCTGCAATTTCAGGTAGGCGTAGTTGTCGCCGAACAAGTTGAAGATGCTGGTTTCGGTGCGGTGCTCGGCATCCACGGTGGCCTGATCGCCGGAACGCCCGGTGGTGATCTGCAGGCCCTGCAGCCATTCCTGTTTGGAAGCGCATGCGGTGCCGCGCACCTCGATCCGGTTCAGACCCGCGACGCCGCGGATTTCCAGATCGCTTGAGCCCAGCCGCATCATCAGCGAGTGCAGGCCGGCGGCATTGATGTCTGCGTTGCGCGGCGCGCTGTAGCGGCATTCCTCTGCGCCGGCGGCGGTGGCGAGTAACAACAACAGCGACGCGATCGATGCAGCAGCGAGTTTGCGCATGGGCTTATCTCCTCGGCAGGACGAGCTTCAGATGCCGATTGTGCCGGCAAGGTTTAATGCGGCTGCGTGACGGGCGGACTAGTCGCGTTCTTCGGCCTTGGCGCGATCCCACAACGCATCCTGCTCAGCCAGCGGCTTGCCCGCCAGCGTTTCTCCGCCATTCGCCGCCAGCGATTCCATGCGCCGGAAGCGCCGTTCGAATTTGGCGTTGGCGCGGCGCAGAGCCGCGGCCGGATCGACCTTGGCGTGCCGCGCGAGATTCACCAGCACGAACAATACGTCGCCCAGTTCGTCTTCCAATCTGTCGCGGCCGGCGCCTTGTGCGAATTCGGCGCGCAGCTCGTCGATTTCCTCGGCCAGTTTGTCCAGCACCGGCTGCGGGCCGGGCCAGTCGAAGCCGACCGTGGCCGCGCGCTCCTGCAATTTCAACGCACGGCGCCACTCGGGCAATCCGCGCGCGATGCCGGCCAGCGCGCTGGAGTCTCCGTCCTGTTTCTTGTGCGCGCGTTCCCGCGCCTTCAGTTCTTCCCAGGCGCGCGCTTGTTCTTCGGCGTTCGCGTAACGCACGTCACCGAACACATGTGGATGCCGGCGCGTCAGCTTGTCCGAGATCGCGGCAACCACGTCGTCGAAATCGAACAGCCCCAGTTCCTGCGCCATGCGCGCGTGGAAAACGACCTGGAACAGCAGATCGCCCAATTCGTCGCGCAGGTCTTCGTAGTCCCGCCGCTGGATCGCGTCGGCGACTTCGTAAGCTTCTTCGATCGTGTACGGCGCGATCGAGGCGAAATCCTGCTTTGCATCCCAGGGGCAGCCGTGTGCGCGGTCGCGCAACCGCCCCATGATCTGCAGCAGCGTAGGAATGTCGGCTCGTTCTTCCACGCGACGCGTGAAGCGCTCAGCCGCCCGACACTTCGGGCGTGCCGGACGCGTGCAGACGCGCCAGCCAATCGGTCCTAGGATCCCCGATCGCCACGAATTCCGGATTGAGCAGCGATTCCTTGGTGTTGTAGCGCAGGGGATTGCCCTGGATGTCCAGCACGGTACCGCCGGCTTCCGCCAGCACGCAATGCGCGGCGGCGGTATCCCATTCTGAGGTCGGCCCGAGGCGCAGATAGAGATCGGCCTCGCCGCGCGCGATCAGGCAGAACTTCAGCGACGAGCCCATCGATACCATTTGGTGTTCACCGAGGTTCGCCAGCATCGCGCCGGTGCGTTCCTGCGCGTGCGAGCGGCTGCCGGCCACCACCGGAATTTGCGGCGGCGAGCGGGTTTCGATCGGCTGCGGCATCGCGCCCGGCGCCTTTTCCAGAAACGCGCCCTCACCGGCCACGCCGAAATGCAGTTCGCCGGTGACCGGCGTCAGCACCACGCCCAGTACCGGCGCGTGCCCCTCGATCAACGCGATATTGACCGTGAATTCGCCGTTGCGCTTGATGAATTCACGAGTACCGTCCAGCGGATCAACCAGCCAGTAACGCTTCCACATGGAGCGTTCGCTCCATGGAATACCCGCGGACTCTTCCGACAGAACCGGGATGTCCGGAGTCAGCGCATGCAGACCCTCGACGATGACGCGGTGCGAAGCCATGTCTGCCGCGGTCAGCGGCGAATCGTCCGCCTTGTTCTCGACGCCGAACGTGCCGGCGTAGATCTCCAGTATCGCCGCGCCCGCGCGCCGCGCCAGCGCGCGGGTCTCGTTGCCGATCCGTTCCAGGGTACTCATGCGGGTGAAAACCTCCCTTGCAGGTATTCGCGGGCGATGAACAGCGCGGCGATCGAACGGCCTTCGGTGACGTCCTCGCGCGCGATCAAGGTATGCAACTCGGACAACTTCCAGGGCACCACTTCCAGCGGTTCCGGTTCGTCGCCGGGCAGGCGTTCGGGGTAGAGCTCCTGCGCCAGCACCACGTGCGCCATGTGCGTCATGTAGGCGGGCGACAGCGACAGCGTGGTGAGAATCTTCAGATGCCGCGCGCCGAAGCCGACTTCTTCCTTCAGTTCGCGATTGGCGCCCTGCTCGACGGTTTCGTCGCGGTCGAGGCGCCCCTTCGGCAACCCGAGTTCGTAGCGATCCAGTCCGACCCCATACTCGCGCACCAGCAGCACGGTATCGTCGTCGCGCATCGGCACGATGATCACCGCGCCCAGCCCCGAACCGGTCAGCCTTTCATAGGTCCGCCGCTCGCCGTTGGAGAATTCGAGATCCACTTCCTCGACGCGCAGGAAGCGGCTGTCGTGGACGCCGCGCTTGCCGTGGATGCGGGGCGGCGCCGGCATCGGCTAACTCAGCGCGCCGTGGCAGTACTTGTATTTCTTGCCGGAACCGCAGGGGCACAGTTCGTTGCGGCCGATCTTCGGGCCTTCGCGCATCACCGGCGTGGCCATTGCGGCGGCGGCGGCGGGTTGCACGCCGGTTTGCGCCGCCGCGGCGTTCGCCTCGGCGGGCGGCGCGGCGAAACCGCTGGTTTCGGCATGCTGGAACTGCATCGCCCGCGCGGCACGCGCCGCCATTTGTTGCTGTTGCGCTTCCATCGCGGCGACTTCTTCCTCGCTGCGGATGCGCACGCGTGAAAGCGTCTGCACCAGTTCGGTCTTGATGCGCGCCAGCATGTCCTGGAACAGCCGGAACGATTCGCGCTTGTATTCCTGCTTGGGCTGCACCTGCGCGTAACTGCGCAAATAGATGCCCTGGCGCAGGTAATCCATGCTGGCCAGGTGTTCCTTCCAGGCGTTGTCCAGCACCGACAGCATCACGTGCTTCTCCAGCGCGCGCATCACTTCCGGACCGACCTGTTTTTCCTTCTCCGCGAACATCGCTTCGGCGGCATCGATGACGCGTTTGTGGATCGCCGCGGCATCGACTTCGTCCGAAGTTTCCACCCAGTGCTGCAGGTCCACCTTCAGGCCATAATCGGATTCCAGCGTGCGCTCAAGCTCCGCGAGCTGCCATTGCTCGTCTACGCTGTCGTGCGGCACGTATTGCGCGGCGAGACTCTCAAACACGTCGCTGCGGATGTCGGCAACGGTGTCGGCGACGGAATCGGCTTCCAGCAGTTCGCGGCGTTGCTCGTAGATCACCTTGCGCTGGTCGTTGGCGGTGTCGTCGAACTCCAGCAGGTTCTTGCGGATGTCGAAGTTGTGCTGCTCGACTTTGCGCTGCGCTTTCTCGATCTGGCGGCTGACCATGCGGTCTTCCAGCGCGTCTTCTTCCTTCATGCCGAACGCGCGCATCCAGCGGCCGACCCATTCGCCGGCGAAGATGCGCATCAGGTTGTCCTGCAGCGACAGATAGAAACGCGAGGAACCCGGATCGCCCTGACGCCCCGAACGGCCGCGCAACTGATTATCGATGCGGCGCGACTCGTGGCGCTCGGTGCCGATAATGTGCAGGCCGCCGGCGGCGATGACCTCTTCATGCCGCTTTTGCCATTCCGCGCGCACGCGTTCCCGGTCGGCATCGGTGGCGGTTTCCGGCAGCGCGTTCAATTCCGCTTCCAGCGAACCGCCCAGCACGATGTCCGTGCCGCGGCCGGCCATGTTGGTGGCGATGGTGACCGCACCCGGACGTCCGGCTTGTTCGACGATATGCGCCTCGCGCTCGTGCTGCTTGGCGTTCAAGACCTCGTGCGGTACGCCTTGCTTGCGCAGCAGGTTCGAGAGCAGTTCGGATGTTTCGATCGACGTGGTGCCGACCAGCACCGGCTGTCCGCGCTGATGACAGTCCTTGATATCTTCCAGCACCGATTTGTACTTCACGTCCGGCGTCAGGAAGATCAGATCGGCGTTGTCCTTGCGGATCATCGGTTTGTGGGTCGGGATCACGACCACTTCCAGACCGTAGATCTGTTGGAATTCGTAGGCTTCCGTATCCGCCGTGCCGGTCATGCCGGACAGCTTCTTGTACATGCGGAACAGATTCTGGAAGGTGATCGTGGCGAGCGTCTGGTTCTCGCGCTGGATCGGCACGCCTTCCTTCGCCTCGACCGCCTGGTGCAGGCCATCCGACCAGCGCCGGCCCGGCAACGTGCGGCCGGTGAATTCGTCGACGATGATCACCTCGCCGTCGCGCACGATGTAATCGACGTCGCGCTGGTACAGCGCGTGTGCGCGCAGACCGGCGTTCAAATGATGCACGACGGCGAGATTGCGCGCGTCGTACAAACCGGAGTCGGCTTCCAGCACGCCGGCTTCGCGCAAGAGTTGCTCGGCGTGCTCCATGCCCTCCTCGGACAGATGCACCTGTTTCTGCTTTTCGTCTACGAAGTAATCGCCCGGCTCGGGCGGCTCGCCCGGCAGGTTTTCCTTGGCCTGCCGCGTCATCTTCGGCACGATGCGGTTGACGCGGATGTACAGTTCCGGCGATTCCTCCGCCGGCCCGGAAATGATCAGCGGCGTGCGCGCCTCGTCGATCAGGATCGAGTCCACCTCGTCGACGATCGCGAAGTTCAGCCCGCGCTGGTAGCGCTGCTCCTTCGAGAGCGCCATGTTGTCGCGCAGGTAATCGAAACCGAATTCGTTGTTGGTGCCGTAGGTGATATCGGCGGCATAGGCGCCGCGCTTGTCGGCGTGCTCCATCCCCGGATACACCACGCCCACGGTCATGCCCAGGAAGCCGTACACCTTACCCATCCAGGCCGCATCGCGCCGCGCCAGATAGTCGTTGACAGTGACGACGTGCACGCCCTTGCCTTCCAGCGCATTGAGATAGACCGGCAGCGTGGCGACCAGCGTCTTGCCTTCGCCGGTGCGCATCTCGGCGATCTTGCCCATGTGCAGCACCATGCCGCCGATCAACTGCACGTCGTAGTGGCGCAGGCCCAGGACGCGTTTCGACGCCTCGCGCACCACCGCGAAGGCTTCCGGCAGCAGCTTGTCGAGGGTTTCGCCCTGGCTCAGGCGCTGCCTGAACTCGCCGGTCTTGGCGCCCAGTTCCGCATCGTCAAGCTTCTGCATCTCCGGCTCGAGCGCGTTGATGCGCGCGACCTGCCGGGACAACTGGCGCAGCACGCGTTCATTGCGGCTGCCGAACACGCGGGTGAGGGCACGATTGAGCATCGGATGGTCGGTATGGCGGAAGAATGGGACCGCGTGCGCGGCGGCCCGTCAAACGGTCCATGATACGGGGCGCACGCACGCGCGCATAGGGCTAGGGTCTGTTCACGTCTGCCCAAACGAGCCGCATTGCTTCCGCAGCGGTTGCCAGACAAGGCGCGCGCCGCAGCGCCATAGCACTTCTATGGTCAAGGCGCGCAACGCAGTATGGCGGCCGCTGCGGAGCAACCCGAAGGGCCGTGGCCCTTTGCCCGCATGGCTGCGTCATCACTCGTCGATGTATCGACATACACCTTCCTCGTTCTTCCTTGCCCTGCAGACAAAGGGCCGACGGCGCGGCCGTCTGGGCAGGCGCGAACAGACCCTAAATTGCGACGTAGCGCGGCAGATTCAACACTCGCGAGCCCGATCAAGGATTACGCAAGCAACCATCCATGGTGCAATCGCCGGTCCGGCCATCCTTGGCCGGTCGTTCAGCCGAGCACGCGATGCGATTCAACGCATCGCGTAAGCGCTCGGCTTCACCCCTTGCTTATGGGCGAGCGCGAGTTGCGGACGAAGGCCAGCGGATTGACCACGCGGCCCTGATACCAGACCTCGAAATGCACGTGCGGCCCGGTGGAGCGGCCGGTGGAACCCACGTCCGAAATCACGTCGCCCGCGTGCACGCGTTCACCCACGTGCGCCAGCAGCTTGCTGTTGTGCGCGTAACGCGTCATGTAGCCGTTGCCGTGGTCGATTTCCACCACCTTACCGTAACCGGTGCGCACCCCCGCATAGGTGACCACGCCATCGGCGACGGCGTGCACCGGACTGCCGAACGGCACGTCGATATCCAGGCCGGGGTGGAAGTCGCGCCGGCCGTTGAACGGATCCGGACGCGTGCCGAAATACGACGCGATGAAGCCATCGGCGACCGGCATGCCCGTCGGCTTGACGCGCGCGTCGAGCTGGCGATTCATCAGCAAATCCGCCAGAACACCGAGTTGTGTCTGCTGGTGATCGAAGCGGGTACGCAGCGCATCCAGACTGGCGTCGAGATTGGGCGGTAGTTCGGCGGGCGTCACGCTTTGTTCCGGGCCGCCCAACGCGGGCGCATGCTGAAAGTCGAACTCGCGCGGATCGAGCTTGCCCGCGGCCGCGAGGCGTTCGCCCAATGCATCCAGGCGGATGGATTGCGCCTGCAATTCTCCCAGCTTGACCGCCATCGCATCGAGATCGCGTTGCGCCGAGGCGCGCACCGCGGCGAGCTGTGTTTTCTGGTTATCGACCTGCGCATGCAACTCCGCCAGTTGCCGCAGAGCCCGGTCCCGTGGATTGGCGAAAACCAATGCAGCGGCCGCGCCCACTACCATGCAGCTGCAGAAGACGGCGGTCATCACCGTGAAATTGCGTCGGCGCGCACGCGGACAGACGAGAAGTTGCGGAGAATGGCGGGCAGTCTTGCTCGAACGCGCGACGAGTATCATCTTCGATGTTCCTGAAACCTATTGTGATGCTTCCCGACCGGCGACACCGACGATCGGCCCCGGGTCCGAAACCGGTGGCGCAATGCGCCCCGGTACTGGCGCTCAGCGCTCGCGCCCGCGAGCTGGACGAACTGGACCGGCGTTTCCGTCAGGCCCTGCCCGCTCCGCTCAATGAGCGGCTGCGGCTGGCCGGCCTGCGCGGCACCCGAGCCGTGTTGCTGGCGCCCAGTCCGGCCTGGGCCGCCCGCGCACGCACGGCCATTCCGAGGGTGCTGGCGATCCTGCGCACGCTCGGCCTCAGTGCCGATTCCATCCTCGTCAAAGTCGTTCCCGAGGCGCCCGCCAGGGGTGAGTCGGTGGCCTCCTTGCCGCCGCTTTCTGCCGCCAGCGCGCAGCACTTGCGCTCTGCCGCGAAAGCCATGTCAGACCCGGTCTTGCGGGACCTGTTTCTCGAACTGGCATCCTTCGCCGGAAGGGATTCCTGTTCCTGAGAAGAACGGACGGAGACGCCGTTCCCCGCCCGCGCCGGCGGGCAGAACGGACTTTATAACATGGCCAAACGCCGCCGGCCAAGCGCCGGCGCGGAGCGCGGAAAATCGGGGACCGGGGTTTTACCCGTCGGCTCAAACCGCCTGTGCAGGGTGGGCGTAGGAAATGGGAGCCTTTTCCGGATCGTCGAAGCTGACTTCTTCCCAGGCTTTCGCGTCCGCCATCAACGCACGCAGCAGCTTGTTGTTCAACTCGTGACCGGACTTGTGGCCGTAGAACGAGCCGATCAGGCTGTGGCCCAGCAGGTAAAGATCGCCGATGGCGTCCAGGATCTTGTGCTTGACGAATTCGTCCTCGTAACGCAGGCCGTCCTCGTTGAGCACGCGATAGTCATCCAGCACGATGGCATTGTCCATCGAGCCGCCAAGGGCCAAGTTACGTTCGCGCAGCATTTCGATGTCGCGCATGAAGCCGAAGGTGCGCGCGCGCGAAACCTCTTTCACGAAAGAAGTGGTGGAGAAGTCGATCTCGGCGGCCGAAGAACGCCGGGAGAACATCGGGTGCTGGAACTCGATCGAAAAGCCGACCTTGAAGCCGTCGAACGGTTCGAAGCGCGCCCACTTGTCGCCGTCTTCCACCTTGACGGTTTTCTTGATGCGGATGAAACGCTTGGGCGCGGACTGTTCCTCGATGCCCGCCGATTGCAGCAGGAACACGAACGGACCGGCGCTGCCGTCCATGATCGGCACTTCCGCCGCGGACAAATCCACGTAGGCATTGTCGATACCCAAACCCGCCATGGCCGAAAGCAGATGTTCGACGGTGGCCACGCGCACGGTGTCGCGCACGAGCGTGGTCGACAGCCGGGTGTCGCCCACGAACTCGCAGCGGGACGGGATTTCCATCGGCTCGGAAAGATCTATGCGGCGGAACACGATGCCGGTATTTACCGGTGCCGGCCGCAGCGTCATATAAACCTTGTCGCCCGTATGGAGACCAACGCCGGTCGCACGTATCACGTTCTTCAGCGTGCGCTGCTTGATCATTTTTCGTTTGAATCCTGTTAGGGTATCGCTAAGACGGGCGCGATCCTAGCACAGGGATTGCGCAAAATAAACAAACTTGCCCGTTCAGTTTATCCAATGGCAGGACCGCCGGCCCTGCCCCCTTGACGACCCGTATTGGTCGTTAAAACGATGCAAAAGGTTCCCCGGTTGACCTGATTTTTTTACGCGGTCTTCGCGCTCGTCTAAATTCTTGCGGGTCGATTCGCGGCTCCAGCCGCACCGAAATCCCAAGCAGAGCCTCGATTCCTAACAGACTTTCCTGTCTTTTTCCTTTCAAGAGCCACCGTGGCCGCTTCGCCGGACGCCGGGGACGGGAGCCGGTACCGAGCGAAGCGGTCGAGATGCGCTCGGGCGATGCCTCGAAGGGCATCGCCTGCATTCTCACGGGTGAGCCATGTGGCGCATCGAAACCCGCCAGGGATGGCTCAGTCCATGAACGCCTTAGTCGGCCTGACGTCGCAAGAACGCCGGGATGTCCAGATAGTCGGGCATACCCGGGTCCGCCGGAGCCGCTTCCGGTTTGGCCACCGGTTTCGTGTGGCCTGCTCCAGCGTAGTCGACGACCTCATTGCCGGTACCGGTGCGCAGCACCGTACGCAGCGGGCGCTGCGGCGCGATCACTTCTTCCTGGCGCGGCACGGCCCGCAGCGGCGCGCGAGCAACCGCCGCGGCACGATTCAGCCCGGTAGCGACCACGGTTACGCGCACATCGTCCTGCATTTCCGGATCGAGCGCGGTGCCGAGCACCACGGTGGCGTCCTCGC
>DAIOUL010000062.1:0-15629 GCA_036759545.1 Rhodanobacteraceae bacterium
GCGCCACACGCCTTCCACGCACCACATGCCGTGGTGGTCGTGGATCGGGGTGCCCTGGCCCGGGCTCCAGGTCATCGCCACCACGCAATAGCCGTGCTCGTCGCTGCGGTACAGCTCGCGGCGCGCGTAGTGATCCGCGCAGCATTCGAACACGCACGATGGCAGCTCGACGTCGGTTGCGCGGATCATGCGGCAAAGCGCGTCGCGCAACGCGCGCGTGACCTGCGCTGTATCGGGCTGGCCGACCGCCGAATCGAGCGCGTCGATCAGTTTGCGGCGGCCGGGGAAATCGATGGCGAGCATGGAATCAGCATATGCCGTCTTGTTATTCGCATTGTAGCCCGGATGAAGGCGCACAGCCGGAATCCGGGAAAGGTTCCCCGGACTACGCTTCGCTTCATCCGGGCTACAGCGTTGCCATGAAGGAACCGATCGCCGCGCCGAACCGCTGCGTATCGACCAGGAACGCATCGTGTCCCTGCGGCGAATCCAGCCCGATGAAATCCACTGCCGCGCCGCCTGCGCGCAGGCCCTCGGCGATTTCCTGCTGCTGTTCCAGCGGAAACAGAATGTCGGTTTCCACGCCGATCACCAGCGCGCGCTCCAGCTTGATGCGCGCCAATCCGGCACGCACCGCAGCGCCGGGGTCGCTGCCGGCGTCGGGGCCGGCATATTCGGCGATGTCGAACCAGTCCGCCGAGCGTGAGAGATAGAGATAGCTGTTGGGATCGAAGGCGCGCACGAAGCGTCGCGCGTGCGCGTTGAGGTACGACTCGACTTGGAACTCCGCGCCGAAAGGATCTTCTTCGCGCTGCTCGGGATCGAGACGGATGCGCCCGAAGCGCCCACTCCATTCGATCGCGGAACGATACGTGATGACGCCGAGCTTGCGCGCGAGGCTCATGCCGGTTTCCGGATAATGATCGTCGTCGTAATGACCTTCGTTCCAGTTCGGATCGAGGCGGATCGCCTCGCGTTGCAACGAACGGATCGCGATCGCGAACGGCCGCGCCTGCGGCGCAGTGGATACCGAAATGTGTGCGCGTGCGGAACCGGGATGATGGATCAGATAACCCAGCGCCGACATGCCGCCGATCGAGCAGCCGATCACCGCAGCAAGGCGTTCGATGCCGAGACCAAAGACCAGTTCGAACGCGCTGTTACCGACGTCTTCCAAAGTCAATTCGGGGAAATCCAGCCGGTAGGGTTTTCCGGTTTCCGGATTGATCGAAGCGGGTCCGGTCGAGCCCTTGCAACTGCCCAGCGAGTTCACGCAGATCACGAACCAGCGATTCGTGTCGACCGCCTTGCCGGGCCCGACGATGTCTTCCCACCAGCCGGGCGTGTCGTCGATCGCGTTGCGCGCCGCGTGCGCGCTGGGCGACAGGCCGGTGAGGATCAGCACCGCGTTGTCGCGCGCCACGTTCAATTTGCCCCAGGTTTCGTAACTCAGCCGCGCACCGGTCAATGCGCCGCCGCGCTTCATGCGGAACGGCGAGGGCAGGGCGAAGTACCGGCGAGCGTCGGCCATCGTGGTCGGGATGCGCTTCAGGAATCGCGCACTTTAGCGGCCTGGGGAAACCAGGCCAAGTGACGCAGAGTTCTAGTGCAAATGATCGATCGTCAGCACGACCGGCTGTTTGGCATCGGTCGCCGTCTGCACCGGCTGCGATTCCGGATCGCCTGCGTGCGGCAGCGCATCGCCGGATTTGCTGAGGCGCGCGGACACCTGCACGCGCGGGAAGGACGAGAGCTTCAACTGCGGCGTCATCGCCATCGCGTCGGTCAGCGTGACGGTTTGCGGCAACGACGCCGCGGACAGGCGCGCGACGGCCAGCGGCATCGGCGGGCCGTCGATCGCGCGCGCGAAGACGAACAAGGTGTCGCTCGGCGAAACCCTCGACGCGAGCTTCGGGTCGATTCGCACTTGCACTTTCAGCGCCGCAGAATTCGACGCATTGCCGTTGTTTTCAGCCCGCCCGCGAGCCGTCGATGCGGCCGCGGATTGCGATGTCATGGTTTGCGCGAGGCTTTCGGCTTCCGCCTGTGTCCTGCCTTGCGAACGCGCCTGCGCCATCGCGATCTGCGCATGCACCGCGGCGGCGAGCTTGGAATCCGGCTGCAACAATTTCGCCAATTGTCGCCAATGCGCAGCGGCATCATCGTAACGGCCAAGCTGATAATCGCTGATGCCCAGCAGCCACAGCCCGCGCTGGTGATCGGGCTGCAACGCGACCGCACGTTCCAGCAGCGCGCGCGATTGGCCGTCGATGCGGTGGTCGGGCCGCGCCTGCGCGTCGGCTTCCGCGTAGGCGACCATGATGTCCGGATCATGCGGCTTTAGTTTCAAGGCTTGCCCGAACGCGTCGCGCGCGTCGTCCAGTCTTCCCATGGACGTGTAGGCCTGCGCCAGCAGCACCCAGCCTTCGGGGTGATTCGGTTCGCGTTGCAGCTTGGCGCGCAGTTCGGCCGTGGCTTGGGCGAGATCCATGCCGCCGCTCGTTGCCTGCGGTTGCAACGCCTGCGGCGCGCCGAACACGACATACAAACCGATCGCGGCGATCGGCAGCGCGAACACCAGCGCCAGCGCCAGCACGAATGGCATGCGCGCGCGTCCCGCGCGGCGGCCGGCGCGCAGCAGCGGCACCGCCGCGCAGGCCAGCGCCGCGGCGAGCATCAGCGCCGCGATTCCGTAAAACCACGGACTCACCAGTCGTCCCCCGTTTCGTTCGTGGCGATCTGCGCGGCGGGTTTCGCCCGCGTGCGCAACAGGACGAATACGACGATGCCGCCGGCCAGCACCAGCGCGGGCGGCGCGAACCACAGCGCGATCGTCGAGGCCTTCAGCGGCGGGTCGTACAGCACGAAATCCGAATAACGCGCGACCAGATATTGCTTGATCTGCTCGTCGTTCTTGCCGGCTTGCATCATTTCGAAAATCTGGTGACGCAGGTCTTTCGCAAGGTCCGCATTGGAAGCGTCCAAGCTTTCGTTCTGGCAGACCATGCAGCGCAATTGCGAGGTGAGATGCTGGAAGCGCTCCCGCTGTGCGTCGTTCTTGAACGGCAGCGGATCGATGGCGAAGGCCGCCATGCTCGCGAGAAGCGCGAATGCGCACGCGAATACGAGCAAGATGCGTTTCATCGCGCTGCACCCTGTGCTGCCTTGATCGCGGGCTCTAGTTCCTGCGTGATCACTTCCGGCGTGAGCGGACCGATGTGCTTGTAGCGGATCACGCCGGCGGCATCGACCAGAAAGGTTTCCGGCGCGCCGTACACGCCGAAGTCGATCGCGGTGGCGCCGCTTTCGTCCGCGATCACTTGTGAATAAGGATTGCCGTGCTGCGACAGCCAGGCCTTTGCATTCGCGGGTTGATCCTTGTAGTCGTAGCCGATCAGCGGCACGCCGAATTTCTTCGAGTATTCCATCAGCACCGGATGTTCATCGCCGCAGGCGAAGCACCAGCTTGCGAACACGTTGATCAGGTACGGCTTGCCCAGCAGATCGGCCTTGCGCACGCGCTGCGCTGGATCGTCCAGCTTCGGCAGATCGAACGCGGGCGCGGCCTTGCCGATCAACGGCGAGGGCACGTAGTTGGGATCGTGGTGTTCGTTCCAGACGATGCCGACGCCGAACAGCACGACCAGCAGCGCGAACACTACGAACGGAATCAGCCGCGCGTTCATGCGTTCTGTTCGGCCGGACGCGCGGCAATCGGCGGTGCCTTGGCCTCGGTTTGCGTGACATCGCGGCGCAAATGAAACCGCTTGTCAGCCGCGGCGCAGAAGCCGCCCAGCATCATCAGCAAGCCGCCCGCCCAGATCCAGCGCACGAACGGCTTGTCGTAAATGCGCAACGCCCAGCCGCCATTGCCGAGCGGGTCGCCCAGCGAGACGTACAGGTCGCGAAACACGCCCGGATGAATCGACGCTTCGGTCTGCACCTGCCCGCGCGGATAGGTGCGCTTCTGCGGGTGCAGAGTGACAACGAGGTTGCCATCCTTCGACACGTCCACTGTGCCTTGTTGGGCCAGCCAGTTCGGTCCCTGCGTTTCGTCGACGCCGTTGAATTTGAAGTCGTAGGCGCCGACGTGTGCGCTTTGGCCGGGCGAGAGCGCGACATCCTGTTCGATGCTCAACGAGCGCGTCAGGATCGCGCCGGCGATGAATACGCCGACGCCCACATGCGCGCACAACATGCCGAACATTTCCAGCGGATAGCGCTTGCCCGCGGGCGCTTCTTTCCAGCGCTTGACCGCGTAGATCGCGGTGCCGCTCAAGACGTACGTCGCCGCCGTCACGCCCAGCAGCGGCAGAAAACCGCGCGCGCCAAACACCCATCCGATGATGCCCGCGAGAATCGACAAGCCGACGATGCGCATCGCTGCGCGTTTCCACAGCGCGATGTCGGCCTTGCCCCAGCGCGACAGCGGCGCGAAGGGCAACGCCAATACCAGCGGCGTCATCAGCAGCATGAACAGGAAACCGAAGTAGGGCGCGCCGACCGAGATGCGGCCGATGTTGAATGCTTCGCCGACCAGCGGATACAAGGTGCCGAGCAGCACCGTCGCCGCGGCGACCGTCAACATCAAATTGCCGATCAGGATCAGCGTTTCGCGCGAAGCGAGCGCGAACGGTTTGCCGCCCGCGACTTTCGGCGCGCGCAGCGCGTACAGCAGCAACGAGCCGCCGACCACCACCGCGAGGAATCCCAGGATGAACACGCCGCGCTTGGGATCGGCCGCGAACGAATGCACGCTGGTCAGCACGCCCGAGCGCACCAGGAACGTTCCGAGCAACGACAACGAAAACGCGAAGATCGCGAGCAACAGCGTCCACGCCCGCAAGCCGCCGCGCTTGTCGGTGACGGCTTGCGCGTGGATCAACGCCGCGCCGACCAGCCAGGGCATGAAGCTCGCGTTTTCGACCGGATCCCAGAACCACCAGCCGCCCCAGCCCAGTTCCGAATAGGCCCACCAGCTCCCGGCGACGATGCCGGCCGAGAGAAATCCCCATGCGACGTTGGTCCATGGCCGGGACCAGCGAACCCACGCCGATTGCAATTCACCGCCGAGCAACGCAGCGATCGCGAACGCGAAGGCCACGCTGAAACCGACGTAGCCCATGTACAACACCGGCGGATGCATGATCAGGCCGGGGTCCTGCAACACCGGATTCAAATCGGCGCCGTCGACAGGTGCGGGAATCAATCGCGCAAACGGATTCGAGGTCGTCAGCGAAAACAGCAGAAAGCCGAACGCAACAAAACCGAGCACGCCCAGCACGCGCGCATGGAAACGTTCCGGCAATTTTCCGCCCAGCGCCGCGACCGCCAGCGTCCAGACGTCCAGAATGAAAACCCACAACAGCAGCGAGCCTTCGTGCGCGCCCCATACGGCCGGAAAGCGGTACCACCACGGCAATTGCAGGTTGCTGTTCTGCGCGACATAGGCAACGGAGAAATCCTGCACCAGGAATGCGTAGGTCAGGATTCCGAATGCGATGGCAACGAAGACGAACTGTCCGACGGCCAGCGTTCGCGCCGTGGCCATCAGCGGCGGATTGTCGCGCCACGCACCGAGGATCGGCAGCACGCATTGCAGGCCGCTAAGCAGCAATGCCAGGATCAACGCCAGTTGGCCGAGTTCGGGGATCACTGCGCGCCGCCGCCTTGCGCATTCGGCGGAACGCGATGTTCCGCCTTCGCCTTGGCGATCGCGTCGGCCACTTCCTTGGGCATGTAGGTTTCGTCGTGCTTGGCCAGCACTTCGCTGGCGTCGAACTCGCCGCCCTGCATGTGGCCGGTGGTGATCACGCTCTGCCCTTCGCGGAACAGATCGGGCAGGATGCCGGTGTATTGCACGCGCATGTCGTGGAAGCGGTCGGTGACGGTGAAGTCGGTGGTCAACGTGCCCGGCACGCGGTGAATGCTGCCTTCCTTGACTACGCCGCCCAGCCGGAAGCGCGCGTGCATCGGCGCGTGACCGGATTCGACTTCGGATGGCGAATACAGGTACGTCATGTTCTGTTGCAGGGCGAACACGGTCAGCGCGGCGGCCACGCCGACCGCCAGCACGATCAGCGAGACGACGATCAGCCGGCGCTTGCGAACCGGGTTCAAGCCGAGGCTCCTTCGCGTGAATCCTGCGTGGGTGCCGTGCGAGCGCGTCGCAGTTGCTCGCGCGCGAGGCGGCCGCGCAATTCGTTCAATAACTGCCGACGGCGGAACGCGGGCGCGATCCAGTCCCATGCCAGCACCACGAAGAACACCGTATAAGCAGGCCATACGTAGGCGGCATATCCACCCATAGCGAAGAACTCATGCACTGGCGTTCCCCGCGATCAAGTTGCGCGCCCAGTCCTTACCGCCTTCGACCGCGAGCAAACCTACGCGCGTACGGTTCAGCAGACTCGCAAAAAAATACAAATGGGTCGCGAGTGCCATCAACAGCAATGGCCACAGCATGGCGCCGGAGATATGCGACTTGCCGAACAGGTTCACCGTCGAACCCTGATGCAGCGTGTTCCACCACACCACCGAGTAATGCACGATCGGCAGGTTGACGATGCCGACCAGCGCCAGCAGCGACGCCGCGCGCGCGGCACGGCGGCGGTCCTCGATCGCGTTGAACAGGCCGATCACGCCGAAGTAGAGGAACAGCAGCACCAGTTCCGAAGTCAGGCGCGCGTCCCAAGTCCACCACGTACCCCACATCGGCTTGCCCCATAGCGATCCGGTCACCAGCGTGACGAAAGTGAATGCCGCGCCGACCGGCGCGCATTCCATCGCGATCACTTCCGCCAGTTTGATACGCCACACCAGTGCGATCAGCGCGGCCACAGCCATGCAGCCGTAGGCGAACAGGCTCATCCACGCGCAGGGCACGTGGATGAAGATGATGCGGTAGGCGTCGCCCTGCTGGTAATCGCTCGGCGCCAGCACCAGTCCGCCGTACAGTCCGATCGCGCCGAGGATCAGCGCGCTCCAGAACAGCCACGGCCGCAGCGCGCCGGCAAAACGGTAGAACACCGGCGGCGAGGAAAGTTTGTGCAACCAGAGCGGAATGATTTTCACGATTCGATCGCGATGCGCAAGGCCGCCGCGCATGCCAAAGGAGCCAATACCAGCGCCAGCACCAGCGCGGCGGCCAGCCACAACAACGGCGCGGAATGCGGCAATCCGGATTGTGCAGCGGCGATGCTACCTGCCGCGAAGATCACCACCGGCACCGCCAGCGGCAACAACATCAAGGCCAACAGTATAGCCGAGCGGCGCGTTCCGGCCGTCAAGGCGGCGAGCACCGCACCGAGCAGCGCCAGCAGCGGCGTCGCCAACAGCAACGCGGCCAGCAATACCGGCAGCACATCCAGCGGCAGGTGCAGCAGCAGCGCCAGCAGCGGCGCGACCACGATCAGCGGCAGCGTGGTGGTGAGCCAGTAGCCCGCGATGCGTGCCAGCGCCAGCAGCGCCAGCGGCTGCGGCGACAACAGCATCTGTTCCAGCGAACCGTCTTCCAGGTCGCCGCGGAACATCGACTCCAAGGTCGGCAGCATCGCCAATAGCACCGTCACCAGCAGCACGCCACCGCTGACGCGCGAGAGCAGCGCGGCTTCGGGCCCGAGCGCGAAGGGAAACAGCGTGGTCACGATGATCGCATACAGCACCGGGAACAGCGCGTCGTTGCGGCGACGCCAGGCCAGCAGCAGTTCGCGCCGCAGCAGCGCGCGTGTGGCGGTGAGTGCGCTTGGCGCACGCGCGGTTGCGATTCGTGGTTGCGCGATACTCACCATGCTTGCCGAATCGATCCACGGACTGCATGCGCGTTCCGGTAATGAGCCCTCCCCTTCAAGGGGAGGGTTGGGTGGGGATGGTGTTGAATGGAGATTGTCAGAACACCATCCCCCTCCCGGCCTCCCCCTTGAAGGGGGAGGAGAAATGAAATTCGCACTGTTGGCTTGGTGCGCATCTTTGATCACGCCGCCAGTTCCAATCGCACGTGCCGCGCATTCGAATCGGCGAAGCGCACCGCGCCGTGGCTGGTCAGCAGGGTCGCGCCGCCGCGCGCGCAGTGCATCGCGATCAACGCATTCACCAGTTCGATGCCGTGGCGGTCGAGATTGGCGTAAGGCTCGTCCAGCAACCACAACTCGCCGGGGAGCAATGCAAGCCGCGCCAATGCCGCGCGTTTCTTCTGTCCGGCGGACAGCAGGCGCAACGGCGTGTGCGCGTAGATGGAAAGATCGACCTGCGCCAAGGCCGCGTCGATGGTCATGCCCTCGCGCGTGCCATACAGGCCGGAAAGAAAGCTCAAGTTTTCGCACGGTGAAAGATCGCCCTTGATGCCGGGATGATGGCCGAGGAACACCACCCGCCCGGCGATCGCGTCACGCGACATCGCTTGTCCGTCGAAACGGATTTCGCCCGCGCTCGGCGGCAACATGCCGGTCAGCACGCGCAATAGCGTGGTCTTGCCGGAACCGTTGTCGCCCTCCACCAGCAGGGTTTCGCCGCGATCCAGCGAAAAACCCAGCGGACCGAACACCGGCTCGTCGTTGCGCGCGAAGGCGAGGCCACGCACGTGCAGCAGGGGATCGGAATTTTGCGATGGTTCGGACATGGTGCTGGCGAATCGAACCGCGCATTCTCCCATGCGTGCGCCCGCCTGCAAGCCTCAGTCCAATTCATGCAGCTCGGCGGCGCCGAAGCCGCTGCCGCGCACGATCGCGGCCTGGCCGAAACGGCGCGCCAACGTATCCAGCGCTTTGGAATCGAGTCCTGTGACGAACAGGCTCGGCTCGCGCCAATCCTTGCCCACGCCGATGCCGGCGCGGCAGTGTGCGTTTGATGCGCGCAGCGCATCGCGCAGTTCGCGCTGGCGTGCGCAATTGAATTCGCGCGGCGCAGGTTGCGCATGCGGGTTCCAGGCGGTGATGAAGCCCCAAGTTTCGTTTTCGTTGTCGAGAAATTCGCGCAGCGGATCCGGCAGCGGTACGCCGACGCGGATCGCAGCGTAACCGCCACGCGGCAGACGCACGCGATATTCGGTGTCCAGCCACGCGCGCCGCAGTGATTCGCTTGCGGCCATCGTTCACTTCGGCAGCGGCAGCGGCGAAAGCTCCGCACGAACACGCGCCGCGGCGGCATCGAGATCGATGTCGGCCACGTTCGTTTGCTCTGTCAGCAGCGATTTCAGCAGCGCATCTTGCTCGCGTCCGCGCCGGAAACAATACGAATAGGGCAGGTGGGTGAAACTGACCATGCGATAGCGCGACATGAAATGCGATGGCGCGCGTTGGGTCAACGCGGCGGTGAGTTCGCGCTTGGCGAGATAATGCGGATCGGCCACGCCGTCGCGCATCTCGATGTAATTCTCCAGCGCCATTGCGGCGATCGCGTCGGCATTCGGTTTGCGCGCTGCCTGGAATTGGGCGAAAACGGATGTCGGATCATCCGGCTGCGTTTGCAGCAAATTCGCCAGTTCTACCGCATCCTCGAAACCTGCGTTCATGCCCTGGCCGTGAAACGGCACGATCGCGTGCGCGGCATCGCCCACCAGCAGCGCATGCCCGTCCAGATGCCAGCGATCGAGATAAAGCGTCGCCAGTTGCCCGACCGGATGCGCGTTCCAGTCCTCGTCGAAGCTCGGCATCAATTCCAATGCATCCGGGAAATCCTGCTCGAAGAATGCGCGCGCGGCTTTTGCATCCGGCAGAGTGGCAAAACTCGGATGCGGTCCTTCGTTCGGCAGGAACAGCGTGACGGTGAAACTGCCTTGTGCGTTGGGCAGAGCGATGCACATGTAGTGGCCGCGCGGCCAGATGTGCAGGGCATTCGGTTCGATGGCGAAGGGCGTGCTGCCGGAAACTGGCGGGATCTCCAGTTCCTTGTAGCCGTGTCCCAGCGGTTCGACGCGTTCGCCCAGATCGCGTGCCTTCGCCATCACCGCGCGCAGCGCGGAACCCGCGCCGTCGGCGCCAATCAGCGCGGCTGCGTCATATTCGCGTGCGTTGGATCGGTCGTGGCCGATGGCGAATACACTCGTGTTCTGCGCGGATCTTTCGAACGACACATCCAGCAGCGGTGCATCGAAATGCAGGGTCGCGCCCGCGCGCTCGGCGGCCTCGATAAGCAGGATGTTCAAGCCACCGCGCGACACCGATCGGATCACTTCGCTGTCATCGATGCCGTAAGGTTGCAAATTGGTCGAGCCGACCAGTGGATGCACCATCCGTCCGCGCATCATCACGGCTTGCTGCAACACGGCTTCGGCCAGCCCCGCCTGCCGCAGTGCGTTCAAACCGCGCTCGGCCAGCGCCAGGTTGATCGAACGCCCGCCCAGAAATCCGTGCGCGCGCGGATCGGGCCGGCGCTCGAACACTTCCACCGCCAAGCCGCGCTGCGCCAGCAGCGTGGCCAGCAGCGAGCCGACCAGGCCGGCTCCGATAATCGTGACGGAGCGCTGCTTCTCGGAACTCATGTCATTGCGACTGCCGCCAAGCCTGCACCGCGTCCGCCAGCGCGAAACAGTCTTCGAAGCGGTTGTAGAGCGGCGCGGGCGAAAGGCGCATCACATCCGGTTCGCGCCAATCGCCGAGCACGCCGTGTCCGACGAGATGTTCGAACAGCGAGCGCCCGGCAGCGCGCCCGTCGCGCACGCGCACCGACAGTTGCGCGCCGCGCCGTTCCGGATCGGATGGCGTGAGGATTTCCAGCACGTCATCCAGTTGAGTGCGGATCAGCCATTCGAGGTACCCGGTGAGCCGCTTCGATTTCTCGCGCAAGTGTTTCAGCCCAGCGCGCTGGAAGATTTCCAGCGACACGCGCAGCGGTGCCAGCGCGAAGATCGGCGGGTTCGACAATTGCCAGCCGTCCGCGCCGGGGGTGGGATCGAATTCCGGCCGCATCTGGAAGCGCGTGTCCTCGCGATGGCCCCACCAGCCGGCGAAGCGCGGCAGGTGCGTGCGCGCATGTCGCTCGTGCACGAAGCAGCCGGCCACCGCGCCGGGGCCGGAGTTCAAGTATTTGTAACTGCACCACGCGGCGAAATCGCAGCCGCTGTCGTGCAGGTTCGTGACGATGTTGCCCGCCGCGTGCGCCAGATCGAAACCGATCATCGAACCTTGCGCGTGCGCGAGTTTCGTGATCGCGGCCAGATCGAAAGCCTGACCAGTCAGGTACTGCACGCCGGGCCACAGCACCAGCGCGATTCGTGAGCCGTGTTGCTGCAGCGTGTGCTCGACCGCCGCCATCGACACCGCGCCGCCGAGCTCGTCGCCGTCCAGTTCGATCAAGGCTTCATCGGGATCGTAGCCATGGAAAGAAATTTGCGACGCGACCGCGTGGCGATCGGAAGGAAACGCGTTGCGCTCGATCAGGATCGCGTGCCGCTCGCGTGTGGGCCGGTAGAAACTCACCATCATCAAATGCAGGTTCACGGTGAGCGTGTTCATCGCCACCACTTCGGATGGCTGCGCGCCGACCAGTTGCGCGAGCGCATCGCGCACTTCCGAGTGATACGGCAACCAGGGATGCCGGCCGTGTTCGTGGCCTTCCACGCCCAGCCGCGCCCAGTCGTCCAGCTCGTCCAACAGCGCCTGCCTTGTGGCGCGCGGTTGCAGGCCCAGCGAATTGCCGCACAGGTAAACCTGCTCGCCGCCGCCGTGCGGCGGAGCATCATGTACTGGAACGTGAAACTCGTTGCGGAACTCGCGCAGCGGATCGGCGGCATCCTGCGCACGCGCCCAATCGCGATCGAAACGATAACCGCTCATTGCGCGATGACGTCCTTCGCGATGGCCTCGCAACCGGCATCGAAAGTGGAAATCCACGCAGCGGGCGCGGCGGCCGGCCGCACGCAGCGCACCTGGATACCGAGGCCGGCGCGATAAGCGTAGTACTCCACGTAGTCGTTCTTCTGCTTGTTTTCCAGCGCGCTGTAGCGGCGCTTCGGGACATTGCCGCCCGCGCTGCCGGTGTAACCCGGCAGGCGGCGCGCCTTGGCGACCTCGTCATCCAGGAACTGTTGATAGCCCTGCGCGTCGCCGACGTGTTGCGTGGTGACGGTGATGCGCGCCAGCGCGCCATCCGCGCCGCCGCCCGGCACCTGCAAGGCCAGAAACTGCGGATCGCCGTCATGCTTTTCCATCAGCGGCGTCCACGCGTCCGGCGCGGAAAACTTCACCGCGCCGTCGTCGAGTGTGTAGTCGGCCGCATGTGCAACGAGCGGCGAAAGGCACAACATGATAAGCAGGTAACGAATCTTCATCGCGAATCTCTCCGGTGGCGCGTCGTCGAGGATGTCAACACGAACGGCGCCCGAAAACCTAGGAATCATGCGCAAACCTGGAAAGCGGCAGGCCCAGCCATTCCAGCGCCGCGCCGTGGAACAGCCGCGCGCGATCGGCTTCGTCCAGTCCGAGCGCCTCAATTCCGGCGCCCGGCTCCTGTTCGCCCAGCGGGAACGGATAGTCCGTGCCCAGCATCACGCGGTCGTGTCCCACCACGTCCAGCAGATAACGCAATGCTTGGCTGTCGTGCACGCACGAATCGAAGAACAACCTCGAAAAATATTCGCGTGGATTGCGCGCGTTGTCGGTAGCGACCAGATCGGGCCGCATTTTGAAGCCGTGCTCGATGCGGCCGATGGTGAACGGAAAACTGCCACCGCCGTGCGCGAAGGCGACGCGCAAAGACGGCAATCGCTCCAGCACGCCGCCGAAGATCAGCGCACACGCCGCGCGCGATTGCTCGGCCGGCATGCCGACCAGCCACGGCAGCCAGTATTTCGGCATGGTATCGGTGCCCATCATGTCCCAGGGATGCACCAGGATCGCCGCGCCGAGATCCGCCGCGGCCTCGAAGAACGGAAACAGTTCCGGCGCGTCCAGATTCCACTTGTTGCAGTGCGAGCCGATCTGCACGCCCTGCAGTCCGAGTTGCTCGACGCAGCGTTCCATCTCCTCCATCGCCAGGCGCGGCGACTGCAGCGGCACCGTACCGATGCCGGCGTAGTGGCTTGGATAGTCGCGGCAGATTTCCGCGGTGTGCTCGTTGAGCGCGCGGTGCAGTTCCAGCGCCTGGTTGGGCTTGGCCCAGTAGGAAAACAGCACGGGGACGGTGGAGATTACCTGCACGTTCACACCGTGCTGCCGGTAGTCCTCGATGCGGTATTCGGCATCGAACGCGTTCTTCCACACCTCGCGAAAGAACTTGCCGTCCTTGTAGATGCGGTAGTGCCCGCCCGAACGCACCATCACCGGAAAGCGGTCGTCGCCGTACTTGCGCGCGAGATCAGGCCAGTGGTCGGGCAGGATGTGCGCGTGGGTGTCGATCTTGAGCATCGCGCAAGTATAAGCGTCAGATGTCGCGATCCGGCGTTACCGGCGCGTTTGTGCCGTACGAGATGTTCCGCTGACTGGAATGCGCGTGGGCGAACCGACGCGGTCGCGATGGAGTAGTCGGCGTGCGCCGATCTACCGATAACCGTCCAGCCCGAACACGCGCCGCATCGCGGCGATGGCGTCCGCTTGCGTCCACGCGCGCTCCGGGTTGCGGCTGGTCGCAGCGAAGTATTGCCGCATGAATTGCCGGCCGAGCTGCGGCTGGATGCCCGGCTGCCATGGCCGGTCGCCGGAAATGCCGAGCGTCGGTCCCAGCGTTTCCAGCAGGCCGCGCAGCGGCCGTCCGCGCACCACCAGATCTCCGTCGCGATCGATGAAGGGATCAGTGCGCGCGATCGAAGTCAGCTGCGTTTGCGACAGCGGCGGGATGTTCATGTGCCAGGCAGTGTTCATCGTGCGGATGAACGCATTCGCGATCAGCGCGTGCCCGATGTCGGATGGGTGCACCCCATCGAGGCTCAACAGGCCGCCGTTGTAGCGCAGCAGCAGCGGCACGCCGCCGATCACCGGAGGATGCGCGGCGTACAGGTTCATCAGCGAGTGGATGTCCACCATCGGCATGCCGGCCGCGGCGGCATCCGTAGCGATCGTTCGGTTGAAGCCGGCGGTCGCCTTGCGCATCGTCGCGATCTCGCCCGCGTCGAGCACCCAGGACGGATCGCGCAGGATCGTCGGCGGCAGCAAGCCCATCCGGATCATCAACATTGCGACGAGACTGGTGTAGCTGCCTTCCGGCAATCCGTAGGAATCGCCCAGGAAGAGTTTCAGATCCTGCGGCGACATCAGGAAGCCGATGCGCGTGACGTCCGGGATGTTCGCGAACACCACCTTGTCGTGCCAGCCGGTCAGGCCGTCCACGATCGTCTGGAAATTGTCCGCGAACACGTCCTGCGGTGTGATCTGGCTGGCATCCATGTGGTCGAAGGCGAGCGCGGCGCCCAGCACGTCGTTGTTGCCGATCCAGCAGGCGATCAGCGGCGGCCGCAATCGCTGCGCGATCTCGATCTGGGTTCCGGTGCGCGGCAGTTCGACCAGATCCGTTTCATCATCGACCGGCCAACCGGCGCTATCGCTGAGGATCGAGCTGCTGTCCGCACCCGACACTGCGAGGTCGTCCGTCAGCGCGGCCGGATCGACGCGGGTGCGGGCGGTGGTCGAACCCACCACGCCCTGCGGACTGGTGCGGATCAGCGGCAGGACGAAGGAATCGCCTGATTGCGCCGCGATCAGCGCCAGATAGGTATGCGGCTGGGTGGACGCATTCGCGTCGGCAGACTGCACACCCTCACCGATACTGTCGCCGAGACCGACAAACTGCGGCGAACCGGCGTACGTGCTCGCGGCGACACCGAAGCATGCCAATGCGGCAATGAGTTTGCGGATCATGACCGTCTCCTCTTGTGGCCGCTCCCGGCCGACTTCGAACAGGCCCACGTCCGGCGTTTCGGCGGCGAGTATAGCCACGCAGGCTGTCATTCGATGCGGCGCGCGGCGATCGGTTTCCGGAATCGCGGCGTGGTCGAACCGCTGCAGAGCAGGACGAAACTCACGCTCCGCGCGCTTCCAGCAGATGCAGCAGGCTGTCGATCGAATCCACGATGCGGTCGCTGGCGTCCAGCAGTGCGGCGGTGAGTGCCCAGGAAGACGGGTTCTCTTGCGCACGCAGAGCCGAGGCCAGCGTGCGTTGCCTGTTTCTCAGGTCGAGCTGCTGCGCTGGAGCGCGGCCTTCGCGCAGGGTGCATGCGGCTTCGGTCAATGCCTCCGCGCAACGATCCACGAATGTCAGCACCTGATCCGGCAGCGATTGATCGGCCGCGTCCGCCCGCGCGGCTTCCAGCGCCATCGCCGCGCGCATGAAGCGGTTGGCGTGCGCGACCAGGGCTTCCGCTTGCGGCAGGCGTTCCCTGCCGCGCGGCTCGTGCCGCAGCCGTTCCAGCGAGGCTTGTGCGTTGCTGCGCGCGGCTCTCGCCGCGATGCGCGTCTCGAATCGCGCGCGCGCGTCGCCGCGCAGCACTGCAACGAAGTAATCTCGATACGCGTCCAGCATGTTTGCCAGCGCTTCGCGTTCGCGCCCGCGCTCCCAAGTCGGCCACAGCAGATACGCAGCGAGCGCCAGCACGCTGCCCAGCACGGTGTCGGTCGCGCGCGCGGACATCGAGGTTTCCGGTGCCACGCCGTAGAACGACAGCAGGATCACCACCAGGCCGGTGAGGCACGCCACGGCCACAC
>DAIOUL010000063.1:0-14972 GCA_036759545.1 Rhodanobacteraceae bacterium
CAGACGCAGGTCAGTTCGGTGCGCAACCAGTTGCCGCCGCAGGCGCAGCAGCCGGTCTTGTCAGTGGCCACCGGCCAGACCATCGACGCGATGTACCTGGGCTTCCGCAGCGACACGCTGCCGTCCAACAGCGTCACCGACTATCTGGCGCGCGAGGTCAAGCCCAAGCTGGACGCGATCGAAGGCGTGCAGACCGCCGAAATCCTGGGCGGCCGCCAGTTCGCGTTGCGCGCCTGGCTGGATCCCGCGCGCATGGCCGCGCACGGCGTGACAGCGGCAGATGTCTATCAGGCTTTGTCCGCCAACAACTATCTCGCCGCGGTCGGTTCGACCAAGGGCCAGATGGTTTCGGTGGACCTCACCGCCGATACCGATCTCCACACGGTGGACCAGTTCAAGCAGCTCGCGATCAAGCAGAAGAACGGCGCGATCGTGCGTCTGCAGGACGTGGCCGACGTCACGCTCGGGGCCGAGGATTATGACTTCAACGTGTCCTTCAGCGGCAAACAGGCGGTGTTCGTCGGCATCAAGGTCGCGCCGGATGCCAACGTGCTGGACGTAGCCAAGCGCGTGCGCGCCGCCATGCCCGACATCCGCTCGCAATTGCCGGCGGGCCTGGCCGGGCAGATCGTCTACGACGGTACCGAATTCGTCACCTCGTCGATCCACGAGGTGATCAAGACGCTGATCGAAGCGCTGGTGATCGTCACCATCGTGATCTTCCTGTTCCTCGGCTCCTTCCGCGCCGTGATCATCCCGGTGATCGCGATGCCGCTGTCGCTGATCGGCGCGTTTTTCGTGATGCTGATCCTCGGCTATTCGATCAATCTGCTGACGTTGCTCGCGCTGGTGCTGGCGATCGGCCTGGTGGTGGACGACGCGATCATCGTGGTGGAGAACGTCGACCGGCACATGAAGGAGGAAGGCAAGTCGCCCTTGCAGGCGGCTTTGCTCGCGGCGCGCGAACTGGGCGGGCCGATCCTGGCGATGACCGTGGTGCTGGTCGCAGTGTACGTGCCGATCGGCTTCCAGAAAGGTCTGACCGGCGCGCTGTTCACCGAATTCGCGTTCACGCTTGCCGGCGCGGTGACGGTCTCGGCGATCATCGCGCTGACGCTGTCGCCGATGCTGTGCTCGCGCTTCTTCAAGAGCGAGCAGGAGGGCGGGCGTTTCGTTCAGTTCATCGACCGCCAGTTCGAGCGCGTGCATAGCGCTTACCTGCGCCGCCTGCGCGGCGGGCTGATGACCTGGAAGGTGATCGTGGTGATGGGCGTCCTGCTGGCAGGCGCCACCTTCCTGCTGGGCATGACTTCGCAATCGGAACTCGCGCCCGAGGAGGACCAGGGCTTCGTGTTCTATCAGTTGAATGGCGCGCCCAATGCGACCGCGGAGCAGATGCTCGGTTACTCGAAGCAGATATTTTCGCTGGGCAGCAAGCTGCCGGAATACCAGATGATGTTCCAGATCGTGCAGCCGGGCCAGGGCTTCGGCGGCATGGTGTTCAAGCCCTGGGACGAGCGCAGCAAGAGCGCGCACGAGCTGACCCAGGAATTGCAGGGCCTCTGGGGCAACATCGCCGGTGGACAGGTATTCGTGTTCGCACTGCCCGCATTGCCGGGTGCGCAGGGCGCGCCGGTGCAGTTCGTGATCAACACCACCGAGCCGTTCCAGAACTTGAACGAGGTGGCGCAGGCGGTGCTGCAGAAAGCCAAGGACAGCGGCAAGTTCTACTTCGTCGATTCCGACCTGAAGATCGATCGCCCGCAGAGCACGCTGGAGGTCAACCGCGACATGATTTCGTCGCTCGGATTGACGCAGCAGGATGTCGGCAGCTCGCTGGGTGCGGCGCTGGGCGGCGGTTACGTCAACTACTTCTCGATCGCCGGCCGTTCGTACAAGGTGATCCCGCAGGTGCTGCAAACCGATCGCCTGAATCCGAGGCAGGTATTGGATTACTACATCCGCGCGGCGGACGGTTCGGTGATTCCCGCTGCCACGGTGGCGAGCATCAAGAGCGAGGTGGTGCCGCGTTCGATCAACCGCTTCCAGCAGTTGAACTCTGCCACGATCAGCGGCGCGACCGGCATGTCGCAGGCCGACGCCTTGCAGTTCCTGCGCGATGCCTTGAACGAGGTCGCGCCGTCCGGCTATCACATCGACTACGCCGGCCAGTCGCGCCAGTTCATGCAGGAGTCGGGCGGTTTCGGCACCACGCTGCTGTTCGCGGTGATCATCGTGTTCCTGGCGCTGGCTGCGCAGTTCAACAGCCTGCGCGACCCGATCGTGATCCTGGTGTCGGTGCCGATGGCGCTGTTCGGTGCGCTGATCTTCGTCAACCTGTTCGCCAGCTTGAACATCTACACGCAGGTGGGTCTGGTGACGCTGATGGGCCTGATTTCCAAACACGGCATCCTGATCGTGCAGTTCGCCAACGAATCGCAGCGCGCCGGCATGAGCAAGTTCGATGCGATCGTGCATGCGGCCGGTGTGCGTCTGCGCCCGATCCTGATGACGACCGCCGCGATGGTGCTCGGCGTGGTGCCGCTGGTGATCGCCTCCGGCGCGGGCGCGGCGGGCCGCTTCAACATGGGCCTGGTGATCTCCACCGGTCTTGCGATCGGCACGCTGTTCACGCTGTTCGTGGTGCCGGCGTTCTACATGCTGCTGGCGGCCGATCACCACGCGCAACGCACGCGCGAAGGCGCGCTGGAACCGCAGCCGGAGTGATGCTCTTCCCTCTCCCGCTTGCGGGAGAGGGCGCAGCGCGCCGGTGAGGGAAAACTTGCGACCGTCTCCGGGCGCCGCGGTGCTATCGTTTGCAACTGCCGTAGCGAACGAGGAGCCGTGCGATGCGTGCGACCTGCTGCGTTCTTTTTTTCTGTGCGCTGCTCGCGCCGCTGACCTCTCCGGCGCGCACCGACTCCGCTGTACCCGGTGATCTTTCCGCAAAAATCGACCGCATCGCAGCCGATGCGTTGGAACACAGCGGCGTGCCGAGCGCCTCGATCGCGGTGGTGCGCGACGGCAAGCTCGCCTACGTGCACGCCTACGGCAACGCGCGGCTGGAACCTAAGACACCGGCAGCGCCGTCGATGCGTTACAGCATCGGTTCGATCAGCAAGGAGTTCACCGCCGCCGCGATCCTGGTGCTGCAACAGCAGGGCAAGTTGGGCCTTGACGACACCGTCGCGAAGTTCTTTCCCGACCTCACCGATGCAAACAAGATCACGCTGCGGCAGATCCTGTCGCACACTTCGGGTTATCAGGACTACTGGCCGCAGGACTACCTGATGCCGGCGATGCGACAAGCCACCACGCCGGCGCAGATCATGGACGGCTGGGCGAAGAAGCCGCTGGATTTTGCGCCCGGCGCGCAATGGCAATACAGCAACACCGGCTACGTGATCGCCGGTGCGATCGTGCAGAAGGTCAGCGGCAAGACACCGTTCGAGTTCCTGCAGGCGAACGTGTTTCCCAAACTCGGCATCACGGATGCCTACAACACCAACCTGAAAGCGCTGCCGGATACTGATGCGCGCGGTTATTCGCGCAACGCCTTGGGCCCGCTGCGGCCTTCGCCCAAGGAAGGCGTGAACTGGATGTTCGGCGCGGGCGAACTGGCGATGACGGCGGGCGATCTCGCCAAGTGGGACATCGCGATGATCGATCAAAGCGTGTTGCAACCGGCATCGTGGAAAGCGATGGAAACCACGATCGTGTTGAACGACGGCGTGCCGGCGAATTACGGATTGGGCGTGTTCGTCGGGCGACTGGACAGCCACCGGATGATTTCGCACGACGGCGAGGTGATGGGGTTCACCGCGACGAACATGATATTTCCCGACGACGGCGCGGCGGTGGTGGTGCTGACCAATCAGGATGCGGTGGGCACGTCGGGCGAAATCGCGAAGAAAATCGCGCAGGCGCTGTTCGACGTGCAGGATCCCGCAGCGAACAAGGCGCTGGCACAGGCGAAACAGATCTTCGCGGGCTTACAGCAGGGCAAACTCGATCGCGCGTTGTTCACAGCCAACTGCAACAGCTATTTCGACGCCACCGCGCGCAAGGATTATCGGCAAAGCCTGGCGCCGCTCGGCACGCCGACGTCATTCGAGCAGAAAGCCTGGCGCAAGCGCGGCGGCATGACCATGCGCCGTTACGAGATCGATTTTCCCAAACGGAAGCTGGAACTGGTGACCTACACGATGCCCGACGGCAAGCTCGAGCAATTTATCGTGTCGGCGAGCGGAGACTGAGGCTGCATCTATCGCCGCGTCACTCCGCGGCGAGCAGGCGTTCCATTTCCGCCTTCAGCACCGCCCCGTGTTCGCGCAACCAGTCGCGTTGCGCCTGGTAGTCCGGATACAACTTCTCGACCCAGCCCCAGAAGCGTTTCGAATGGCTGCGCACCTTCAGGTGACACAGCTCGTGCACCAGCACGTAGCGCAGCGCGGCGGGCGGCGCGAGGGCGAGCGCGAGATCCAGCGTCACGCGGTCGCGCGCATCGAGGCTGCCCCACAGGCTTTTCATCGGTCGCATGCGCAACGCGGTCGGTGCGACGCCCAGCATCGGCGTGTAGTGGATGAGCCAGCGCGAAAGATCGCGGCGCATCTGTGTTTCCAGGAACGTCGCGAGCAGCGTGTGTGCGATCGGCAGCGCGTGCGAATACGGGCGCGGCACGTGCAGCCGCAACTCGTCGGAACGATGCTCCACATGCGGATAATCGCTTTCGCGCCAGGTCAGTTCGACGCTCTCGCCGCGCAGCGGAATCAAGGTCGGCACGCCGACGCGCAATGGAGGCGGGCCGCGACGCGGCACGTGCAATTCGCTCAACTTGCGTTCCAGCCAGTCGGAATGTTCGCGCAGAAAGGCATACACCTGCGCCGGATGCGTGCCGCGCGGGTACGAAATGCGCGCGCCGTGCGGGGTGACGGTCAGGCGCAATCTCCGCGCGCGCGGGTGCGCGGACTTCAGCACCTTGATGGTGCCGCCGCGCTGCGTTGCGAGTTTGACCCAGTCGCCCGTCATCGTTTCAATCGCCATGCATCAATCGCCACACATCAAACCGTCCCGCTTCGATCATCCTGCCTCGACGTCATGTTCCGGCCGCCGCAACCCGAACCATTCCGCCAAGCCTTGGAGCAGGCGCTCCAGCTCGCCCGCCATCAGCGCGAAGCGTGCATCCAGTTCGGCCGCGGGGTCGTCGCCGGAGTTGTCCAGCGTATCCGATATGACGTCAAGAAAGCGCAACTTTCTGACGGTCAAATCTTCGCCGAGAACCAGCGCCAGCCGTCCCTCGAAGACCAGCCCGAGCTGATAAACCTGCTTGCCGCGCTTCAGGTGCTCCCGCACCTCCACGCTTTCAAGCTCTTGCCGGCGGCAGCGCACCACCGCGCCGCCCGCCGGGTCGCGCAGCTCGCATTCGTCGGCCAGTTCCAGGCCCTTCGGCAGCTTGCCCTGGGCCAGCCAGCCGGTCAGCAGGGCGCGCGGGGTTTCGGTGCTGGCCAGCGGCAACGCCGGGAAGCTGCCCAGCGCCTGTCGCAACGCCGTCAGCGCAGTTTCCGCAGCCTTGCGGGAAGCCGTGTCCAGCACCAGCCAGCCATTCTTCGTGTCCACATAGGCGTTCAGCCGCGAAGGCCGCACGAAGGCGCGCGGCAGCAGGGTGTCGAGCACCTCCGCCTTCAGCCGCTTGCGCTCGCGCCCGCCGACCGGTCGGCCACGCTTCTCGGCGGTCTTGCGCAAACGTGTGCCCAGCTCGGTGTTGACCACCGCGGCCGGCAGCAGCTTTTCCTCGCTGCCCAGCGTGAACAGCGTGGCATGACTTATCTTGTGCGTGAGCACGGCCGATTCCGGTCCGAACGGCGATACGAAGCCGCGCGTCACCGATTCCAGCGGACCGCAGGGACGCAGCGCGTGCTCGCCCAGCGCGGATTCCAGGTCAGCGAGCGTTTTGGCCACTTCGGGCGAGAAGCGGAACAGGGTGAGGTTGCGGAAGAACATGCGGGAGTCGGAAATAAAGGAGGGAGCAGGAAACCGGTAGCGGGAAGCCGGACAGCAGAAGCTGCCGCTTTTCCCGGCTACCCGCTACCGGCTACCGGCTCACTGCTTTCTCCGCTCAACCACACATGTGCATCGGCGTGTGGTGCATCGCCGCCCGCACCGAGCGAAGCGAAATCGAACAACGCCGAATCCGCCAGTTGCGACGGCACGACGTTCGTCAGGGCGCGAAACATGATCTCGCTGCGTCCCGGGTGTTCGCGTTCCCATCGGTCGAGCATGCGCCGCACCTGTTTGCGTTGCAGGTTTTCTTGCGAGCCGCAAAGATTGCAGGGGATGATCGGAAACCCGCGCCACGTTGCGTACTGCGCGATCTCGTCTTCGCGGCAGTAGGCCAGCGGACGGATCACGATGTGCTTGCCGTCGTCGGATTGCAGTTTCGGCGGCATGGCTTTCAGCGTGCCCTGATGAAACAGATTGAGAAAGAACGTGGCGAGAATGTCGTCGCGATGGTGGCCCAGCGCGATTTTCGTGAAACCCTTCTTTTTCGCGAACGCATACAACGCGCCGCGCCGCAGCCGCGAACACAGGCTGCACAGGGTCTTGCCTTCTGGGATCACGCGCTTGACCACGCTGTAAGTGTCTTGCTCGATCACGTGGTACGGCACGCCGCGCGATTCCAGGTAATCGGGAATCACGCGTTCCGGAAAATCCGGCTGCTTCTGGTCGAGATTCACCGCGACCAAGTCGAAACGCACTGGCGCTTTCGCCCGCAGCGACAGCAGAATGTCCAGCAGCGTCCAGGAATCCTTGCCGCCGGAAAGGCACACCATCACCTTGTCGCCGGCTTCGATCATGTTGAAGTCGGCGATCGCGCGACCGACCTGATGACGCAGGCGTTTGGCGAGACGCGCGGCTTCGTGCTCACTCTTGCGCGGATCCGCGCCGGGGAGGGCGTTCATCGGGAAAAATGCTGCGGAAAGCAGGCGATTCTAACGCGTTGGCGGCTGCCCCGGCGTGCGCTACGAGCGTTACACTCGTGGCATGATCTCGTCCGATCCCGCCGTGCTCGCGAGGCAGTTGACCGAACTGCGCGAGGAGCACCGCGACCTGGATGCGGCAATCGCGCGCATGTCGGCCGATCCTTCGTGCGACCAGTTGCAACTGACGCGGTTGAAGAAGCGCAAGCTGAGGCTGAAGGACATGATCGCGTATTTCGAGAACAAACTGATACCCGATCTGGACGCGTGAGTCGTGCCTTGACGCCGCTGATCCTGCAGGACGAACACGTCGCGCTCGAACCGTTGAGTCTCGATCACGTCGAGGCGCTGGAACGCGCGGCGGCGGATGGCGAGTTGTGGAAGCTGTGGTTCACCTCGGTGCCCGCGCCGGGCGGCATGCGCGCCTACGTCGAAGCCGCGCTGGAGATGCAAGCACAGGGCAACGCACTGCCATTCGCCGTGCGCGACAAACGCGACGGTGCGATCGTCGGCAGCACGCGATTTTTCGACTTCCAACCGAAGTTGCCGCGCGTGGAAATCGGCTACACCTGGTACGCGGCCAGCCGGCAGCACAGCCATGTCAACACGGCCTGCAAGCGCCTGCTGCTGGCGCACGCCTTCGAGTCACTGAAGTGCGTCGCGGTGCAGTTCAGCACGGATCGCTACAACCACGCCTCGCAACGCGCGATCGAACGCCTCGGCGCGCAGCGCGACGGCATCCTGCGTTCGCACCGGCTGCGTGTGGACGGTTCGGTGCGCGACAGCGTGGTCTACAGCATCGTCGCGGCCGAATGGCCGGATGTAAAACGGTTGCTGGAATTCAAGCTGGCGCGCGGCCCGACTTAGAACGGCAACTGCAAACTCGAATCCACCGCCAGCAATTGCGCGCGGAACAGATCCTGGATGCGTTTCAGCGCTTCGGCGTTGTCGGCATCGAAGCGCATCACCAGCACCGGCGTGGTGTTGGAGGCGCGCACCAGGCCCCAGCCGTCGGACCAGTCGGCGCGCACGCCGTCTATCGTCGTGATGCGTGCGCCCTCGAACTGCACGCGCTCGCGGAAGCGGTCGATGAAGGCGTGGTTCTCGCCCTCGCGCATCTTGGCGTGCAGTTCCGGCGTGGATACGCCTTTCGGCAGCGTTGCGAAGATCTCTCCCGGCGTGCGGCCTGACGGGTCGTCGGCCAGGATTTCCAGCAGCCGCGCGGCGGAATAGATGCCGTCATCGAAGCCGTACCAGCGCTCGCGGAAGAAGAAGTGCCCGCTCATTTCTCCGGCGAGCTGCGCGCCGGTTTCCTTCATCTTCGACTTGATCAGCGAGTGTCCGGTCTTCCACATCAGCGGGCTGCCGCCGGCTTTCAGGATCAGCGGCTGCAAATGCCCGGTGCATTTCACGTCGTAGATGATGGTCGCGCCGGGGTTGCGCATCAGCACGTCGATCGCGAACAGCATCAGCAAGCGGTCGGGATAGATTATCTCGCCGTCCTTGCCGACCACGCCGAGACGGTCGCCGTCGCCGTCGAAGGCCAGTCCCAGATCAGCGCCGGTTTTCTTCACCATCAGGATCAGGTCGGCCAGATTCTGCGGATTGGACGGATCGGGATGATGGTGCGGGAAGTTTCCGTCCACGTCGCAATACAGCGGAATCGCTTCGCAGCCGATCGCGTGGATCACCTGCGGCACCACGTTGCCGGCGATGCCGTTGCCGCAATCCACCACGACCTTCAATGCGCGGCCGGTCTGGATGTCGGAAGCGATGCGCTGCACGTAGTCATCCGTGACATCCAGTTGCCGCAGCGAGCCGTGGCCTTCGACCAGCCGGCCTTCGGCGATGCGCGCGTACAGATCCTGGATCGCATCCTCCGCCAGCGTTTCGCCACCGATCACGATCTTGAAACCGTTGTAGTCGGGCGGGTTGTGACTGCCGGTGACGGAGACGCACGAACCGGTGTTCAGATGGAAGCTGGCGAAATACGTGACCGGCGTCGATGCCAGGCCGATGTCGATCACGTCGATGCCGGCCGAGCGCAAGCCTTCGATCAATGCGCCGGCCATTTGCGGACCGGACAAGCGGCCATCGCGGCCAATCACGATTTCGGAAAGGTTCTTGTCGTGCATCACGCTGCCGATGGCGCGGCCGATTTCCCGCGCGGTGTCTTCTGTCAGCGTCTGCCCGACCACGCCGCGGATGTCGTAGGCGCGGAAGATTCCGCGCTCGACCACGTTCGCCTGCCGCGGCTTTTCGGCCGCTGGTGCGGCGGCCGGCGGAGCGGAAGGCGCGGGCGCTTCGGTTTTTTTCGCAGCGGCCGTCTTTGCGATGTCGGCCAGGCTCGGCTCCTCGGCGAGCGCGGCAGCGGCGCGAGCACGGATACGGGCGCGCGCAACGAACAAGGCGATCGCGAAAACCAGCGCCAGGCCCGCGAGCACTGCCGCACCGAGCAACGATTGCGTCACCGGCAACCAGTACGCGGGCGCGGCCGTGGCGATACGCAAGCGGCTGCGCGGCACGGGCGTTCCGGGATCACGGTCGGTGGAAATTCCCGATTGCTGGCCGCGCGTGGCCAGCAACAGGTCGCCGCTGCCGTCGCCTTCGCGCAGATCCATGCGGCCGATGTCGACGGCCGCCGCGTCGAATGCGGAGCGGATCGGGGTGAATGGCATGTCCAGTGCCGCATAGGCCAGCGTGGTGCCGTGTTCATCGACGATCGGCTGCGCATAAGAGACGATCTGCGGCGCGCGTGCGCGCACTTCCATCGGTGCCGCCGCACTGGCACCTTGCGCGCGCATCAACTGCGAGGCGCGCGAGTAACCAATCTGCTGCAGGTTGCCCTTCAGGACTTCATCCAGCGCCGCGCTGTAGAACGCCACGTCGTGCGCTTGCGGAAGCAGCACGCGCAGCAGTTGTGCGGCGTGCTCGCGCGAAGCGGGATCGCCACCGCCCAGAGCCGTGCGCAGGCTCGGATTGGCGAGCGCGCGTTCGACTTCGGCCCGCTGCGCGGATACCGCGGCGGTCACGCGCGCCAGCGCTTGTGCCTTGTCCTGCGCGAGGCTTTGCTCGGCGCCCGATTCGCGCGCGATCAGCCACGTCTGCCAGCCCATGAAGAGGGCGAACAGCAGCAGCAACAGCATCAACGCGAAGGCGATGTCGGCGGCGAGTTCGGCCACCCCGCGGTTGCGATTGAAACGCGCGCGCAGGCTGCCGAAATTCATTTTGCCGACCGTGCTCATCCCCTGCCTAATCTACCCCCGTGGACCCGAACCCGCCGGCACCCCGCCCGCTGGGAGCGAAATCATCGACCTTTCGCCAGCGCGCGCGCGCGACCGGCACGAACATCATCTGCGCGATGCGATCGCCCGGTGCGATGGTAAAAGCAGCCCGCCCGCGATTCCAGCACGAAATCATCAGCGGACCCTGATAGTCGGCGTCGATCAGTCCGGTGAGATTGCCCAGAACCAGCCCGTGTTTGTGACCCAATCCCGAGCGCGGCAAGATCAGCGCGCACCAACCCGGATCGCTGATGTGGATCGCGAGGCCCGCCGGGATCAGCGCGCTCTCGCCGGGCTGCAGCACGAATGGGTTTTCCGGCGCGGCGCGCAGGTCCATCGCTGCCGCGCCCGCGGTGGCGTATTCCGGCAATGGAATGGAATCGCCCAGCCGCGCATCGAGGATCTTCAGTTCGACTTCCAGCGGGTGCGCTCGTGCAGGCATGTCCATCAGCGGGCTCCGCGCTTTTTTCGGTACAGCGCGGCGACGCGCTGAATCAGCGCATCCGCGAGTTCGCGCTTGTTCGCGCGCGGCAACGCAGCCTCGCCCCCCTTCCAGTAAAGATGCAGCGCATTGTCCTCGGTATCGATGCCGCGGCCGGCGCCGACTTCGTTGGCGGCAATCAGGTCGATCTTCTTGCGCGCGAGTTTGTCGCGCGCGTTGCGCTCGAGATTTTCGGTTTCCGCGGCGAAGCCGACCACGAACGGCTTGCGCGGCCGCGTGGCGACTTCGGCCAGGATGTCGGGGTTCTCGACCAGCTTCAGCGCCGGCGCGCTCGCACCTTTCTTGATCTTGCTGGCGCTCGTCTTCTGCGGCCGCCAGTCGGCCACCGCCGCGGTGGCGATGAAGATGTCCGCATCCGAGACTTCCGCGAGCACCGCCTCGCGCATTTCGCGCGCGCTGCGCACGTCGATGCGGCGCACATTCTGCGGCGACGGCAGTGACACCGGTCCCGCGATCAGCGTGACTCGTGCGCCGGCGTCGTGTGCGGCTTCCGCAATCGCAAAGCCCATCCGGCCGGAACTGCGATTGCCGAGAAAGCGCACCGGATCGATGTCTTCGTAAGTCGGGCCGGCATCGATTACGACTTTCAAGCCACCGAGCTCTTCAGCCATGGATGGCCCTTTTCTTCGCGCACCGCCCTCCATTTGCGTCAACGCGGCGACGATTGCCTGCGGCTCCATCAACCGCCCGGGACCCGATTCACCTTCCGCAAGCGGACCGTTCTCCGGCCCGAGGATCGACACACCGCGCGCGCGCAGCGTTTCGACGTTGACTTGCGTTGCGGGGTGTAACCACATGCGGTGATTCATCGCCGGCGCGACGGTAAGCGGCGCCTCGGTCGCCAGGCACAGCGTACTCAGCAGATCGTCGGCGAAACCGTGCGCCAGTTTCGCAATCGTGTCGGCGGAGGCCGGCGCGACCACCACGCGCTGCGCCCAGCGCGCCAACTCCAGATGGCCCATGCCCATCTCGGCGACTTCATCCCACAAATCCGTGCGCACCGCCTGGCCGGAAAGCGCCTGAAACGTCAACGGCGTGACGAACCGCGCCGCGTTCGCGGTCAATACCACCCGCACCTCCGCGCCGGCGTCACGCAGACGCCGCGTCAGCTCGCAAGCCTTGTATGCCGCAATGCCGCCGGACACGCCGAGCAGGATGCGGCGCTGATTCAACCCACGCGGGTGTGGTGCGGAGGTGCCCATGTCGGCGGCGGCTGACGTCGAGGAGTGACGCAAGCTTACCGGATTCACTGCGGTGCCCCACTGCTCCATCGCGGCTCGGGGCGCGATTCTTGACGCATTCCACTTTCAGGAGCGCCGCATGACAATCAAGGACTGGCCGATCGACGAACGTCCGCGCGAAAAGCTGCTCACCGCAGGCGCGCAGACGCTTTCCGCCGCGGAGCTGATCGCCGTGCTTCTGGGCAGCGGCACCCGCGGGCGCAGCGCAGTGGAACTGGGGCGCGCATTGCTCTCGGAAGCGGGTGGTGTGAATGCCCTGCTGGCGCGCGACACGATCCGCGTTTCGGGTCTCGGCCCGGCCAAGCGCTCCCGCTTGAGCGCCGCGCTGGAACTGGCGCGGCGCGCGCTGGGCGAGGAGTTGCAGCAGCTTCCCGCATTGACCAGCCCGCGCGACAGCGCGGCCTATCTGCGCGCGCGCCTGGCGCACTTGCCTTACGAGGTGTTCGCCTGTTTGTATCTCGACAATCGCCACCGCGTGCTCGGCTTTGCCGAATTGTTCCGCGGCACCACCGACGGCGCATCGGTGCACCCTCGCGAGGTGGTGCGCGAATGCATCGCCCGCAACGCCGCGGCGGTGATCCTGGCGCACAATCATCCCAGCGGCGTGGCGGAACCGTCCGCCGCGGATCGCGCCATCACCCGCGAACTGCGCGACGCGCTGGCACTGGTCGGCGTACGCGTGCTCGATCATTTCGTGATCGGCGCCGGCGAACCGACCTCAATGGCGGCGCGCGGGATGATCTGAGCCGGTGCCGCGAAATCGCTTATTCACACGACGCGTCCATGCGGACTTGGACGCCGCTGTTGTCAAGATCTCGCGAAGCGTTTTGCAACCTTCGGTTCGCAAAGGCAAAAATCTTTGTGACTGACGAGTGAATGCGGCTTGCAGCGCGTTACAGGACCAAGGCCTCGCAAGCTTTCCCACACATTTATCCACAGGTTCGAGCGGGCAGGCGACCCGCCATTGGCGTCGTGAGAAGCGCAGGCGGTACCAGGCCCGCTTCGCTGTTTCGAGATTAGAACGATCACATATATCAACTCTTCGCACCGGCTGGGTTAGCATGACCGACTCCCCTGAATACTTGAGCCCGTGAAAGAGATCCTGCGCGACCTGTTGCTGAAAGCCGCTGATGCGCTGCACGCACGCGGCGAGCTGGTGCTGAACAGCCAGCCCGAGTTCGTGATCGAACGCACCCGCAACCAAGCGCACGGCGATTTCGCCAGCAACATCGCGCTGACCCTGGCGAAAACCCATCAACGCAATCCGCGCGAACTGGCGCAGGCGCTGGTGGGTGCGCTGCCATCCAGCGACGCGGTCGAGAAGGTCGAGATCGCCGGCCCCGGTTTCATCAATTTTTTCCTGAGCCGCCGCGCCTATCACGACGAACTGGGGCGGGTGTTCCATGAAGGTGACGGCTACGGCCGCAGCGGCCAGGGCGCGCACAAGATCGTCGGCGTGGAATTCGTTTCGGCCAATCCGACCGGACCGTTGCATGTCGGCCACGGCCGCGCCGCGGCCATCGGCGACACGATCTGCCGGCTGCTGGATGCGACCGGCTGGAAGGTGACGCGCGAGTTCTATTACAACGACGCCGGCGCGCAGATCGCCAATCTCGCGCTGTCCGTTCAAGCACGCTGCAAAGGCATCGAACCCGACGATCCGCGCTGGCCGCAGGACGGTTATCGCGGCGAGTACATCCGTGAGATTGCGCGCGCGTACATGGCGCGCGAAATGGCCGGCCGCGACCAGAGCGCCTACGACACCGCGCCGGTGGCGAAGGGCGATCCCGACGATCTGGAAGCGATCCGCAGCTTCGCGGTGAACTGGCTGCGGCACGAGCAGGACCAGGATCTGCGCGCTTTCGGCGTGGAGTTCGACGTGTACTACCTCGAGTCCTCGCTGTACGCCGACGGCAAGCTGGACAACGTGGTCAAGCGGATTGTCGACGAGGGCCACGCCTATGAATCGGACGGCGCGCTGTGGCTGAAGACCACAGATTTCGGCGACGACAAGGACCGCGTGATGCGCAAATCCGATGGCACCTGGACGTATTTCGTGCCGGACATCGCCTATCACTACAGCAAATGGCAGCGCGGCTACAAACGCGCGATCACCGAGCTGGGTGCCGACCACCACGGCTCGCTGGCGCGCGTGCGCGCGGGGCTGCAGGCGCTGGATGTGGGAATCCCGAAAGGCTGGCCGGAATACGTGCTGCACCAGATGGTGACGGTGATGCGCGGCGGCGAAGAAGTGAAGATTTCCAAGCGCGCCGGCGGCTACGTCACCCTGCGCGACCTGATCGACGAGGTCGGCCGCGACGCCACGCGTTATTTCCTGATCTGCCGCAAGAGCGATTCGCAACTGGTGTTCGACGTCGATCTGGCACGCGCGCAGAGCCTCGACAATCCGGTGTACTACATCCAGTACGCGCACGCGCGCATCTGCAGCGTGCAGCGGCAGATGCACGAGCGCAGCATCGTGTTCGACCGCAAGCCGGCGCTGGCGAGCCTCGACCGGCTCGACAGCCCGCACGCGCAGACGCTGCTGGTCGAGATCTCGCGCTATCCGGAAGTGGTGGAAACCGCGGCGGCGTGTCTGGAACCGCATCTGCTGGCGCAATATCTGCGCGAACTCGCACAGGCTTTCCACACCTGGTACAACGCCGAGCAATTCTTGATCGAGGACGAAGCATTGCGCGACGCGCGGCTCGCGCTCGCCTTCGGCGCGCGGCAGGTGCTGGCGAACGGGCTCGGTCTGCTTGGCGTGTCGGCGCCGGAAACAATGTAGGGCGGGCACTGCCCGCCCTCGTTGGCGCGGCGGTCGATGTCCGCCTATCTCGCTGTTGATCCGCGAACGAATGACGAACTTTTATGCGCGCGATGCTTGCGTAAGCATCACGATGATGTAGCCTTCTCACGTCTCACGTCTCACGTCTCACGTCTCACGTCTCACGTCTCACGTCTCACG
>DAIOUL010000064.1:0-11836 GCA_036759545.1 Rhodanobacteraceae bacterium
CTTGATGCGTTCGTTCACGTCCATGGGATTACGTTCTAGAATGTCGGATGGCGTTGCGCCGAGACCGTGAATTGTAGCAGGCGCGCGGCCCCATTCCCCTGAAGTCCACGGAGGACACCATGGCGATCGAACTTCCCCCGCTGCCGTACGACCGCGAAGCGCTGGCGCCGCACATTTCCGCCGAGACGCTGGATTACCACCACGACAAGCACCACAAGGCCTATGTCGACAACCTCAACAAGATGATCGAGGGCACCGACTTCGCCGACATGGCGTTGGAAGACATCGTGCGCAAGGCGACCGGCGGCATGTTCAACAACGCCGCGCAGGCGTGGAACCACACCTTCTACTGGAACTGCATGTCGCCCAATGGCGGTGGTGAACCGTCCGGAAAGCTGGCCGATTCGATGAAGAAGGCCTTCGGCGGTTTCGACAAGTTCAAGGAGGAATTCAGCAAGGTGGGTGCGACCACGTTCGGGTCCGGCTGGGCCTGGCTGGTGCAACGGCCCGACGGTTCGCTCGGGCTGGTCAGCACCTCGAACGCGGGCACGCCGATCACCGGCAGCGACCGTCCGCTGCTGACCTGCGACGTCTGGGAACACGCCTACTACATCGACTACCGCAACGCGCGGCCGAAATACATCGAGGCGTTCTGGAACGTGGTGAATTGGGAGTTTGCGTCGACGCAGATGGCGTGAGTCGCCTCTGCGCTGCGAATCACCTCTTTGTCATTCCGGGGCCGCGCGCAAGCGCGGAACCCGGAATGTATTCCGCTCGTCATTCCGGCGAAAGCCGGACAAATTCGTCTGGAACGAATTTGGACAACCGAAGGTTGGCCCGAAAGGGCAAAGTCCATGGATGGACTTTGCAATCCAGTTTTGCTTTCCCGCAAGATTGCTTTTGGTTTCGCTCGCTGCCGCGAGCGAGCGACTTTTGTTTCGGCAAAAGTCGCCAAAACCATTGGCGCTGGACGCGATGGTCTCGGCAACGTCCTGTTGCCTCGACTGCCCTTGCTCCTTGCCTCGCGCGCGCCGGCGCGAACTCGCGCGTCCCTGCGCTCAAACAGTCGCGCCTTGCTCGCGCGCTCGGCTGCGTCGCTGCGGCATCGCGACAGCGCCGTTATCGCACCGAATACGGCCATCCATGGCCTGCTCTTTCGGCACTCCTGCATTGCCCGCTGAATGCGAGGAAAGCGGAAAGGAGCATTCATTTGAGCGCAGCGCGGCGCTGACTTAAGCTGCGCGGGTTTTTTGCGAAACCGCATTCGCGCCCGGATTGTTCTTGAACGCCAAGCCAGCCGCCGAACGCCGCCGCTCGCGGCTGCTTGTGTTTTTCAGCGCGCTCGTACTGGCGCTGGCCGTCGCCGCTCTGAATTTCGTGTTGTGGGGCGTGGCCGATCGCCCCACCGGCGTGACCGCGTGGCAAGGCCAGATCGGCGGCTTCGCCTTCAGCGCCTACCAGCGTTACCAGAGTCCCTTCAACGACACGCATCCCAGCGACAGCGAACTCGACTCCGATCTCGAACTGCTGTCGAGATACACGCACCGCGTCCGCACCTATTCCTCGCTGGAGAGCCCGTCGATCCCGCGGCTGGCGATGAAGCACCATCTGGATCTTCTCGCCGGCGCGTGGCTGGACCGGCGCGACGACAACAACGAGGCCGAACTGGACGCGCTGATCGCGCAGGCGCGGCGCTGGCCGGATATCAAGCGCGTGATGGTCGGCAACGAGGTGCTGCTGCGCAACGACATGTCGCCGCAGGAACTGATGGCGTATCTCGATCGCGCGCGCGCGGCGGTCGAACAGCCCGTGTCCACCGCCGAACCCTGGCACATCTGGCAGAAATATCCGGAACTGGCGCGGCACGTGGATTTCATCACCGTGCACCTGCTGCCGTACTGGGAAGGCGTGCCGCGCAAGGATGCGGTCGGCGAGGCGCTGATGCGCTACGAACAACTGCAGCGATTGTTCCCGGACAAGCACATCGTGATAGGCGAGATCGGCTGGCCGTCCAACGGCGACCGTTTCGAATACGCGCAACCTTCCATCGCCAACGAGGCGATCTTCCTGCGCCAGTGGTTCAACGTCGCGCGCGAACGCGGCATCGACTACTACATCATGGAAGCGGTCGACCAGCCGTGGAAGGAAGCACTGGGCAACCGTCGCGTCGAGGCGTATTGGGGCGTGTTCGGTTCGGATCGCCGGTTGAAGTTCCCATTCGAAGGGCCTGTGCTCGAAGACGTGAACTGGCCGTGGAAAGCGACGGCTGCCGCGGCCCTGGCTTTCCTGCCGATGCTGTGGTTCGCGTTTGCGTTCGCGCGCTACAAGTTGATCGGAAGATTCGTCTTCCTCGCGCTGATCCAGCTCGCCGCGGCGCTGATCGTGTGGTCGGCGACCGTACCGTTCTTCTTCTACCTCGACGTCGTCGACTGGGCGATGCTGATCCTGCTGTTCCCGGCGCAGCTCGCGATCCTCGCCGTGCTGCTGATCAACGGCTTCGAATTCACCGAAGTGCTGTGGCGCGGGAAATGGCTGCGGCATTTCGGTTTGCTGCAACCCGATCCACCGACCGAACAACCGTTCGTCTCGATCCATCTGGCTTGCCACAACGAGCCGCCAGAAATGGTGATCGCCACCCTCGATTCACTGGCAGCACTCGACTATCACAACTACGAAGTGCTGGTGATCGACAACAACACCAAGAACGAAGCGGTGTGGAAGCCGGTTGAGGCGTATTGCGCGAAACTCGGCGAGCGCTTCCGCTTCTTCCATCTCGATCCCTGGCCCGGCTTCAAGGCCGGCGCGCTGAATTTCGGCCTGAAGGAAACCGATCCGCGCGCGCAGGTCGTGGCCGCGATCGATGCCGACTACGTGGTGCGGCCGGATTGGCTTTCCGCGCTCACCGGCTATTTCCACGATCCGAAGGTCGCGGTCGTGCAGTGTCCGCAGGCGCATCGCGAGTGGGAACACAACGCGTTCCGCCGCATGACCAGTTGGGAATCGGACGGCTTCTTCCGCATCGGCATGCACCATCGCAACGAGCGCAACGCAATCATCCAGCACGGCACCATGACGATGGTGCGGCGCTCGGCGCTGGAAGGCACCGGCGGCTGGGCCGAATGGACGATCTGCGAGGATGCGGAACTCGGCCTGCGTTTGATGCATGCCGGTTACGAGCTGGTGTACGTCGATGAAGTGATGGGCAAGGGTCTGACGCCCGCGGATTTCACCGCGTACAAATCGCAGCGCACCCGCTGGGCGTTCGGCGCGATGCAGATCCTGAAAGGACGCTGGGGCTGGATGGTGCATCGCGGCCCGCTCACGCCCGGCCAGCGCTTCCACTTCCTCACCGGCTGGTTCTCGTGGTTCGCCGACGCGCTGCATCTGGTGTTCACGCTGATGGCGCTGGCGTGGACGGTCGGCATGCTCGCCGCGCCTTCCATCTTCAGCCTGCCGATGCAGTTGTTCCTGATCCCGGTGCTGGGTTTCTTCGCGGCCAAGACCCTCTTCGGCATCGTGCTGTTCCGCGCGCGCGTGCCGTGCACCTGGCGCGAAACGATCATGGCGTCGATCGCCAGCATGGGTTTGTCTCACGCGATCGCGCGCGGCATCTGGCGCGGCCTGTTCAAGAAACAAGGCGTGTTCGTGCGCACCGCCAAGAGCCGCAGATTGACGAAGAAACCCAGCGCGTTCGCATCGGTGCGCGAGGAACTGCTGATGGCCATCGCGCTGACGCTGGCGATCGTCGGCATGATCGTCGACTATGGTGGACAATATCTGGAAGGCCAGTTGTGGATGGTGATCCTGGCCGCGCAGGCGATTCCGTATGTGTCGGCGTTGATCGGCGCGTGGGTCGCGCATCGTTCGCGCGAAGAGCCACAAGAGAACACGCAAACGGAGTCGCTGCCCTCGCACAACGAGGCCGCCGAACCGGCGAGCGCAGATGCAGTTCCCGTAAACTAGCTCCGGATGCAGTCTGCGCATACACGGAACGTTCTTCTTTCACTCGCATTGCTCGGCTTCGCGCTGTCCGCCCGTGCGGAGAAGATCACCGTTTCCATCAGCGGTGTGAACGACACGTTGCAAGCCGCGGTACGCGGCAATCTTTCGGCATCGCGCTACGCCAATCGCAACGACGTCACCGAGACGCAGGCGCGCGTGCTGGCCGATGATGCGGCCAAGGAAGCGCAGCTCGCGCTGCGGCCTTACGGCTATTACAACGCGCACGCAACCAGCAAACTCGAACACGTCGACGGTGCATGGCAGGTGCGGCTGCACGTCACGTCCGGTCCGCCGACGAAAGTCGCCACGCTTGACTTGCAATTGCCCGGTGCCGCCGCGCAACTGCCGCCGGTGCGCAAGGCGGTGCGGGGTTTTCATCCGCGCGTCGGCGAGGCAATGCAGGATTCCGTGTACGAAGCCTCCAAGGGTGCGATCGGTTCGGCGCTGTTGGAAAACGGTTATCTGGATGCGAAGGCGACCGAGCATCGCGTCGAAGTGACGCGCGCGCAGGACCGCGCCGACATCCACCTGCACTACGCGCCGGGCGCGCGCTACAAACTCGGCGCGGTGGATTTCGAAGGCTCGCAGTTCGCGCCGGGCTTCCTGCAGCGTTGCGTGCCCTGGAGCAATGGAGACTGGTATTCGCAATCCGATCTGCTGGCGTTGCAACAGTCGTTGACAGACGCCGATTATTTTTCGATCGTCAACGTCGAACCGCAGGTCGCGCAAGCGAGGGATCGCGTGGTGCCGGTGAAGGTGGAAGTCGCGCCGGCCAAGCGCCACGTCTACACGGCCGGTGTGTTCGTCGGAACCGATACCGGTCCCGGCGTGCGCGGTGGAGTGCGCTGGCGCTGGCTCAATCGCCGCGGACACAAATTGAATACCGAAGTGATCGTGGCGCAGCGATTGAAAACCGCGCAGGCGGTGTACGAGATTCCGCAACCGGGTCCCGATCACCGCAGCTTCAATTTCGGCGTCGGTTTCCGCGACGAGAACACCCGCACGTCGATCGCGCACACCTTCTCGCTCGCCGCCAACGAGACGAAGGACTGGCACGGTTTCGTGCGCACCATGGGCCTGCACCTGGTCGGCGGGACATTCACCGTCGGAGCGAGCAACAGTCAGGACGTCAACGAACCTGGCGTGGAACACGGCCGCAGCGTGCTGGTGTATGGCGAAGCCGCGCTGACCAAGAAAGTCGCCGACAATCCGCTGTTCGTGCGCCGCGGCTGGTCGTTGAATCTGATCGGCCGCGCCGGACCCGGACCGAGCACCCGTTTCACGCAGGCGCTCATCGATTTCAAATGGATCCGCGCGCTCGGCCGCCGCGATCGGCTGATCCTGCGCGGCGATGCCGGCGCGACCACGGTCGGCGATTTCGGCAAGCTGCCGCCGGAACTGCGCTTCTTCGCCGGCGGCGACCGTTCAATCCGCGGCTACGGTTATCAGGCGATCGGGCCGCGCAATTCCTACGATCGCGTGATCGGCGGCACGCGATTGCTGGTTGCCAGCGCTGAAATCGAACACTACTTCACGCGCGACTGGGGCATGGCGGCATTCGTGGACAGCGGCGATGCGTTCGACGGGACCGCGTTCCATGCGCAGACGGGCGCGGGACTGGGTCTGCGCTGGCGCTCGCCGGTCGGCATGGTGCGCGTGGACATCGGCGTGCCGATCAACAGCCATTACTACCACGGCGCGCAGTTGCACATCGTGATCGGACCTGACTTGTGATCCGCGCGCGCAAATGGTTCCTTGGTATCGGCATCGCGATCATCGCACTGCTGGTGCTGCTCGCGATCTTCTTCGCGTGGCTGCTGTACACGCCTTCCGGTCTGCATTTCGCGTTAGATCGCGGCGTGGCGCTGATGCACGGGCAATTCGCGTATGCCAACGCAAGCGGCACGCTGGCCGGCGAAACCACGATCCATGACCTGCGCTATCGCGATGACAGCGGCGACGTGCTGCGCGTCGATTCGGCCGTGATCGATCTGCAACCATGGGCACTACTGGGCCGGCGATTGCATGTTACGCGCGCTCGGATCGACGGCATCGATTTGAAACTCGGCACGTCGAGTTCTTCGTCCGGAAGTTTCTCGCTGCAACCGCCGCTGACGATGGTGCTGGACGACACGCTGCTGACGCGAGTCCACTTGCGACAAGCCGGCAAACCCGCTTTCGCGGCGAACAGCCTCGCGATCGCCGGTCTGTGGAGCAGCGATCAACTGCTGATCAGGCAACTCGATCTGCGCACGCCGCAAGGCGGCGCATCACTGAATGGTGTGGTGGCACTCGCGCCCGGCTACAGCGGACACGGCACCGCGCATCTGGATTGGTTGCAGAACGGCACTCGCTACATCGCCGATCTGGAAACGCAATCGGACGGTTCGGTCGCGCTGTTGCGTGCACGCATCGCTTCGCCTTTGCGGGCCGATCTGCACGCGACAGTGAGATTGACCGCGGGTCATGCATGGACGGTGGCGTTGAATGCGCCGGCTTTCGACGCGCACGTGCTGTCCTTCGACTTGCCGACATCGATCAAGACACTCTCGACGGATCTGCGAGGCGACGGCGATGTACGAGGCGGCAAGCTGGTCGGCAAACTCACAGTCAACGATCGCACGCTGCTGCTCGATCCGGCGCAGTTCCGACTGGATGGCAAGACGCTGACGCTCGATCCGCTGCGTCTGCGCTCGCCGCAGATTGCGGGCGTGGCGACCGCAACGGGCACCGTGCATTTCGATAGCAATCCGATTTCCGCCGCGCTCGATTTGCAATGGCAGGGCGTGCGGCTGCCCGCCGATCTCGCGGGACAGCCGCTCGCGACGCATGGCGCGTTAAGCTTCAATGGCAGCGCGCAACACTACGCCGTGGACGGTGCGCTCTCGCTCGGTCCACCGGATCGGATGGCCGATTTGCAATTGAAGCTCGAAGGCACGCCGCAACAGATCGCCCTGCAGACCCTGACACTGGTGCAGAAGAACGGCGGGCTCGATGCGCACGGCACGATCGGCTTGCAACCGCAACTCTCGTGGAAACTGGATGCGGCCGCGCGCAAGTTCGATCCCGGCGCGTTGCTCGCCGGCTGGAACGGCGCGCTGGATTTCGCGCTTGCCACGCAGGGCGAACTGACGCAACGCGGTCCGCAAGCCACGCTGAAACTCCACCATGTCGCAGGAACGCTGCGCCAGCGCAGCGTTGCCGGCAGCGAAGCCGATCTGCGCATCACGCCGGACAATCTGCTCGACGGCACGCTGCTGCTCAGCGTCGGCCACAGCCGCATCCGCGCGCAAGGCCAAGGCGGCGCACGCACCAATGCCACCGTTTCGATCGACATCGCCACGTTGGCCGACTGGCTGCCGCAGGCGTCCGGTGCGCTGCAAGGCCAACTCAACGTGCGCGGCGCGTGGCCGAAGCTGGCAGTGAATGGCCAACTGCACGGCAAGCATCTCGCGCTGGATGCGCGAAGCGTCCACGCGCTCCAACTGACCGCGTCCATTCCCGACATCAGCCAGCCCGGTGGCGATTTCGATCTCTCTTTGAACGGCGTGCGCGCCTCCGCGATGGATTTCGACGCAGTGCATCTGGACGCGCACGGCACGGCGGCTTCGCATCGGCTGCAACTCGATGCACGCGGGCCGCAATTGAGTGCCGCACTGGCGCTGCAAGGCAGTTGGAACAAGAAATCGAAAAGCTGGAGCGGCACGCTGCACGATCTGCATTTCACGCCGCAGGGTTTGCCGGAATGGCGGCAGCAGCAACCTGCGTCGCTGACATGGCGCAACGGCGCCGCTTCGCTGTCGCAACTGTGCTTGAGCGCGGGCGAACCGAACCTTTGCGTTGCCGCGGATCGCAAGGCGGACGGCACGCTCACCGCGCGTTACCAATTGCAACGCCTCCCGATGCAGTTGCTGGCGACGCTCGCCTCCAGCACCGAGCCGCTACGCGCCGGCGGTCAGCTTTCCGGTTCCGGATCGATGACGCTGCGCGGCGACGGCAGCATCGATGGCAATGCGACTCTGCAAGCTAGTCCCGGCTCGATTGCGTTTGCATCCACACCGGACAACACTTTGCTTTCATGGACGGGGCTGAACATCGACGCGAATGCGAACGGACAAAGCCAGCACGTGCGCCTCCAAGGCAATCTGAGCGATGGCGGCAGCATCACCGGCGACGTCGCGTTGAACGGCGCGCAGCATTCCTTGAGCGGCCATGTCAGCGCCGATCTGCGCAGCCTGGCATTCCTGGAAGCGCTCTCGACCGAGATCGCCAACGTGCGCGGCACGCTGGGCGGAACGCTCACGCTCGGCGGTACCTTGGCTGCGCCGCAATTCGCCGGGCAAATCCAGACGCAGAATTTCGCCGCGGAATTGCCACGCGCCGGTTTGAAACTGCACGACGGCCGTTTCGCGATCGCAGGTGACGCGCAAGGCACGTTGCGCATCGACGGACAGATCGCGTCGGGTAACGGCGTGCTGCACATCGCGGGCAATACGGGCATCAGCGCGAACGCGCCGTTGTCGCTGACCATTCGCGGCGACAACGTGCTGGTGGCCGACATTCCCGCCGCACACGTGATCGCCTCGCCCGATCTGCGCATCGGCCGAGCGCAAGGCATTTACACGCTCACCGGCACGCTTGGCATTCCGCGAGCGAAGATCGAAGTGGAGAAATTGCCGGGACAAGGCCCGGCCAAGGCTTCGCCGGATGTGGTGATCGTCGATGAAACGCAGCATCAGGCCGCGGTCGGCGAGATGCCGATGCAAGCGGATATCACGGTGAAACTCGGCGATGACGTTTCAGTGAAGGGCTATGGGCTCGACGGCAAGGTGCACGGCGCGCTGGCAGTGCACGTTCAACCAGAGCAGCCCGCCACCGGCCGCGGCGAAATACAAGTCAGCGGCACCTATCAGGCTTACGGGCAGACGTTGCAAATCGAGAACGGACGGCTGCTGTTCGCCGGCACGCGGCTGGACAATCCGGGCCTCGACATCCGCGCCACGCGCAACATCCGCAGCCAGGATGTCACCGTCGGCTTGCAGGTGCGCGGCACCGCGCAGCAGCCGATTCTCACCGTGTTTTCCGATCCATCGATGGAGCAGGCGCAGGCGTTGTCGTACCTCGTCACCGGCCGGCCGCTGGAATCGCTGAAGAGCGGCGAAGCCGACACGCTCAACACCGCCGCGCAGGCGCTGGGTGGACTGGCCGGCGACCGGCTTGCGAAATCGATCGGGTCACGCCTGGGACTGGAAGCCGGCGTGTCCAGCAGCGAAGCGCTGGGCGGCAGCGCGTTCACCGCCGGCAAATACCTTTCGCCGCGACTGTTCCTGAGCTACGGCGTCGGCCTGTTCACGCCCGGACAGGTGATCACCCTGCGCTACACCCTCAACCGCTTCCTGCAATTCGAGGCGGAGAATGCGACGACGGGCAATCGTGCGAGTTTGAATTACAGAATTGAGAAATAACTGGCTGTCCGCCCTTATTCCGTTGCTTTTCTTTTTGAAAATATCTTTTCAATAATAAATGGCAAAAAATACCACCAAATGGTGCCTATCACTCCATGTAAAAGATGTGGAAAGTACAATATGTTTGCGGTCCATGGATAAATATCTTCTATAGAGTTTGCCCATTCAAGGTATGGTCGGCTCGGTAATAGATAGGCGAGCGACCAAGGCAGATCGATCGGAAACCAAAGTGCCCAGATCATGGGCGCTTGTCCGTCTGTGGACGTCGAAACTAGCCATGCCGTATACAACACACCTATGAGGTGTGTCGTCGCGAATGCTCCTCCTAAAAAGTGAGATTTTTTGGATCTCATTTCGATGAAGCCAAGGGCAAGTTAAGGGTTGGGCTTCGGAGCCCAAACTACTTCATTTGCTATGACGCAACGCCTCGATTGCCGGCTGCACCTGCTCTCGCCTTCCTAGCGCCTCACCGATTCTCTGCAACGCCTTCGACAGCGTTTCATCATCTTTCGCGCGAATAGTCGCATGCCCGACCTTGCGCCCTGCCCGCGGGGATTTGCCGTAGTCGTGCCAGTGCGCGTCGGGTTCGCGCAGGATCGCGTTGGCGTCCGGCAGTTCGCCGATCCAGTTGAGCATGCAAGCGCGGCCGAGCGCAGACGTGTCGCCCAGCGGCAGGCCCAGCACCGCGCGCACGTGGTTCTCGAATTGCGAAGTGACAGCGCCTTCGATGGTCCAGTGGCCGGAGTTGTGCACGCGCGGCGCCATTTCGTTGCCAAGCAATTCGCCTTTGTGGACGAACAGCTCCAGCGCAAACACGCCGACGTAGTCGAGCTTTTCCGCGATCGTCTTTGCGTGAGCGAACGCCGCGCGCGCGATGTTCTCGTCCACTTGTGCCGGCGCCAGGCTCGCTGAGAGAATTCCATCCGAATGCCAGTTGCGCGTCAGCGGCCAGGTGCGGAAATCGCCGTCGCGTCCGCGTACCGCGATCACCGACACTTCGCATTCGAACGGCACGAAAGCTTCCAGGATCAGTCCGTGCGAGTTGGAACCCAGCGCCTGCCACGCGGCATCCGCATCATTGGCGGATTTCAAGCGAAACTGGCCCTTGCCGTCGTAACCCAGTCTGCGCGTTTTCAGGATCGCCGGGGAGCCGACCATGCGCAGCGCGGCATCCAGATCTTCGCGCGTGTCCACCGGCGCGAAGGTTGGCGTGCCGAGACCGCATTCGCGGAACAGCGTTTTCTCGGCCAGCCGGTCCTGCGCGGTGGCCAGCGCGCGCGGATTGGGGAACACCTGCGTGCGCTGCGTCAACCACTGCGCGGTTTCCGCCGGCACGTTCTCGAAATCGAAGGTGGCGACGTCGATCTCGCGCGCGAATTTTTCCAGCGCGGCGAAATCGCGCCAGTCGGCGGGTATCAGCGGCGCGACCTGGCCCGCGCAGGCGTCGTCGGCGCTGTCCACCACTTTGAATTGCACGCCCAGCGGCGCGCCGGCCAGCACCAGCATGCGCGCGAGCTGGCCGCCTCCGAGGATGCCGATGGTTCCCATCAACGCTTCGCCGCCTTGCGCGGATCGGGATTTTCCAGCACATCCGCAGTCTGTTTCGCGCGATATTTTTCCAGCGCTTTCGCAACCTTCGCATCATTCAACGCGATGATCGCCGCGGCCAGCAATGCCGCATTGATCGCGCCGGCCTTGCCGATGGCCAATGTGCCGACCGGAATGCCCGCCGGCATCTGCGCGATCGAGAGCAGCGAATCCAGTCCTTTCAGCGCCTTCGATTCCACCGGCACGCCCAGCACCGGCACGCGCGTCTTCGCGGCCAGCATTCCGGGCAGGTGCGCGGCGCCGCCGGCGCCGGCGATGATCGCCTGCAGGCCACGCTTCGCCGCGTTTTCGGCGTAGGCGAACAGCTTGTCCGGCGTGCGGTGCGCGGACACCACTTCGATTTCGTGCGCGATGCCGAATTGTTCCAGCACCTCCGCCGCGTGCTGCAGGGTTTCCCAGTCCGAACGCGAGCCCATCACCACGCCGACGGCCGGCGCGCGCCTTGCGTTTTTCATGGCCGGATAACCCCAAAACGGTTATTGTACGGGCGCCGGGCCGCGCCCGAAACCCGAAGCCCAGGAGTTGAATACCCGTGGACAAGCGGCTGCTCGATATCCTCTGCGATCCCGTCAGCAAGACCCCGCTGCGCATGCTCAATGCCAACGAGCTGACGGCGTTGAACCGCGCAGTCGAGGCGGGCTCGCTGGATACGGTCGCCGGCGAGAAGGTCAAGGCGCCGCTGCAGGCCGGTCTGATCACGGTGGACGGCAAGGTGGTCTACCGCATCGAGGACGACATCCCGGTGATGCTGCCGGACGAGG
>DAIOUL010000064.1:11936-14241 GCA_036759545.1 Rhodanobacteraceae bacterium
GGCAAGGTGGTCTACCGCATCGAGGACGACATCCCGGTGATGCTGCCGGACGAGGGCATCGGTACGCTGCAGCTCAACGACTTTCCCCGCTGAACGACATTCCATCGATCCGTGACGGCCATCACGACCCGGCTACATACCTCCGCCATACTTCGCCAACTGCAACCCGGCTCACCGCCATGACCACACCACAGAACGATCCGCGCTCCGAACCGGGCAAGGTGGTGGAACTGGCCGGCCGCGGCGATCCGCGCAACGAGCGCGTGGGCGAACTGCTGGGTGCGGTGCGTGCGCTGACCCTGAAGCGCAGCCACGAACTCGCGACCAACCTGCTCGACAACGTCGACGACGCGCTGTTCGATCTCGCCGAAAAAGCCGAGAGCAACGCCGCGCAGACGCAGTATTTCGACGGCATGCGCGAAGCGCGCAAGAAGCGTCCGTTGCTGGAACGCTTGTTCGGCGAGGAAGTCTCGCGCGGCTTCAGCGAATTCGCGATGGGCCGGCCGCGCTCGCGGGCGGAAACTTCCGACTCCGCAGCCGCCGCCGCGCGCAGCGGGCAGTTGTCGCTGGTGGACGACAGCGAACTGGAAGAATCGCTGGCGGTCGCCAGCATGGTGTCCAAGGCCGACGGCCGTCTTTCCGGCGCACTGCACGCCTTGAATCAGCGGCTCGCGGTGATCTGTGGCGGACACCGGATCGACGACGGCAACAATCCGCTCGGCCCGGCGGCGCTGGCGCATGCGTTCCGCGCCGCGCTGCGCGAAATGGACGTGGACATCAAGGTCCGATTGATCATCCTGAAGTTGTTCGAGCGCTACGTGCTGGCCGGCCTGGATGCGCTTTACCACGAGGTGAACACCCTGCTGATGCAGGCGGGCGTGCTGCCGCATCTTCGCTACACGTTCGCGCGCGCACCGGGCGAAGCGGCGGAAACGAGTGTGCCGGAAGCGCACGCCGGTGTCGTCGCGGCCGCGTCGGCCGCGGTGCTGGCCGACGAATCTGCCGGTCTGCACGCGGAGCTGATGCACACCCTCACCGCGCTGCTGGCCGCGCGCCGCCAGGGCCGCGCCTCCGACACGATGTCCGCCGGCGCTGCGGTCACTTCGCTGACGCCCGCGGAACTGCTCGGTGCACTCACCCTGTTGCAGGGAGAAGCCGCACCGCTGCCGGCACAACCGGTGCCGCTGGCGACCGACGAAGCCGCGCACATGGTGCAGCGCTTGAAAGACGAGTTGATGAACCAGATCCGCCGTCTGTCCGGCGAATCGCGCAGCCATGTTTCCGGCGCCGACGAGGACACGATCGATCTGGTCGGCATGCTGTTCGAATACATCCTGCAGGACCGCACCATCCCCGCGCCGATGCAGGTGCTGCTGGCGCGCCTGCAGATTCCCTATCTGAAGGTGGCGATCCTCGATCGGCGCATGTTCGCGCATGCTTCGCATCCGGCGCGGCGGTTGCTCGATCTGCTGGCCGATACCGCCAAGGGCTGGTCGGAAGAATCCGATCGCGACCGCCGCCTGTACGACAAGACCAAGGGCGTGGTCGAAGCGCTGCTTTCCGATTTCGACGATGACATCGGCGTGTTCGATCGCCAGCTCGCCGATTTTACCGCGTTCGTCGAGAACAATCGCAAGCGTGCCGATCTGGCCGAGCAGCGCGCCGCCGAAGCCGCTCGCGGCCGTGAACGTCTGCAGGAAGCACGACGCCGCGCGGCGCGCGAAATTGTCACACGCATGGAAGGTCATCCGTTGCCGGCGCTGCTGCAGGGCGTGCTGACGCGCCCGTGGGCGAATTACCTGGTGCTGGTATTGCTGCGCCAAGGCGAGCAGTCGCAGGAATTCCATGGCGCCTTGCGCTTCGTGGACGAATTCGTGGAGAGCGCGCAAACGCCGCAGGACGAACACGAGCGCGCACTGCTGCGCGAGCGTCTGCCGTGGCTGGAGAAAACCTTGCGGCAGGGATTGACCACGGTGGCGTTCCAGGAACCGGATCTGCGCCGCCTGCTGGACGAGTTGCAGGAATTCTGGCGCCGCCAGCTCGGTGAAGTGCCCGTCTCCGCGGCGCCTGCGGAAATCCAGATCGTGGAGCCTTTGCCCGCTGCGGAGGGCGTGGCCGAGATCCTGGGCGAAGAGGCCGCCGAACCGGCGGCGGAAGAAGCGCCGCCGGCGGACGATGCGGAATCGCTGCAAGCCGTGCGCGCACTGAAGGTCGGGGCGTGGATCGAGTTCATCGACGAGGCGGGCACGCGCGAACGCGCCAAGCTGTCGTGGATCAGCCCGATCAGCGGCAAATACCTGTTCGT
>DAIOUL010000065.1:0-13938 GCA_036759545.1 Rhodanobacteraceae bacterium
GTTAGCCGTCACAAGGGGGAGCATTGAAATGTACTCGGCGCTCAACGATGCTACCGCTCGCAAAGCTAGCGATGAGTTCCTCCACAAGGCGCTCAATGAATGCCGGCCCGAAAGCGGCGCTTACTTGGCCGCGAAGCATGAGATTGCGCGCCGTCACGACGTTGCCAAGAACTGGCGCAAGGTGTTGTTTGCTGCTCTGCTTGGTGTCATTGGCCTAGCATTTTGGTGGTTGCGTGGCGGCTAACTACTCATTCCAGCGGACGCCGGTCCATCGCTTGCGCTCTTACAAACCTTGCGGCGCCGGCGCCGCTAAATTCAGGCGTTAGGGTGTAAATGGGGCGCATGGAAATCTTTAAGGGACTCGAAAAGCTCATCAACGAGCACGGCTCCGCGACAATTTTGCGGGAGCGCATCAATCTGGCAGCGCAACAATACGCTGCGCTCGAGAAAGAAAATGTATCGCTCAAGCAGCGCATATCGAGCCTCGAGGCAGAGAATGCTCAACTAAAGCACCGCGCAATGCATCTCGCCAGTGCAGGCAACCCCGCCGGGTACGTATGCGACCATTGCGGCAGCCCCGATCTCAAGCGCATAGGCAATCGGGAAGATCCGACTTTTGGAGTTCTTGGGGTCAAACAAGCTGTCTTTTCGTGCAACTCTTGCGGCAAAGAAAGTGCGTTTACACCCTAACTACTCATTCCAGCGGACGCGCTGCGCGCGCCGCTAAATTCAAGCGTTAGGCTTTAAAGGCGCCGTCTATGCGAGCACTAGCGGCAACTGCGTTACTCGGCGTTCTTGCTAGTACGCCCGCCTTTGCAGCCACACCTGCTCGCCACAAAGTCGATCCTTGTTTTGCCGGTCGCACCGTAACGGTTTCAGGCATAGTGTCCGCACACCAAGAATTTGGCCCTCCGGGCTGGGGCGACGATCCAGCGCACGACAGTCGTTGGACCATGGTAGTTCTCAACGTATCCAAAGCCACCGCAAAGCGAATCGGCAGTCTGCTGCACGGCTGCTTCGACAACTCGGCCAGTTTTACTCAGGTGCAGCTCTGGTCGCTCAAAGGCTCACAGGCGCTGTCAAAGTATCAAGGCAAGGCCGTGCGAGTGGTGGGGTCACTCACTGCAATTGGCGGTGCACCTGCCGAGCTTCGCGACGCGCAGGTTTGGGTCAGCAACATGTCCGTGCTTCAATAAAGCCCAACAATTCATTCCAGCGGACGCCGGTCCATCGCTTGCGCTTCGTCCAACGCTTTGCGGCTTCGCGCCGCTAAATTCAGGCGTTATGTTGCTCTATTGAGGTACGCATGAAACCCATCCCGTCTTACTGGCTGCTATTTGCCACTGTGGCAAGCATCTTGTCGGTGGGCATTCCTTATTGGCTGTTGCCGTACAAACGGCTGAGCCTTCCAAGCTCCTTGCTGGCACCGGGCCTGGCGGTCGTTTTCGCGTCTGCCCTGCTGTTGCGGCTGTTCGGTGTTGCTTCATTCTGGCGCGCTGCGTTCATCATCGGCGGAGCGGTTGGGTTAGCTGTCGTGTTTCGCGTGCTAGCAGACGGCGCGCGCGATCCTACGTCTCACAACCTGTGGCCAATCGAGATCGTGATTGCGCTGGCGATCGGCCTAGGCTGTTCGTTCGCCGGAGCGATCATCGGCAGCCTGACGGCCAGACTGTTGCCCGGTCGCCCTGGAAAGCAACAGTCATGAGCGGAATCGAGAAATTCCTGCTTCGGAAATCGAGCGTGTTCGCAACATAGCAATTCGTGCAAGCCGACGCGGCTTCGCGGGGGCTTGATTCAGGCGTTAGCTGTTGCAACAGATTCGATCAGCACCGGATCGCCCAGCGCGACGCGGCCCGGCTGCACGGTCGAACCGTAGACGCCGAGGCAACCCTGGCGGTCACGGGCCACGCTGCGCAGGATCGCGGGATTGCGCTGCAACGTCACCGGATCGATGGTGATCACGACGCAGCGGCTGTCGCGTTTGTCGATGCGCATGCGCATGCCGCCGATGCGCAGCACGCAGCCGAGCCAGCCGTCTTCGCGGAAAGGTTCTCCGTCGGCGGATTCCACCAGGATGTTCGGCCGGAACCGCCGCACGTCGAGTTGCGCGCCGACCGTCTCGCCGAGCCGTGCGATGGTCTGCGTGGTGATCAGCGAGAGCGGCAAGGTGTCGAAGGCACCGCGGTTCTGCCGGATGACCCGCGCTCCATCGGGACAAAGCTCCGCGGCCAAGGCCGGATCGGCGACGTCGAAGACGGCGCCCGACGGAGTGCGCACGAACGTCTGCGATTTGTCCGGACGGCCCGGATCGGCAAATGAAGGCTGGTAGTGGCTCATGTCCGCGCGCTCGCGGATGGTGAGCCAGGGAAATCCGCTTTGCGTCAGGCTGTTCTGGACGAAGGCCCAGCGGCGGTCACCCGCAAAGCCGTGCCAGGAGACGTCGATTTCTTCCAGCGCCTCGCCGCACATCGACTTGACCGGGTAACGCCACAAGCCCGCGACGCGGCCGACCGGCTTTCCGTTCACGGCGTCATCCATTGCGTCCCTCTGCGCTCCCGTCATCGTGCCGGCATGATCTCACGCACGGCGGCGCCGCACTCATCGTCTTTTCGGCATAATCGCCCGCAGTCGGGTAGTCGAGTGCGTCGTCCGGGGAATCCATATGCCGCATTCGCTGATCATTCCCATGGCGGCACACGTGGCGCTGACCGCTGTTCTGTACGTCGCGCTGACGGTCGTGCGCGCGCCGGCGATCTGGGGAATCGGCCAGCGCGCCGACGGCAGCAATCCCTTTGCCGCACTCGAACCGCGCATCAGCGCGAATCTTTCCAATCAGTTCGAATGGCCGCTGTTCTTCCACGCGGCTTGCCTGCTGCTGCTGATCCAGTCCGGCGTCGACAGGCTTTCCATTGTGCTGGCGTGGATCTTCGCCGGCGGCCGCGTGCTGCACAGCCTGGTCCAGATATTCACCCGCAACATCCGGCTCAGGGGCGTCGTATTCACCATCAATTTCGCCGCGGTTCTGGGTCTGTGGGCAATCGTTGTCGTCGCAGCGTTTCAAAATCGGTAGTTCGGGAACCGCATGAGGCGCATCCGCCGTGCCGGGCAACACGACGCCGAAGCGATCGCCGCCGCGGAGGCCGAAACAGCGCGCACGCCGGGTTTGCTGGTCGGCCGGCCGGGCGAAATTCCGCTGGCTGCGTATCGCGAAAAAATCGCGAAGCTCGCTCAGGACGGCCGCTATATAGTGGCGGAAGAAAATGGCGCGGTGATCGGCCATGCGTTCCTCGATCCGTTGCCGATGCGCGCGAATGCGCACGTTTTCCAGTTGACGATCGTGGTGCATCCGGGTCATACCGATCGTGGCGTGGGCGAGATGATGCTGCGCGATCTGCTGGACTGGGCGTCTGGAGATGCACGCGTGGGCAAGATCGAATTGAACGTGCGCGCCGGCAACGAACGCGCACAGCGCCTCTATCGCAAGCTCGGCTTCGTCGAGGAAGCGCGCTTTCGCCGCCGCGTGCTCCGCGGCGACGGCAAGTACGAAGACGATATCGGCATGGCATGGTTCCCCGAACCGGCTGATTGACAGTTCGGGAATCGCACGCGACGATCCACGCGCTGCTGCATGTTCACGGATCACCAACCGCAAGGTCTTGGCCGAGGAGGACGACATGCGCGCTTTTCTGCTTGCGATCGTGTGCGCCGCCGTTGCGGTGGCGATGCCGGTTTCGGCGCAGGAATCGAAGCCGGCCACGGTGGCCGATCCACAATTGGCGAAACAGTTGGGCGCCGACCAGCGCGGCATGCGCAACTACGTGCTGGTCATCCTGAAAACGGGTCCGCACCGTGTCCCGGATGGTCCCGCGCGCGACAAGATGTTCGAGGGACACTTCGCGAACATCAAACGTCTGGCGGGCGCGCACAAACTGGTGCTGGCCGGACCGTTCGGCGACAAGAACGACTGGCGCGGCCTGTTCGTGTTCGCGGTCGAGACGCCGGACGAAGCGGCAGTGCTGGTCGCGACCGATCCCGTCATCAAGAGCGGAGAAATGGTCGCCGAATATCACACCCTGTATGCGACCGCCGCGCTGATGGCCGTCACCGGCATCCACGAAAAGATCGCGCCGCAGTAGCAGCAATGACTTGTGGAGCAAGAGACATGATCATCGGCGCGCACACCATCCTCTACAGCAAAAATGCCGAAGCCGACCGCGCGTTCCTGCGCGACGTGCTGAAGTTCGCGCACGTGGACGTCGGTCACGGCTGGCTGATCTTCGGCTTGCCGCCGGCGGAAATCGCCGTGCATCCGTCAGAAGAGAACGACGCGCAGGAGTTTTATTTGATGTGCGACGACATCGGCGCGTTCGTCGCCGAGATGCAGCGGCACGGGATTGCGTGCGCAGAGCCGAGCGACCAGCGTTGGGGCATATTGACGCAGATCACCCTGCCCGGCGGCGGCAAGCTGGGCGTATATCAACCGAAACACGCGCGGCCCTCGCACGGCTGACTTCGGAGACGGAACATGGCCGTACGCAGCGTCACGCCCGTACTCAACGTCAGCAGCCTGCCGGACAGTTTCGCTTGGTTCGAAGCGCTGGGCTGGAGCCGCGGTTTCAGTTGGAACGAAGGCGGCATGATCGCGCACGCCGCGGACCGCAACGAACACGGTGAAGCCGGCTTCGGCAGCGTGTGCAGTCACGACGCACAGATTTTCCTCTGCCGCGGCGGCCAGGGTTCGCGCGGCACCGTGATGCCGCGCTGGCCGGGTGACGATCAAACCGACGGCGTGTGGATGAGCTGGTGGATGGACAACCCCGCCGACGTGGACGCATTGCACGCGACCGCGCTGCGCCACGGCATGACCATCGCCATGCCGCCGACCGATGAACCGTGGGGCGTGCGCGAATTCCATCTGCGCCATCCGGACGGACACATGTTCCGCGTCAGCGCCGGGCTGGACGCAGAGTGATCGAATCTGCGGCCGCCCACCGCTCCGCGCTCAACCGACAGTAGTAGCAGTGTTCAGGCCTGCGGAATCGTGAGCGTCACCCGCAGGCCGCCGTCCTCGCGGTTGGCGAGCGCGATGCGGCCGCCATGCGCTTCGACGATCTCGCGCGCCAGCGCGAGCCCGAGACCGCTGCCGCTGCGCTTGGTGGAATAGAACGGCAGTAGCGCGTTCTCCAGCACGGTCTTGTTCATGCCGCTGCCGCGGTCGCGGACTTCGATGCGCAACTGCGTGCCCGTGCGCTGCATTTCCAGTTCCACTTCGTCTTCCGCGCTGCCGGCTTCGTGCGCGTTCTTCAGCAGGTTCAGCAGCACGTGTTCCATCTGGCCTGGATCGAAACTGCCCTGCGGTGGCGGCGTGCCGATCACGCGGAAGCGCACGTGCAGCGCGAGCTGCGCCAGGAATTCCGGCAGATCGATCGTCTGCGGACGCGGCGCCGGCAGCTTGGCGAACTCCGCATATCCGGCGATGAAGCCGTGCAGGTGGCGCGCGCGCTCGCCGATGGTGGCGAGCACCGCGAGCAGGCGCTCGCGTTCGTCGCGCCGCACCAGTTCTGCGCCCGAATGCGCCAACGAGGTGATCGGCGCCAGCGAATTGTTCAACTCGTGGCTGATGGTGCGTATCACCTTCTTCCAGGTCGCCACTTCCTGCCGTGAAAGCTCGCGCGTCATCCGCCGCACCAGATACAAACGATGCGGGCTGCCGTGCAAACGGAATCCTCGTTGCGCGAGATGGAAGATTTCCTCGTTGCCCTCGAGTTCCACTCCGAACAGGCGATCGCCTTCGCTGGCAAACGCTTCGCGCAACGGCGCCGGCGCTGCCCCCAGCAGTTCCTCCAGGTCGAGCCCGTTGGGATTGCGGCCTTCATTGAACAGGTGCCTGGCCGCGATGTTGGCGTACACGATGTGGCCGGCGGAATCGGTCAGCAGCAGCGCCACCGGCGTGTTCTGCACCACGGTATCCAGCAGCAGTTCGCGTTGAGCGAGGTTGTGGCGCTGTTCGCGCAGGGTCGAACCCAGCGCATTGTGCATCTTGATCAGCGCACCGAGTTCGTCGTGTCGCGTGCTGGCGATCGAGATGGAAAAATCGCCGTCGCGATAGCTGGCGATCGCACCTTCCAGCGAACGCAGCAACTTGCGCAGCGGCGAAATCGTCTGGTGCGCCAGCCACGCGCACAACGGCAGCAGCACGATCAACGCCAGCGCCACGCCGTTGCGCGGCTCGCGCAACCAGGCGGTTTCGAATGTTGCGCCAAACCCGGCGCTTGCCCACTGAATGAAAGAAGGCAATGGCCATGCGGTGATCGCGAGATAGATCAGCACCGCGCCGACGGCGATCGCGCCGAGCAGCAGGGTGAGGCGGCCTTCGAGGGAGAACAGGCGCATTGATTTGTGACCCTCCCCTTCAAGGGGAGGGTTGGGTGGGGATGGTTCCGATTGAAGCACGCTTGCGGGAGGAATGCTGTGCATCATTCCAACACCATCCCCATCCCGCCCTTCCCCTTGAAGGGGAAGGAGACAAGCATGGCGTCGCTCGAATCGCCCGCGCCAAGTGCTCACCCCGCCGTCGGGATGCCGTACCGCTCCATCCGCCTGTACAACGCCTGCCGCGAAAGTCCCAGCGCCTGCGCGGCGCGGCTGATCACGCCGTTGGCGTTGCGCAGCGCGGTTTCCACCGCAATCTGCGAAGGCTCGTCGAGATTGCGCGCGGCCGCGGCGGTCGCGGCGTGCTGTGGCAGGTTCAATTGCGCGGGGGTGATCGTGCCGTCCTCGCCCGCCAGCAAAGCCGCGCGTTCGATTGCGTTTTTCAGTTCGCGCACGTTGCCGGGCCACGAATACGTAAGCAGCGCTTCGCGCGCGGCATCGTTCAACTGCGCGCGGCGGGCGATGAAATGTTCGGCCAGCGGCAGAATGTCGTCCAGGCGATCGGAGAGCGGCGGCACGTCGATCTCGATCACGTTCAAGCGGTAATACAGATCTTCGCGAAAGGTGCCCGCACGGATCATCGCCTTGAGATCGGCATTGGTCGCGCTGATCACCCGCACCTTCACTTTACGTGTGCGCCCCGATCCCAATCGTTCGAATTCGCCGCTTTCCAGCACGCGCAGCAGCTTCACCTGGCCCGGCAACGGCAGCGTGCCGATTTCATCCAGAAACAAGGTGCCGCCGTCGGCCAGTTCGAAGCGGCCTTCGCGCGCGCGTGTGGCACCGGTGTAGGCGCCGGCTTCAGCCCCAAACAATTCCGCTTCGACCAGTTCCGAAGGCAGCGCGCCGCAGTTGACCGCGACGAACGCCTTGTCGCGCACCGCGGAGTTGAAATGCACGATCTGCGCGATGCCATCCTTGCCCGCGCCGTTGGGGCCGGTGATCAGCACCGGCACGTCGGCGCGGCCGACGCGACAGGCCAATTCCACCGCGCGGCTCATCGGTTCGGAGGAAAACACCAGCCCGCGCAGATCGTATTGGGCGGCCAGTTCCTCGCGGCGACGCGCGCGCTCCGCGCGCGCGTGCGCGGCAGCCCGCGACGCTTCGGAAAGCTCCAGCATGTTCTCGACCGTGGTCAGCAGCTTGGCATCGTCCCACGGTTTGGCCAGGTAATCCGCCGCGCCCGCTTTTACCAGTTCCACCGCGCTTTCCAGGTGTGTCCACGCGGTCAGCAAGATCACGGGAAGGTCGGCGTAGCGCTTGCGGATCGCACGGAAAAGATCCGCGCCTTCCTCGCCGGACGTGGTGTCGGCGGTGAAGTTCATGTCCTGGATCACCACGTCCACGCGCTCGCGCGACAGCCGCGCGAGACCTTCATCGGGAGTGTGCGCGACCAGCGGACGGATTTCGTGCAGCGACAGCAGCAGCGACAGCGCCTCGCCCACCGCCGGGTTGTCATCGATGATCAGGACGGTGCGCATCGACTTGGCATGCATGCGGACATGGATGCATCTCCGCGGAAAAGGGTTGCAATCATACCGTTCGCGTCGCCACCACCGGCGGCACGCGCGAGGCACGCAGCGCGGGCGCGAGCGCAGCGCCTTGTCCCAGCAGCAGCAGCACGATCACGCCGGCCAGCATGTAGAACAGCGGCAGGTGCGACATCTCCACGTGCACGATCATCCAGAGGTTGATCGCCACCGCGAGCACGATGCCGATCAGCACGCCGCCGAGCCCGATCAAGAGATTCTCGGTGAGGAAGTAACCGAGGATGTCGTGCCGCGTCGCGCCCAGCGCGCGGCGGATGCCGATCTGCTTCCTGCGTTGCCCGACCCAGAAACTGGTGAGTCCCACGATGCCGGCGCCGGTGATCACCAGCAGCACGGCGCAGATGATGCCCATCAAAATCGCCATGCCGCGGTCGCTGTCGTAGGCGCGGTGACGGATCTCGGCGAAGCTCAGCACTCCGTTCTCCGGATCGATGATGCGCATGCGGTTTTGTGCGAAGAGCGCGTCGCGCGCCTCGCGCATCGCCGTGGCGAGCTGTCCCGGTTTGGCGCGCACGATGTAGTAGGTGCCGCTTTGCGAATCCAGGCGGCGCGGCCACAACATGTCCTGATAGACGTAATCGCGCGACCAGGTATCGACTTCCTGCCGCTGCAGACGGTCGACGATGCCGATGATGGTGATCGGCGTGCTGCTCATCGTGTAGAACGCCCTACCCAGGGCCGAACCGTCCGGGTACAGCTTGTCGGCCAACGCCTTGCTCACGATGGCTACCGGCGGCGACTTCGCTTCATTGCCACCTATGGGTGAAATCTCATCGGGCCGAAAGTTGCGGCCCGCGATCAACTTCACCCCGAGCGTGTCGATCAGGTGTTCGTCGCTGAGATAGACCGACGCGTCGGTGGTCTTTTCAACCTGATCGGGTGTCATGGTGATGAAATCGTCCCAGCCGCCTCCGCGCAGCGGGTAGGAGTTCGACGGCGCCACATCGCACACCGAGGGCAACTGCCGCAGTGTGGACAGGTCGGCCTGCATCCGCGAATCGATCTGCTGATCGGATGATTGCCCCGCCCATTCGTTGTCGATCACGAAAAGATTGGCTTCGTCGATGCCCGTCGGCTCGGCCAGATGCGCTACGCGCTGGCGGATGATGAAGAGCGCGTTGCAGACGATCGCCAGCGTCAGCGCGATCTGCAGCGCGATCAATATCGTGCCGGCCCGGTGGCGGCGCAGCGCGGCGATGATGGGTTGGATCTGCATCTACTGTCTGTTCCTTCCGGGCGGATGTCGCTTCCGATACGAAGCGCGCAGCCGCGCATCTCAATTCGTTTTCAAATGCCAGGCCGGTTGCACCTGCGCCGCGCGCCAGGTGGGATAGAACGCCGCCACCACGGTCGCGAGCACAGCCACCGCCAAAGTCAACGTCACCAGGGCGAGATCGATGTGCGCCAGCCGCGCGATCTGCGGCTTGAACAGCAGGCCCACGCCCGACACGCCGGCCGCGGTGAGGACCAATCCCAACGCACCGCCCACCAGGCCGACAATCGCGGCTTCCATCAGGAATTGCATGTAGATCTCGCGCCGCGATGCGCCCAGCGCGCGGCGCACGCCGATCTCGCCGGCACGGCGCATGAACTTCGCCAGCAGCAATCCGATCGTGTTGACCAGACAGATTACGAGAAAGCCCAGCGAAACCAGCAGTGAGATGCGGCTCTCCGGCGGCACGACTTTGCGATATTCGAGCCATTGCGTCACGTCGCGCAGGCGCACATTGGGCGCCCAGGCGAAACGTCCTGCGCGCTGCTGGTCCGCCGAGTAGCTTTCGAGAAAGTTGCGGTAGTGGGCGGCTTCGGCGGCGCTGTCCAGTTCCACCCAGGGATCGATCCAGACGCAGTTGCTGTGCAGGTAGGCGTCCCAGCCGCTGAGGTCGTTCACTTTCCCGCGGCAACTATTGTTGCCGTTGGTGCTGATCTGCAAATCCACCATGCGGCTGAACGGAACATAGAAGTCCACCGGATCCTCGAAGCCGCTGCCGCCAAACAATTCGTAGAAACGCGGTACCGGATTCCAGTGGCGCGTCACGCCCACGATGCGGTAATCGTGGCCGCCGATGTCGATCTCGCGGCCCACGCTGTTGGCGCCGCCGAACTGCTTGCGGTTGAACTCTTCGCTGAGCACCACCACCGGCGCGCGGCTGTCGTCCTGTGCGGTATTCCAGCCGCCGCCATAAAGGAACGGCACCTCGAACATCGGAAAGAAATCGCCGTACACGGCGTAACCGTTGCCGCGGACCGGCAGACTGTCGTCTCCCCGCGGCAGCACCGACAGGCTGACGGGATACAACAGCGTCTGGCGTTTCGCCGCGTGCGCGCGCATCAGCGCCATGGCGTCGATGTAGTTCAAGGCATACGGCGGTTCGCCTTTCAGATTCTGCTGCGGACCCCAACTGTCGATCTGCGGCGTGAACAAGCGCGAGGACTTGTCCGGAATCGGGTTGCCGGACACGGCACGGAACACCGAATAGGTGATCATCGACGCGGCCACGCCGACTCCGATCGCGATCACCATCAATGCAGTGAGCGCCGGGTTGACCCGCAGGCTGCGCAGGGCGAGGTTGAGGTAATAAGCGAACATTCCGACTCGAGTCCTAAGTTTCTCCCTCCCCTTCAAGGGGAGGACTTCAAAGCTCACACCGTCCTCGTCGCCACCACCGGCGGCACGTTGGCCGCGCGGCGCGCCGGCGCGAACACCGCGGCCTGTCCGAGCGCCAGCACGACCGCGACACCGGCGAGCACGTAAAGCACCGGCATGCGGTCCATCTCGTAGCGCTGCATCAGCCACAGATTCAAACCGACCGCGAGGATGATTCCGGCAATCGCGCCGCCGCCCGCGATCAGCAGATTCTCGGTCTGGAAGTAGCGCAGGATGTCGATCTTGCGCGCACCCAGGGCGCGGCGAACGCCGATCTGCTTGTGCCGCTGTCCGACCCAGAAGCTGGTCAGGCCCACTATCCCTGCGCCGGTGACCGCCAGCAGGATCACGCAGATCACGCCCATCAATATCGCCATGCCGCGGTCGGCCTTGTACGCGTGGGCGCGAATGTCGGCGAAGGAATGGATGCTGTCGTCTTCGTACGTGCCGCCCATTTCGATCACGCGCATCGGGTTGGCGGCGAATAGCGCGTCGCGCGCCTTCTTCATCGCTGCATCCGCGCGGCCCGGTTTCGCGCGAACGGCGTAGCTCGAGAAATTGGCGTCGATGCGGTTCGGGACGAGTATCGAATTGAAAGCGAAGTCCTTCGCCCAACTGTCGATCGTGGGTGTCTGCATCCGGTCGACCACGCCGATGATGGTGCTGGGTGGGACCTCTTTATCGAGGTAGATGCTTTTGCCGACGGCATTGCCATTCGGAAATAGTTTGTCGGCCAGCGCCTTGCTGATGATCACGACGGGCGGATTGATCTTCGCGCGGAAGCCGCTATGGGTTTGATCTTGCGCGGTGAAATCGCGTCCGGCGACCAGCCGCAACCCCAAGGTGTGAAGCATCTGCCAATCGCCGAAGTAGAACGAAGCATGTGCGCTGCCCTCTTTCTGATCGGGCTTCAGCCGGATGCCGCCGCTCCAGTTGTTTCCGGACAGGGGCAAGCTGCTGATCGCCACTGCCGATTCCACATCCGGCAGATTGCGCAAGGTGGCGACGTCTTCGACTTGCATGGCGTCGAGCTTGTCGATGGTGCCCTGATCGTCGCCGGTGGGCGCGCCGACCCAGAGCTGCGCGATCTGGAAGAGGTTGTTTTCCTCCATGCCGGTGGGACGGCCGATGCGCTCGACGCGCTGCCCGATGATGAAGATGGCATTGCACACGATCGCCAGCGTCAAGGCGATCTGGAGGGCGATCAGGATCACGCCCGCCTTGTGGCGGCGCAGTGCGGCGAGAATGGGGGGCAGTGTCATGGCGATTCCTCTTCTTCGTCATTGCAAACGGCATCCTGCGGCTTGCCCTACGGGCCATCGGCTTTGCCGATGTTCGCTTCGGCATCCTGCCTACGCAGTCCGGCGAAAGCCGGAATCCAGTTTTCTTATTCGTCATTCCCTATGCGGCGGAGCCGCGATCCAAAATCTGCTCATGTAGGAGCGCGCCTGCACGACCAGATGCCATCCATGGCCAAGAGCTCCGTAGTTCCGTTCGCGATAGAGCCGCGAACGGTCCCGGAATGACACCGTTAGTTCGATTTCAACTGCCACGCCGGTTGCACGCGCGATGCACGATAGGTCGGATACAACGCGGCGAGTACGCTCGCTACTATCGCAACGATCAAGGTCGTGAGCAGCAGCGATGCATCCAGCCGCGCGAGGTCGGCGATCGACTTCGGCAGCACGAGTCCGACCATCACGATCCCGAGTCCGGTCAACACGAGACCGAGAATTCCGCCGGCCACGCCGATCACGCCTGCTTCGGTGAGGAATTGCGCGTAGATCGCCAAGCGTGGCGCGCCCAACGCACGCCGCACGCCGATCTCGCTCGAGCGGCGCAGGAACTTCGCCAGCAGCAACCCGGCGGTGTTGACCAGGCAGACGATCAGCAATCCGAACGCAACCAGCAGCGACACGCGCGTGTCACTGGGCACAACGTGCTCATAGTCGAGCCACGTCACCAGATTTTTCAGATCGACGTTGGGCGCCCAGGATGGATAGCGTTCCCGGGCGAAGCCTTGCAGATAATTCTTGTAGCGTTGCACCGCGGCGGCATCGTCCAGTTGCACCATGTAGGCGATCCAGACGCAAGTGGAGTGCGTGAACCCTACGAATCCGGGTTGTTCCGGCGATTTGTAGCAACTGGTATTGCCGTTTTGCGCCATCTGTGCCGCGATCGCAGTGTTGAACGGCAGGAACAGATCCTGCCCGTTGCTGTCGAAGCCGCCGGCTCCGGTATTCACGACATCGTAGAAGCGCGGCTGCGGATTCCAGCGATCCAGCACGCCCACCACGCGATACTCGCGGCCCTCGATGTTGAGCGTCTTGCCGACGCTGTTGCCGCCGCCGAAAACCCGGCGATTGAGCCGATCGCCGAGCACCACGACCTGAGCGCGGTTCGCATCGTCGCCTGCGTTCCAGCCGCTGCCGTACCGGAACGGCACGTCGAGCATCGGGAAGAACTCGCTATACACAGCTTCGCCGGTCGCATTGATCGGATGCTTGCCGGGCTGTTGCGGCACCACGGAGGGAGAGATTTGATACATCGCCGATTGCAAGGCTGCCCGATGGTCGGCCATCAGCGCCATCGCGTCGGGATAGTCGAGCTGATCCGGCGGTCCCTGATCGCTGCCGGGCCCACTTCGCTTCGTACCCGGACCCCACATGTCGATCTGCGGCACGTAGAGCTTCGACGATTTCCACGGGATCGGATCGCCCGACACCGCGCGGAACACCGACCAGGTGGTCATCGACGCGGCCACGCCGAAACCGATCGTGAGGATCATCAGCGCGGTGAGTCCGGGTGAGCGTTTCAGGCTGCGCAGGGCGAGGTCGAGGTAGTAGCGGAACATGGGATTACTCCGTGGTGGACTCCCTCCCTTCAAGGAGAGGGCCGGGTGGGGATGGTTTTTTTTTATCCGCACACCCATCCCGACCTAAATCCCCCTTGAAGGGGGAGGACTTCCATCAGCTCTTGCTCGCCCGTATCGCCGCTGCACCGAAGCTGTAGTACGGCATGTCCAGCGCGACGCCGCCGCCGGTTTGCGCATCGCCGGCTTTCGCCTGCGGCTGCGCGTGGCGCGACATGCCGATCTGCTCCAGTTGCTCGCGTGTGGGATGCACGGTGATCGCCGGCAATGTGTGCACGGCTTCCAGCTCGGCCTGCGGCGCGAGCAAGGTTTCGCTGGCCGACGCATTGGCCCAGGCGCGGATGCCGGCCACGGCTCCGCTGGCGATCAGCACGGCTCCGATGATTGCGGTCAGCTTGTTGGTATCCATGGTCCTTCTCCTGCGAATGACCCCTGAA
>DAIOUL010000066.1:0-13631 GCA_036759545.1 Rhodanobacteraceae bacterium
CGGTGCGCGAGATCGAGGCGCTGATCGAAACCTTCCTGGTGCTGGCGCGCGAATCCGATACCGGTCTGCCGCAGGAGGATTTCCTGATCAACGACGTGGTGCGCGAGGAAGTGGAGCGTTACCGCGACCTGCTGGGCAGCAAGCCGGTCGAACTGAAGCTCGAGGAAATCTCCCGCTTCGCCTTGCACGCGCCGCCGCGCGTGTGCGCGGTGGTGATCGGCAACCTGATCCGCAACGCCTGCATGGATACCGAACGCGGCACGATCCTGGTAAGAATCGAACCCGGCGGCGTGCGCGTCATCGATACCGGCCCCGGAATGAACATCGAGGCGCTGCAGCAGGCATTCCAGCCTTTCCAATACGGTGGCCGTGGGGGCGGCCGCGGCATCGGCCTGACCATCGTGCGCCGCATCGCCGACCGTTTCGGCTGGCCGGTGGAGCTGGACAGCACGAGCGGCCACGGCACTACCGCGTTCCTGCGCTTTCCGGCGGCCACGGCGGTCGACCAGGCACTGCCGCAAGGCGCCTGAAACGCGTGGTCGAAGCGCAACCCACGCTGCTGATCCACGGCGGCGCCGGCGTGATCGGCCGGAATGCTTCATCCGCGAAACAGCGGGCGATCCGCGCGGCATTGCAGGCGGCATTGCAACGCGGCTACGCGAGTTTGTGTTCCGGTACGGCGCTGGATGCGGTATGCGCGGCCGTGATGGCGCTGGAAGATGCGCCGCAATTCAACGCGGGTCGCGGCGCGGTATTCACGCACGAAGGAACCAACGAACTGGACGCCGCGATCATGGATGGTGCGACGCTGCGAGCCGGTGCGGTCGCCGGTGTGCGCGGCGTGCGCAACCCGATACTGCTGGCGCGCGCGGCGATGGAGCACTCGCCGCACGTGCTGCTGACCGGCCCCGGCGCAGAGGCGTTCGCGGAGCGACAAGGAATCGAGCGAGCCGAGCCGGAATACTTCCACACCGAAGAACGCCGGCAACAACTGCAGAGCGCGCAATTGCGCGAAGCCAAAGGAGAGCCGGAAACGCAGGACTACTTCGGCACGGTCGGCGCGGTGGCGCTGGATGCGCGCGGGCATCTCGCGGCGGCCACCTCCACCGGCGGCATGACCAACAAACGCTGGGGCCGGGTGGGCGATTCGCCGATCATCGGCGCCGGCACGTATGCGAATGCGCGTTGCGCCGTATCGTGCACCGGTCACGGCGAGTTCTACATCCGCACCTGCGCGGCGCATGCGATCTGCATGCGCGTGACCGAAATGCATGAGTCCGCAGTCGATGCTTCGGAGCAGGTGATCAACCGCGAAATTCCGCGCCTCGGCGGTAGCGGCGGCGCGATCGCATTGTGCGCGGATGGTTCGTTCGCGATGCCGTTCAACACCGAAGGCATGTACCGCGGCTGGGTCGGGGCGGACGGTGAACCGCACGCCGCGATCTACGCCGGCGAATGACCCGTCAGTGCGCCGCGCCCGTTTGCAGCAGCGGCGTGACGATCCGCTCCAGACGCTCGCGCGTCCACACTGGATTCTTGTCCTTCCAGCCGTTGTCCACCAGATCGCCGTTGCGATCGATCGTGAAATTCACCGGCAGGTGCCAGATGCGTCCGTAGCCGGGCACGTGCGGATCGCCCAGCAGTCCCACCGGGAAACTCAGACGTCGCGCCACCGCGCGCACCTCATCCAGCTTGTCCGGCGTGTCGAGGCTGAAACCGAGCACCACCAGTCCGTCGTGCGCGTGTTGCTGTGCATACCGCGAGAGCAGCGGCAATTCCTCGCGGCAGGGCGCGCACCACGTGGCCCAGAAAGTGAGGATCACCACCTTGCCGCGCAAACCACGCGTGTCGATGTGCCGGCCGTCCAGTGTCGTCAGGGTGATCGGCGGTGCCGCCGCGCCCAGCACCAGTTCGTTGCCCGCGCGCGCCTGCGAGAATGAAGCAGCCAGCGCAAACAGCATCAGCGAAAGGATGAGCGCGCGCGGCATGCGGATCAGAACGCCATGCTCAGGCCGATGGTGGCCGCCCAGCGCGGAAACAACTGATAGCCTTCGAGGTGGCTGTACAACGGCAACTGTACGAACCCGTAGGCTTGCAGATTCTGGCGCAGGCTGACGCTGATGCCGGGACTGAGATACGCAACGGTGCCGGCGCTGTCGGCGCGGTCGGCCAGCGCGCCCTGGTCGGCGCTCTTGCGCAGCAGGTTCAATTGCAACTGTGGAACCCAGTTGGCGTGCGCTTCATAGCGCAGACCGATATTCATCGAAAACTGATTGCCGGGACGAAAATCCAGGCCCGGCGTATCCATGCGATGCAAAATCGCCGCCTGGAATTGTCCGTTGGCGAATGCGTCGAAATCCTGGGAAACCGGCTGATACCAGTACGCGCCCACGATCGCGTCGGTGCTGCCGGTGCCGGCTTGCAGGCTCGCATCCAGCGCTTCGCCGCGCAGCGGTCCGCTTTCGAACAACATCGGATTGCCGGTGATCGCGCCGTCTTCGTTGCCGCCGCCGTAGCGGCCGGTCGGCAGTTTCACGCCGGCGATCACGCCGAAGTTGCGCGTGGGCAGGAATCCCTGATAGCCCGCCAGCAGCTTGATATCGCCCAGTCCGGAAACCCGCGTGCTGCTGATGTTCACCGGTGAGACATACGACGGCTGAAACGGCGGCTCGAATTCTCCATACGTGGTGTGATCGCGGCGCACGTAAGGTGCGAGCAGCGACAAACTCCAGTCCGCATTCGGATGCCAGGACACCACCAGATTGACGTAGCGGTTGTAGGTGTCGCGCTCGATCTCGCTGGCGTCCGCGGACGGATCGGCCGGGCGATCGATCACCTCTTCGGGCGATGCGCTGCCGTCGCCGTGGCGCAGTTCGTCCTGGTCCAGCCAGACGTACTCGAGGTTGACGCGCCAACCTTGCTGCGCCGAGTAACCCGTGGCCGCGTCGGTGCTGAGCGTGCAGCCACAGGTGGCGCAGGCCTGCGCCTGCGGAACCGCGAAAATCGCGGTCAGTGGGAGAAGGACACCGACAAGACGACGCATGCATCCGCCACAGAAGACCAATCGACATTGTAGCCTGCGCGCCGCGCGTGCAGGCCGCGTGATGTGCAAAGTCGACCGCCTGCCGCTTCGATTTATTCCGCCACCGCCGCGCTCACCGCGTTTCGAGTCGCGCGCATCAACGTGCGTGCTGCTGGCGCAACGCGCGGCGTTGCGCCTTGCGCTCGCGCCGGCGCGCCGAGATGCGCGCGAATACCAGATACAGCGCGGGCGTGGACAGCAACGTCAATGATTGCGAGACGATCAAGCCGCCCAGCATCGCGATGCCGAGCGGGCGGCGCAGTTCGGCGCCGGTGCCGATGCCGATCGCCAGCGGCAGCGCAGCCAAGATCGCCACCATCGTGGTCATCATGATCGGGCGGAAACGCACCAGGCATGCGTCACGGATCGCTTCCAGCGGCGCCTTGCCGGAGCGTTCCTCCACCAGCGCGAAGTCGATCATCATGATCGCGTTCTTTTTCACCAGGCCGATCAGCAGCACCAATGCCATGTCGGCGACCACCGACAGTTCGGTATTGGTGAGCACCAGCGCCAGCAGTGCGCCCGCGCCCGCCGAGGGCAGGGTGGAAAGAATCGTCACCGGATGGATCAGGCTCTCGTACAGCATTCCGAGTACCAGATAAACCGCGATGATCGCGCCCAGAATCAGCAACGGCATGTCGCCCTGCTGCTGCTGGAAGCGGCGGAAATCGCCGCCGAGGCTCAGGGAAATGTCACCGGGCATGCGCATGCCGGCGATGGTCTTGTTGATCTCGTCGGTCGCCTGACCCATGCTGATGCCGGGCGCGAGGTTGAAACTCAGATCCATCACAGTGAACTGGTCTTCGTGGCTGATCTGCGTGGGCGCGAGCCCCGGTTCCTGGTGCGCGATCGCGCTGATCGGCACCATCTGTCCGCCGCTCGTGTGGATGTAAATGCGGTCCAATGCCGCGGGCGTGGCCGATTCGGAAGCGAGCGCGGTCAGCACCACCGCGTACTGGTTGATGTCGGAATAGATCGTCGAGATCTGCCGCTGACCGAAGGCGTTGTAAAGCGCCTCGTCCACCGCCGCCACCGAAATTCCGAGCGCCGCGGCCTTGTCGCGGTCGATGACGATGTTCTGGCGCAGACCGGCTTCGTCCACGTCCGAACCGACGTCGCGGAACATCGGATTCTTCTTCAGCAGCGCTTCCAGTTTCGGCAGCCACTCCTGCAGTTCGGCGAGGTCGTTGCCTTTCAATGAAACCTGATATTGCGCACCCTGGTTGCCGCCGCCGCCACCGCTGGGCAGATCCTGATGCGCGCGCAGGCGCAGATCGAAATCCGGGTATTGCGCGGCTTTGGCAGACAGACGCGCGAGCACGTCCTGCGTCGATTCGTTGCGGCCTTCGCCCAGTTGCTTCAACTGGATGCTGAACCAGCCGCTGGCGCCGTGCCGTCCGCTGCCCAGCGCGGAGCCGACGTATTCCACCGCGGGATCGTCCAGCAGCATCTTCGTCAGTCGCTGTTCGCGTTTTTCCATGTCCGCGAACGACAACGTCGCGCCGGCGGTGACGCGGCCCCAGATCAGGCCGGTGTCCTGCGGTGGAAAGAAACCCGCACGCACCATGCCGAACAGGAAATACGTCGCCACCACCAGCGCGACCGGCATCAGCGCGAACAGCCGCGGGTGCCGCAGCGTCACGTCCAGCGCGCGGCGATAGATGTTCAACATCATCGCATGCGCACGGTCCAGCACATGGCCGAAGCGCGAATCCGCCGGTCCCTCGGGTTTGGGCGACAGGAACACGCCGCACAGCGAAGGCGTCAGCGTCAGTGAAATCACCGCCGAGACGAGGATCGCCGCCACCAAGGTCACGGTGAACTCGCGGAAGAACATGCCGATGATGCCGGTAGCGAACAGCAGCGGAATGAACACCGCAACCAGCGAGAGCGTGATCGCGACGATGGTGAAACCGATCTCGCGCGCGCCGTTCAAAGTGGCCTGCAGGCGGTTCTGGCCTTCGTCGATGTGGCGAATGATGTTCTCGATCACCACGATTGCGTCGTCCACCACGAAACCGATCGCGATCACCAGCGCCAGCAGCGAAAGATTGTCGAGCGTGTAGTCCATCACGTACATCACGACGAAGGCGCCGGCCAGCGACAGCGGCACTGCGGTCGCTGCGATCAGCGTGGGCGCGAGCCTTCGCAGGAACAGCGCCATCGTCAGCACCACCATGCCCAGGCTGATCAGCAGCGTGATCTGCACGTCGTTGACCGAATCGCGGATGGTCGGCGTGCCGTCGAAGTAGGGCGTCAGTTGCGTGCCCGGCGGCAGCAGCGCGCGCAATCGCGGCAGTTCGGCTTTCACCGCGTCGACGGTGGCGATGATGTTGGCGTCCGGCCGGTTGTAAACGTCGATCTGGATCGAACGCTTGCCATTGAACCACGCGGCCTGATAGCTGTCTTCCGCACCCTGATAGACGTGCGCGATGTCGCGCAGGTACACCGGCGTGCCGTTGCGCACCGCGACCACCAGATTGGCGAAATCCTCCGGCGTGTGCAGTTGATCGTTGGCGGTCACCGCCATCGTGGTGCGGCCGTCGGAAAGAAAACCCTGCGGCGAAGTGACATTGGCTGCGGTCAGCGCGTTGCGCAAATCGTTCGATGAAATGCCCATCGCATCCAGCGCGTGCAGGTCCACGTCCACGCGGATCGCCGGCTGCGCGCTGCCGGAAACTTCCACCGACGCCACGCCGGGCACCTGCGAAAGGCGCGGCTGCAGCAGCGTTTGCGCGGCATCGAACAGCGAAGACAGCGGCTGGGTGTCCGAAGTCAGCGCGAACTGGATCACCGGATCGTCGTTGGGATTGATCTTCTGATAGGTCGGTGGTTGCGGCAGGCCTGCGGGCAGATCGGGCGCGGCGGCGTTGATCGCCGCCTGCACTTCGCGCGCGGCGGAATCGAGATCCACGCCGCCCTGAAAGATGATGAACACCGTCGCGTTCCCTTCCGAAGAGTTGGAACGCATGGTGTCGATGCCGGGAATCTGGCCGAGATGGCGCTCCAGCGGCGAAGCGACGGTCGCGGCCATCGTGCTGGCATCGGCGCCGGGCTCGCTGGCCGAAACGAAGATCGCCGGGAACGAAATCTGCGGCAACGCGCTGATGCCCAGCAGCAGATAGCAGATCAATCCCGCCACGAACACGCCCGCGGCGAGCAACGAAGTGCCGATCGGGCGCTTGATGAAGGGCGAGGAGATGCTCACATCATCCTTCGTGCGCAATCCGCGCAGTGCCACCCCGCCGCTGTTGTATCCACGCATGGAAGCGTTCCATGTACAGATAGATCACCGGCGTGGTGTAGAGCGTGACCAGTTGCGACAGCAGCAGGCCGCCGACGATGGACACGCCCAGCGGACGCCGCAGTTCCGAGCCGATGCCGCTGCCCAGCGCCAGCGGCAGCGCGCCCAGCAGCGCGGCCATCGTGGTCATCATGATCGGGCGGAAGCGCAGCAGGCACGCGCGCCGGATCGCGTCGTGCGGGCCGAGGCCCTCGCGCTGCGCGGTGATCGCGAAGTCGATCATCATGATCGCGTTCTTCTTGACGATGCCGATCAGCAGCACGATGCCGACGATGCCGTCCACCGACAGGCTCATGCCGCACAGCATCAGTGCCAGCAGCGCACCCACGCCTGCCGGTGGCAGCGTCGAGATGATCGTGGCCGGATGGATGTAGCTCTCGTACAACACGCCCAGCACGATGTAGATCACCACCACCGCGGCCAGGATCAGCAGCAGTTCGTTGCCGATCGACGAGGAAAACTCCGCCGCCGCACCGACGAATTCACCGCGCACCTGCGGCGGCAGATTCAACTTCGTCACTTCCTGATTGATCGCCTTGACCGCCTGCGACAGCGAGTAACCCGGCGCGAGATTGAACGAGATCGTGATCGCCGGGAGCTGGTTCTGATGGCTGACCACCAGCGGCGCACTGGTTACCGTTGCGCTCGCCAGCGTCGAGAGTGGCACGGTATTGCCGCCGCCGATCGGTATGCCCGTGTTGCTTTGCCCGACGCCTGTTGCGGTGGACGAATTGGCCGACTTCACCTGCCCCAGGCTGGTCGCATTGCTGCCGGTGAGCGCGCCCGACGCACCGTTGCTGCGCACGGCCAGCATGTTCATCAGGTCGGAGCGGTTGCGGAATTGCGGCGCCACTTCCAGCACCACCCGGTACTGGTTCAACTGGGTGAAGATCGTGGAGATCTGGCGCTGTCCGAATGCGTCGTACAACGTGTCGTCGATCGTCTGCACCGGCACGCCCAAGCGGCTGGCCGCGTCGCGGTCGATCTGCAAGTTCAGCGCATCGCCGCGATCGGCGAGATTGTTGTCGACGTCCGCGAGCTCCGGCCGTTGGCGCAGCGCCTGCGTCAACTGTTGCGCGTAACCGGCCAATTCCTGCGAATTCACGTCCGACAACGTGTACTGGTATTCGGTCGGCGCGACGCGGGTGTCGAGCGTGATGTCCTGCACCGGTTTCAGGTACAGCGCGACGCCTGGAATGTTCGCCACCGCGCGTTGCAATCGCGGCAGGATGTCATCAAGGCTGCCGCGCTGGCCCCGATCCTTCAGCACGATGCTGAGCTGGCCCTGGCTCAAGGTCGGATTGATCGAACCCGCGCCCACGAAGGCGGCCACGCCGGCGACCGCGGGATCGGCGCGCAATTGCGCGGCCACCTGCTCCGTGAGGTTCTCCATCGCCGGGAACGCGATGTTATCGTCGGCCTGCACCACGCCGGTGATCAGGCCGGTGTCCTGTTCCGGCAACAGGCCCTTCGGGATCGCGATGTAGAGCAGGATGGTGGCGATCACCGACAGCGTGGCCAGCAGGATGATCAATTGCCGGCGCGCCAGCGCCCAGTCCAGCGTGCGTTCGTACACGCCCAGCATGCGGTTGAACAGCGTCGGCTTGCCGCGCGCGCGCGCGGCATCGTCCGCCGGCACCGAACCGCGATCGAGCAGATACGCGCACATCATTGGCGTCAGCGTCAGCGAGACGAACATCGAGATCGCCACCGCGATCGTCAGCACCCAGGCAAATTCGTGGAAGAGCCGTCCCGTCACGCCGGGCATCAGCAGCAGCGGCAGAAACACCGCGATCAGCGACACCGTCAGCGACACCACGGTGAAACCGATCTCGCGCGCGCCGATTTCTGCGGCAGTTTTCGAATCCTTGCCTTGCTCGATGTAGCGCACGATGTTCTCGATCATCACGATCGCATCGTCCACCACGAAGCCGGTCGCCACCGTCAGCGCCATCAGCGACAGGTTGTCCAGCGAGAAGCCCGCGAACGACATCACCGCGAACGTGCCGAGCAGCGACAGCGGCACGGCGACAGATGGAATCACCGTCGCCCACAGACGGCGCAGGAACACGAAGATCACCGCGATCACCAGGAACACGGTGAGCAGCAGGGTGAACTCCACGTCGCGCACCGAGGCGCGGATGGTGATGGTGCGATCCGCGAACACGTCCAGGTGCACGTCGGCCGGCAGCACGCTGCGCAGCGATGGCAGCGCCTGCTGGATCTGTGCGACGGTGTTGACGATGTTCGCGCCGGGCTGGCGGCGGATATCCAGAAGCACCGCCGGTTTGCCGTTGGCCCACGCGGCGAGCTGGTCGTTCTCCACGCCGTCGACCACGTTGGCGACGTCGGACAGCCGCACCGGCGCGCCGTTCTTGTAGCTGATGATCGCGTTGCGGTATTGATCGGCATCCTGCAACTGGTCGTTGGTGCCGATCGAATACGTCTGCACCGTGCCGTTGAGCGTGCCCTTCGCGGCGTTGACGTTCGCCTGCGTCAGCGCGCTGCGCACGTCTTCCAGCGTCAGGCCGAGATTGCCGAGCTTGGCTGGATCGACCTGCACGCGCACGGCGGGGCGCACGTTGCCCGCGATCGAAACCAGGCCGACTCCGGGAACCTGCGAGAGCTTCTGCGCGATGATCGAATCGGCATAATCGTTGACGTCGCGCAGCGGCCGGCTGTCGGAAGACAACACCAGCGTCAGGATCGGCGCGTCGGCCGGATTGACGCGGTTGTAAACGGGCGGATAGGGCAGGCTGCTCGGCAGGCGCGCCGCGCGCAAGGCGGACTGCACGTCCTGCGCGGCGACGTCGATGTCGCGGTCCATCGCGAATTGCAGGATGATCGTGGAAAGCCCGGCCGAAGAATCCGAACTCATCATCGTGAGTCCGGAAATCTGTCCGAGCTGCCGTTCCAGCGGCGTCGTCACCAGCGTCGCCATCGTGGTCGCGCTGGCGCCGGGATAGGTCGTGGTCACCACCAGGCTGGGTGCTTCGATTTCCGGCAGCGCGGAAACCGGCAGCGCGCGGTAGCCGACGAACCCCAGCAGCAGCACCGCCACCATCAACAGCGAGGTGGCGATGGGGCGGCGGATGAAGAGGGTCGAGAAACCCATCTGAGATTACCCGCCTCTGCGCCCTCGTCCGCCACCTTGCTGGGCGGCCTTCTTGATCTCTGCCGCAGTCGGCGGCTTGGGTTGCTCGCCCGGTTTCATCGGTTGCACGGGGCTACCTTCCTTCAGGCGGAACTGGCCTTCCGTCACGACCAGGTCGCCGGCCTGCACGCCGCTCACCAGCTCGTGCGTATCGTCGGCTTCTCCCAGCACCTGCACCGGCTGCATCTTCACCGTCGGTGCGTTGGAATTGTCCGCGCCCGCCGCGTTGGCGCTGCCGCTGCCACCGCCCCAGCGATGCTGGCGCCGCGGCGTGGCCGACGCGGTGGTTGCGGCCGCGGCGGGCGCGCCGCCCGCGCCGTGCGGCACCACAACGTAAACATAGTCGCCGTCGGGTCCGCGCTGTACCGCCGCGGTGGGCACCACCAGGCCGTTGTCGACCGTACCGACCTGCATGCGCAGGTTGACGAATTGCCCCGGCCACAACTCGTTCGACTGATTCGGGAATTCCGCTTTCAACTTGAACGTGGAAGTATTCGGATCGATCTGGTTGTCGACCACCTTCAACACGCCGCCGGAAGCGGTGATCTTGCCGGTGGTCGCATCGTCGACGACCAGCGGCAGCGGTGCCTTGGCCTGCGCGCCCCGCACCTGATCCAGATACTTGCCCGCCAGCGGAAAGAGCACGTTGATCGGATGCATCTGCGTGATTACCACGATCGGCGTGGACGTGGTGAGCACGTTGCCCGGATCGACCTGCCGGATGCCGGCCAAGCCGTCTATCGGCGAGCGCACCTTGGTGTAATCCAGTTGCACCTGCGCATCGCGGATGGCGGCTTCGTCCGCCGATACCGCCGCGGTCATCTGGCGCACGGTGTTGGCCTGCGTGATGCGATCGATCTCCGCAACGTACTGTTTGTACTGCGGGCTCTCGCTGCGCTTGAGGTTGGCCTGGGCGGTGGCGAGCTGCGCCTGATCCTGCGCCTTCTTGGCGACGGCCTGGTCGTATTGCGCCTGGAAGGTACTGGGGTCGATCTCGGCGATCACGTCGCCCTTCTTCACCGGCTGGCCTTCGGTGAAATCCAGCTTCAATAATTTGCCGCCGACCTGGGGCAGCACCGTCACCGTGTTCAGCGCCTGCACCGTGCCGTTGGCGGTGAGATAGACCGGCACGTTCTCTCGCACCACCGGCACCACGGTCACCGGAATCGGCGAGTTGTTCTGGTCTGACGAATAAGCTGGGGAGCGATGGGTCAGCCGCCAAGCCAGCACGGCAATGATTACGACGGCGACCGCGATCGCTATCCATTTGCCGCGCGACATGCGTGGCTCCTCGGAACCGGGTGATGACAGGAACGCAGCTTAACCGCAGCGCTTGAATGCAGGCGCACCAGCCCTGCAGCAGCGCGTAAAGTAAGGTAAAGCATACGCGCGGTGCGCCGGAAGCATGACTTTCGACCGGCCTGCGCCTGCCGGCGGCGCGAGAATTCCGCGCAAATGCGGTTGCGCTACTGTTCGGTCGCGACGGTTGGCATGCCCTGCACCGCGGGGGTGAGTTCCGCGTGTTGCGCATGGCGCTGGTCCAGCTTGCGCATCAACGGCAACACCGCCAGCGCGATCGCCGTGCAGACCACGCCGGTGACGCCCAGCCAATTGAAAAGCCGCGTGTAGATCGGCATCATCTGGACCGGGTCGGTGATCGTTTCCGGTACGCTGGCGAAGGTGGCGACCACGCCGCCGAGGTATTGCGAAACGCCGGACGCGACGAAGTACGCGCCCATCATGAAGCCGCCCATCCGCGCGGGCACATAGCGCGCCACGAACGCGAGTCCGAGTCCGCTGGTCAGCAATTCGCCCAGCGCGCCGAAACCGTAGCCGCCCACCATGATCCATTGGCTGGTCTTGCCGGGGGAAGTGGTGAAATAGCCCGCCGCACCGTAGATGAAGAATCCGACCGCGACCGCGGCGAAACCCAGTGCGAATTTCGCGGCGATCGAAAGGTCCTGCCCGCGCTTGGCGAAATGCGTGTAGATGATCGCGAGGATCGGACTCAGGATGAAAATCCAGATCGGATTGAGCGCCTGGAACTGCGCAGGATCCCAATTGAAAAGGTGCACCCCGAACAGGCTGAAGGACGGGTCCACGTCGCGCAAGGCGAACAGGTTCAGCGAGGTCGACATCTGCTGGTAGAAGATGAAAAAGAACACCGTTTCGATCACCAGGATCAGCGCGATGATCAGCCCGGGCTTTTCGCTCGCCTCGCTCTTTGCGATCAGCCAGGCGAAGATCGCCAGCACACAGGCGCCCGCGACATAGACGAAAATCCTCGCGACCGTGCCGTACTTCAGGATGAAAGCGGAAAGGAACACCACCGCGATGCCGCCGCCGAGGACCGCTGCGAGTTTCCAGAACTTGAACGGCTGGCGATCCGGCTCAGAGCCCACGTGACTGAGCGTGTGCCGCATCACGGCGTAGTTGCCCAGCCCCACCAGCAGGCCCGCGCAGCACACCGCGAAGGCGATGTGCCAGCCCAATCCGCCGCCGAAGAAATTCGCCGCGTTCGCACCGAGCAAGCCGGAAAGTTGTCCGTGATACGGCGCGTTGAAATAGTTCTTGATCACCGGCGTCAGCAACATCGAGAAGGTCGAGCCGATGTTGACGGCCATGTAGTACAGGGTGAACGCGCTGTCGATCTTGGCGTCGTCGCCTTCGTAGATCTTGCGCACCAGGTTGCCGGCGTTGGCCTTGAACAGGCCGTTGCCGACCACGATCACGCCCAGCGCGAGGAACAGGAATTCGGACGAAGCCGCGGGCACCACCATCAGCGCGTAGCCGATCGCGAGCACGATTGCCCCGAGCAACATCGTGTGGCGGGTGCCGAAGAACTTGTCGCCGACCCAGCCGCCGATCGCGGGCGAAACGTAGATCAGCGCGGCCGCCGCGCCCCAGGTCAGGTTGGCCGGCGTGTCGGGAAAACCCAGCCGCTCGACCATGTAGTAGATGATCAGCGCCTGCATGCCGTAATAGCCGAAGCGCTCCCACATCTCGATCAGGAACACGGTGGAGAAGGAGCGGGTCTTGGATACGGAATGCATGGCGGTATTCATGGTGGGCAAGCCCCTGTAGCTCGGAGTCGGCCAAGCCTAACCCATGCCGGCGCGGAATGTGTTCAAAATGCGGGAGCAGGGAGGCGGCAGGCGAAAAGGCGCTGCTATGCTTTTCTCCTACGCCGCCCGCCTCACGGATCCATGCGCGCCTACCTCGACCTTCTGCGTGACATCCTCGAGCACGGCGTGCGCAAGGACGACCGTACCGGGACCGGCACGCTGAGCGTGTTCGGGCGGCAGATGCGCTTCGATCTGCGTCAGGGATTTCCGCTGCTGACCACCAAGAAGCTGCACGTGAAATCCATCGTGCACGAACTGCTGTGGTTCCTGCGCGGCGACACCAATACCGCGTATCTCAACGAACACGGCGTCAGCATCTGGGACGAATGGGCGGACGAAAACGGCGAGCTGGGTCCGGTGTACGGCCATCAGTGGCGTTCCTGGCAGGCGGCGGACGGACGCGCGATCGATCAGATCGCGCAAGTGATCGAACAGATCAGATGCAATCCCGATTCGCGCCGGCTGATCGTCAGCGCCTGGAACGTGGGCGAGCTGGAGAAGATGGCGCTGCCGCCCTGCCACGCGCTGTTCCAGTTCCACGTGGCGAATGGACGGTTGTCCTGCCAGCTCTACCAGCGCTCGGCGGATGTCTTCCTCGGCGTGCCGTTCAATATCGCCAGCTACGCACTGCTGACCTGCATGGTCGCGCAGGTCTGCGCTCTCGCTGCCGGTGAATTCGTGCATACGCTGGGCGACGCGCACCTGTATCTCAATCACTTGGAGCAGGCGCGGGAACAATTGACCCGCACCCCACGCGCCTTGCCGAAACTGGTGCTCAACCCGGACGTGCGCTCGATCTTCGGTTTCCGCTACGAGGACATCGGCATCGTCGATTACGATCCGTATCCGGCGATCAAAGCGCCGATCGCGGTATAGAGCGGCCGCAAAGCTACTGCGCTCGGCAGCTTGCACGCCGGCGGTGCTCGGAATCCTCATGTATTGACATATACACTCCGGTTCCTGCGC
>DAIOUL010000067.1:0-13532 GCA_036759545.1 Rhodanobacteraceae bacterium
CAATTTTAGCATCCGCGCGCGCCAATTGGCTACGCAACAGGGCGTGCACGGATTGGGCCTTGTCGGGGCTGGCGGTGCGGCCGGTGCCGATCGCCCAGACCGGCTCGTAGGCCACGATCACGCGCTCGAAAACCGCGATGCCGCAATGTTCGATCACCTTGCCGAGCTGCCGCTGCACCACCTCGGCGGTGCGGCCGGCATCGTGTTCTTCCAGGCTCTCGCCCACGCACAGCACCGGCGTGAGGCCATGCTCGAGCGCCTTGACGACCTTGCAGGCGATTTGCGCGTCGTCCTCGTGGTGGTATTGGCGGCGCTCCGAGTGACCGAGGATCACGTAACGGCAGCCGACGTCCTTCAACATCGTCGCAGAGACATCGCCGGTGTAAGCGCCGTCATCATGATCGCTGCAGTCCTGCGCGCCGAAATCAAGTTGCCCGCCGTACTTTTCGATCAGCGGCAGCAGATAGGGAAACGGTGGAAACACCGAGACATCGCAGTGATCGGGAAATCCGGCGACGATCGCGGCGACCAGCTTTTCCGCGCTGTCGCGCGTGCCGTACATCTTCCAGTTTCCGGCAACCAGTTTGCGGCGCATGCGTGGGTCATCCATCATTCGTGGATGCGAAGAATAACGAGGGCAGCGCGGTGATGCGAACACCCGGAGGCGGCAGGCCGCGCGCGCTGGTGACCGGCGCCTCGAGCGGCATCGGCGCGGCGTTCGCGCGCGAACTGGCCGCGCGCGGCTGCGACCTGGTGCTGACAGCGCGCCGCGAAGAGCGATTGCGATCGCTGGCGGAGGATCTGCACGCGAAACACGGCATCGATGCGCAGGTGATCGTTGCGGATCTCTCGCTGCCCGATGCGCCGCAGCGAATCGTGGAAGAAGCCGCGCGGCGCGATTTGCCCATCGACATCCTGATCAACAACGCAGGCTACGGCGTGCCGGGCGATTTTCTGGACAGCGACTGGCAAACGCACGCCGATTTCATCCAGGTGCTGATGACCGCGCCGACGGAGCTGTGTCATTGCCTGCTGCCGGCGATGCACGATCGCGGCTACGGCCGCATCGTCAATGTCGCCTCGCTCGCGGGCTTGGTGCCGGGCACGCCGAAGCACACGCTGTACGCGGCGGCGAAGTCGTACCTGATCAAGTTTTCCGAATCCCTTGCGCTGGAAAATCGCGCGCATGGCGTGAACGTGTGCGCGTTGTGTCCGGGATTCACCTGGTCGGAATTCCACGACGTCACGGGCGCGCGGCAGAAGGTGTCGCGCATGCCAGGTTACTTGTGGATGCGTGCCGACGAGGTCGTGCGGCTGGGGCTGGATGCGGTCGAACAAGGAAAAATCGTCTACGTCACCGGCCGCGTCAACCGTGCGGTCAAGATGCTGTTCAAGCTGCTGCCGGATCGGTTGGCGTTGCGGGTGATCGCGCAGCGCGCAAAGCAGTTTCGGGTTGAAAGATAGGAGCCTGCGTGCAGGCGATCACGAAGCTCTCTGTCATGGATAGCACGTTTTTCGTCGCGAGCACGCTCGCTCCTACCGTGCAACGGTAAATACGTCCGAACCAAAACTCTTCAACTGCGGCGCATTCGCGTATCCCAGATGCGGCAGGCCGAAGATGTCTTCCATGCTGCGTAGGAACGAGTAATGGTTGTACTCGACAGTTGAAACGGTGCCTGGCCTGATCATCGGCGAAAGCAGCACCGCGCCGATGCGTCCGCCGCCCGGACCCCACTGTCCCGGCTGCGGGCCGCCCGGCAGCGGCTGCTCGCCGCAGCACGCGGCGGCATCCGTGCCTTCGTCAAAGGTGATGATCAACAGGCCGTCCTGCTTGAATGCCGGCGAGGCAAGGATTCGCGGCACCCACTCGCGCAGGAACGCATCTGCCGAAACCAAGCCGCCCGGCTCGCCGTTGCTGCACGGTGCGTCGTGGCCGTCGTGGCAGAGGTTGGGCGTGATGTAGGAGAAGTTTGGAGTCGTCGCGGCTTCGCGCAAGTCGTTTTTCAGCACATCGAGATTGACCACGTGCGCGGCACAGCGCGCGGGATCGTCGATGATCGAGTGGAAATACACGAACGGATCGTGCTTGTCGGCATACTGGTCCTTCTCGCTGGCGTGGTTGGTCACATCCATTGCGCCGATCGGCACGTGACCGCATGCCGCCGCTTCGCGCGCCAGATCGGCGCCCATGTCTTCCATGTAGCCTTTCCAGGTGAAACCCGCGGCTTCGAGCTGATCGACCAGCGTCTTCACGTCGCGCGGATACACGCAACCTTCGCCCAGCGCCTGCCCGTTCGCATCCGCTCCCGGCTTGCTGCGCACGAATTCGTTGAACACCTTGCAATCGGCTTGCGTGGCCGCGTTGGGCGCCTGCCCGCTGATCATCGCGAGGTAGTTGTCGAGGCTGTAATGGCCGATACCGTAGTAATTCGGCAGCAGCGCGCCTCGTTTCGGCAATTCATGCGCGAGATACGGCGCGGGCGACTGCGCACCGAAGGTGACCTCGAACGGTTCGTTCTCCAGCATGATGACGAACACGTGCTGCACCTTCGCCGTGCGCGGTGCCGAGACCTCGCGCGTGACCGGTGCGCAAGCGGCCGGCGTTGCAATCATGACGAGGAGCGCGAAAAATAAGCGAATGCGGTTCACGTCGAAACTCCTGCGCAGACGTTCGCAACGACGGACGACGAAAGCATGACGCTCACCCGGCCACCAATCTCGCCAGGAAGAACGCTGCGCACCCGGCGATGCCGCCGACGATCACGGTCTGCAATGCCCCGCGGCGAGCGCCGGTGCCGACGAAGCGGCCCTTGATGCCGCCGAACAGGGCCAGCGCGATCAGCGTGGCGATCGCGGAGATCCACAACGCGGTGCGCGGCTGAACGATCAGCATGTACGGGATCAGCGGCACCAGCCCGCCGACCACGTAGGCGCCGCCGATGGTGCAGGCGCTGCGCAACGCGCGTCCCGGCACCGGCCGCTCCAGCCCAAGTTCGTAGCGCATCATGAAATCGATCCAGGCATCGTGATCCTTGTGAAACGCGGCAAGGATCGGTTCGCATTGTTCTCGTGTCAGCCCGTAGCGCGAGAGGATGCCGACGATTTCCTCTTCTTCTTCGCGCGGCAATACTTTGACTTCGTAGCGCTCGCGATTGCGCTCTTTCGCGTAGTGCTCCGCGTCGCCGCGCGCGGCGAGATAACCGCCCAGCCCCATCGCGATCGCGCCCGCCGCGATCTCCGCTACGCCCGCGGTGACGATCAGGCCCGAAGCCGCGACTGCGCCGGACAGGCCCGCCGCCAGCGCGAACGGCACGGTTAATCCATCGGCCATGCCGATCACGATGTCGCGCAGCAGGTCCGATGCGCCGAAATGCTTTTCGATGTGGGCGGCGCGTGGCATTGAAGCTACGTGCAAACCGGGAACACTGGAACTCCAGAGCCGTCATCCCCGCGAAAGCGGGGATCCAGCGACTTTGAAGCTTGAACTGCAAAGACACTGGATTCCCGCCTACGCGGGAATGACGAGCAAGAGTACCCGGCGCATCCAAGCGTCTTCATATCAAGCGTATCTCGCGCAGCCGTTCCTGCAGATACTCGTGCGCGGTGATCGGCACGTCGTAACGGCGCGGATTGTCGCGCGTGATGCAGTTGGTTAGCGGATCGAGCACCACGTTCGGATTGGGATGCAGGAAGAACGGGATCGAATAGCGCGGCTTGCGCGCGTCCTCGCCCGGTGGATTCACCACGCGGTGCGTGGTCGAGGGATACACGTGGTTGGTCAGGCGTTGCAGCATGTCGCCGATGTTCACCACGATGGTGTCGCCGGTCGTGGTGATCGGCAGCCACTCGCCTTCGCGGTTGAGCAGTTCCAGCCCGGCCGCGGACGCGCCGACCAGCAGGGTGATGAAATTGATGTCCTCGTGCGCCCCGGCGCGCACGTTGGGAATGTCCCGAGTTTCGATCGGCGGATAATGGATGGGCCGCAGGATCGAATTGCCGGCATTGGTCTTGTCGTCGAAAAAATGTTCCGGCAGGCCGATGTGCAGCGCCAGCGCGCGCAGCACGCGCGTGCCGAGCGCATCCAGCGCCTGGTACAAGCCGTAGCCGTACTCGCGGAAGCCTGGCACTTCCGCCGGCCACAGGTTCGGCGGCATCAGCGCGCGGTAAGGCGAATCGTCCGGCAACTCGCGGCCGATGTGCCAGAACTCCTTCAAGTCCGGATGAACACTGTCCTTTGCGGTTTCGATTTTGAAAGGCGTGTAGCCGCGCGCGCCGCCGCCGCCCGGCACGTGATATTTCAACTTGGTCTTGAGCGGCAGCGCGAAGAACTGCTTGAAGACTTCGTACGCGCCGTCGATCAGGCGCGGGTCGATGCCGTGTCCGGTAATGCCGCAAAAACCGAACTCACGATACGCCGCGCCGAGTTCCGCGACAAAGGCGTCACGGTCACTGTCGTAGCGGCGGATGTCGAGGGCGGGAACGTGCTGCATCACGAGGAACCGTTCGCCGCAGCGGTTACCGCGTCGGCAAGTTTCGCCGCCAACCGCTCCACTTCCGCGGCATCCGCCGCTTCGATCGTGACGCGCACGACCGGTTCCGTTCCGGAAGGACGCAACACCACCCGTCCGCGTCCCTGCAATGCTTCCTCCACTTCTGCGAGCGCTTGCTGCACACCCGGCGCGGCAACCAGCGCGGCGCCGCCCGCGGCGCACACATTGCGGGTCACCTGCGGCAGCTTTTCGAAACCATCGCGCGCTTCCGACAAATCCTTGCCGGCACGCGCCAGCGCATCCAGCACCGCCAATGCCGACACGATGCCGTCGCCGGTGCTGGCGCGATCGAGGCAAAGAATATGTCCGGAGGTTTCGCCGCCCAGCAAACCACCGTGTTCCTTCAACTGCTGCAGCACGTAGCGGTCGCCGACCTTCGCACGCAGGAATCTCACGCCCGCGCCGGTCAGGGCGCGCTCCAGCCCGTAGTTGCTCATCAGCGTGCCGACCACCGGACCGCGCAGCCGGCCTTGCGCGATCCAGTCGCGCGCCAGCACGTACATCAGATCGTCGCCGTCGACCAGTTCGCCGTTGCGATCGATCATCTGCACGCGGTCGCCGTCGCCGTCGAAGGCGATGCCGAAATCGGCGTGCTGTTCGATCACCGCGCCGCGCAGCGTCACCGGATGGGTCGAGCCGACTTCGCGATTGATGTTGAAGCCGTCCGGCTCGCAGCCGATGCGCGTCACCTTCGCGCCCAGCGAGGAGAACACCCGGGGCGCCACGAGGTACGTCGCGCCGTGCGCGCAATCCAGCACGATGTGCCTGCCTGCAAGATCCGGCGGCGCGCGCAGGGTGCCGAGGCAGAAGCGCGCGTAACGCTCGATCGCATCGTCGACGCGGCGCGCCTTGCCCAGCCGCTCCGGCGCCACGGTCGCGAATGGCGCCTCGATTTCGCGCTCGATTTCCGACTCGATGGCGTCGTCGAGTTTTTCTCCGGTCGCGGAGAAGAACTTGATGCCGTTGTCCTGATACGGATTGTGCGAAGCGCTGATCACGATGCCGGCGTTGGCGCCGAGTTCGCGCGTCAGTTGCGCGACGCCGGGCGTCGGCAGCGGGCCGAGCAAACCGACATCCGCGCCGGCCGCAACCAGGCCCGCTTCCAGCGCGGATTCGAACATGTAGCCGGAGACGCGCGTGTCCTTGCCGATCAGCACCAGCGGGCGCTTGCCGTCGCCGAGCACCACGCCCGCGGCGCGGCCCAGCTTCAGCATGAATTCGGCGGTGATCGGCCATTCGCCGACGCGGCCGCGAATGCCGTCGGTACCGAAATACTTGCGGGAATCGGACATGGAGCCTGCTTGCGCCGGAATGACCGCCCGATTTTATCAGTCGTCCCCGAACCGCTGCGAACCGAATGGCTTGGGCTCGGCCTTTTTCGGTGCATCGCCCTCGCGCACCGCCTGCCACACCGCCAGCGCGTCGCGCGTCTGCGCCACGTCGTGCACGCGCACGATCATCGCGCCGCGTTGCACCGCGATCAGCGCCGCGGCGGCGGAACCCGTCGCGCGTTCAACGCCGCCGGTGCGTCCGGTCAACTTGCCGATCATCGATTTGCGCGACAGGCCCACGAACACGCCGGCGGCGAGATCACGGAAGCATTCCAGCGCGCGCAGCAGCGCGAGATTGTGTTCCAGCGTTTTGCCGAAACCGAAGCCGGGGTCGACGAGCACGCGGCGTTTGTCGATGCCGGCCATCTCGCAGGCGAACACGCGCTCGGCCAGAAAGCGGTGCACTTCGCCGACTACGTCTTCGTAATGCGGATCGTTCTGCATCGTGCGCGGCTCGCCCTGCATGTGCATGACACATACCGGCACCTTCAGTTCGGCCGCGGCATCCAGCGCGCCTTCGCGGCGCAATGCGTAGATGTCGTTGAGCATGCCGGCGCCGGCGGCCACCGCAGCGCGCATCACTTGGGGTTTCGAGGTATCGACGCTGATCGGTACGCCGCATTCGCGCACCAGCGCTTCGATCACCGGCACCACGCGGGAGATTTCCGTCTGCGCATCGACCGGTTCGGCGCCCGGCCGGGTGGACTCCGCGCCGACATCGAGCAGGTCCGCGCCGTGCTCCACCATCTCCAGCCCGCGCCCGACCGCTGCGCGCACGTCATCGCCCAATCCGTCGCCGGAGAAAGAATCGTCGGTGAGGTTGAGCACGCCACAAATGCGCGGGCGGTCGAGCTTGAGCACGCGGCCCGCGCAGTCCAGAGTGGCCGTCGTATCGAACATCACAACGCCTCCGAATTGCTGTCGAGCCGGGAGAGGAGCTGCTCGAAGCGCGGCATCCCGCGCAGGCTGTCGAGATCGCTGTCGTGTTCCAGCCAGTCACGGAAGCCGCCGCCCGTCGCGATCGCGCGCTCGAGCAAATCCAGCGCGCGCTCGTTCTCGCCCATGTGCGTGTAGGTGCACGCCGCGTTGTAGAGCGTGCCGAAGTCGTCCGGCTGCAGGCGCAACGCCGCTTCGATGCTGCGGCGCGCGCCCGCGACATCGCCCAGCCGCAATTGCATGCCGGCCGCGAGATAAAGTGCGCGCCCGTTCTCCGGATCGGCCGCGATTTCGGCCAGCGCCGAGGGCAACGCCATCCGCACCAGCGCGTCGCCGCGCGCGGGATCGCCCAGCGAATCGGCCGCGTTGGACGCCAGTGAGATCGCCTGGAACTCATCCGGACGCACGCGGTGCGCGGCCTCGAATAGCTCGATCGCTCGCGCGTGCTGTCCGCGCGCGAAGCAGTGCCGGCCGAAATAGTAGTGCGCTTCGTAGAGCTCCGGATTCAGTTCGATCGCGCGCTCGAACGCGGCGACCGCGCCGACATCGTCGCCGGCCAGCGACAAAGTGTTGCCGCGCGCCACATGCGCTTCGGCGAGGTTCGGCGCCAGCTCCAGCGCGCGTTTCGCCGCAGCGAGCGCCTCCTGCAATACATCCGCCGGTTGCAGGATTCTCCAGATCAGCAACTGCGCCAGCGAATCGGCCAGACCGGCATGCGCCTGCGCATAATCGGGATCGAGCGCGATCGCGCGCCGGAACATTTCCGGCGCCTTGGTCCAGTTGTCGCTGCTCTTGACGGACTGGATCTGCCGTCCGCGCAGATAGAACTCGTAGGCGCGCATGTCGCGGGGCGCGTAGCGGCCGATGTCGAGTTCGGCCGTGCCCTTCAGCGAAACGCGCAAGGCGCGCGCGACGCTGCGCGCGATCTCTTCCTGGATTGCGAAGATGTCCTCCAGCCTGCGATCGAAATTCTCCGACCACAGATGGTAGCCGTTGCCCGCATCGATCAACTGCGCGGTGACGCGCACGCGGTCGCCGGCTTTGCGCACGCTGCCTTCCATGATCGCGGCCACACTGAGCGCCCGGCCGATTTCGCGCGCGTCGGTGCCGCCGCCGCGGAAGCGGAACGACGAAGTGCGCGAAGCCACGCGCAGACCCGGACAGCAAGCGAGCGCATTGAGAATTTCCTCGGCCAGACCATCGCAGAAGTATTCCTGATCCTTCGCTTCGCTCAAATCCACGAACGGCAGGATGGCAACGGATGCATCGGGTGCAGGCACTGGCGTCGTGAGCGCGGGCTCGGGCTTCACCAATGGCGGCGAGCGTTCGATGCCGCGCGGATTGATGTCGTACACCCAGGTCAGCAGGCAGGCCAGCAAAAACCCGAGCACCAGCAGCACCAGTAGCAGCTTCATCGACCACGGCGGAAATCCGAGCGGTTCGAACGTGGCGCTGCCGAGCTGGATCAGGACCCAGGCCGCCACCACGTACACGGCGGCGACGCGGAATACGCGCCGCCGGCGGAATTCATCGAAAGTCTGTCTCAGCGATCCCGGCATCGGTCGACGTCCGCGGGTCAAAGCCCGTCGCCTGCATGCTACATGCGGCTCGCCGGCCGAGTGAGGCGCGCAACATGGTGATGCTCCTTCGGCGATCACATGCAGCGGAGTCGTCCTTGCCGGTTATTCTTCCAAAAAGGACGCGCGCTCATGGCGAGTCGAGGTTCTTCGGCGTGTAAGGCAACCCCATCTTCTGCAGCACCGCCTGGAAGCGCCGATCGTTGCGGACCGGATCGAAAAATGGAAACCACAGCAGTTGCGGAATCCCGCTGTCGCTCGCACCTGCTTCGAGCTCGGCCATGGCGCGATCGCGCTCGCCGAGCTGCACCAGGAACAATGCGCGCACGATGGGATCGCGCGGCAGCGCACTGTTGGCCGGCGGGATCTCCAGGCTCTGCACTGCGCGGGCCCGCCAGGCCGGATCGGCCATGCCCCGGATCAACAATGCATTGGCTTCCGGGTCCGCACCAACGAGCGCGGCCGCCGCACGGGCCTGTGCTTCCGCTTCCGGGTAGCGGTGCAGATCGAGGTAGATCAAGGTCGCGGCGCGATGCACGAACACGCTTTCGGGATGTGCAGCAATGATGCCCTCGATCTGCGCGGCAGTAGCGGCTGCGTCATCGTGATGCAAAACCAGCCGCAGTTGCACGCGGAGCGCACCGCTGGTTCCGGACAGCGGATCGCGCTGCAGTGCGCGGTCCAGTTCGACCAGCGCGGGTTCGAGCTGACCGACGCCTTCCAGAAACTGCGCGTATTGATTCAACACCTCGGCATCGCCCGGGGCGAGCGCCAGCGCGCGTTGCAGGGCACGATCCGCATCGGCCCAGCGCATCTGGTTGCTGTACACCACGCCCTGCGCGACATGGCCCAGGGCGTTGTTCGGATCAAGCGCCAAGGCTCGCTCCGCGGACTTCAACGAGTCCGCATAAGCGATCTTCGTCGGGTCCGGCGCGTAGCTCGGCAGCAACGCCTGGGCTTCGGCCAACGCCGCCCACGCCTGCGCGTAGTCCGGATCGATCGCCACCGCCTGCCGAAATGCGCCGACGGCTTCTGCTACCGAGCGCGCAGCCAACAAGGTCAAACCGCGCAAATAGAAATCGTGCGCACGCGGATCGACAATTTTCCGCGCCACCAGCGATTGTCCGTTTCCACCCGTCAACTGGACCTGCAGCTTGTCGGCAATCGCTTTGGAAATCTCATCCTCGACCGCGAAGATGCTGGTGAGCTTGCGGTCGTATTTTTCCGACCACCGGTGATAACCGCTGCGCGTGTCGATCAACTGTGCGGTGATGCGCACCTCGTCGCCCGATTTTTGCACGCTGCCTTCCAGCACCGTGGCGACATCCAGAACCTGGCCGACCTTGCGCAGGTCCTCGGCCTTGCCCTTGAACGCGAATGCTGAGGTGCGCGCGGCGACTTTCAGGTTCGGTACCTGCGCCAGCGCGTCGAGGATTTCCTCGGTAATGCCGTCGCTGAAGTAATCGTTGTTCTTGTCGCCGCTCATGTTGACGAACGGCAGCACCGCGATCGATTTGGCCGTGATCGGCATGTTCACGTCGATCGTGACTCTGGTCGAGCTGCGCTCGTATCGCCACAGCAACCCGCCGCCGATCGCCAGCAGCAGCGCGAGGATCACGATTTCCGTTCCGCTGACGCGCTGCGCGCCGCGTTCGCCGTGATACCACGCCAGCACCAGCGCGACGCAAAACCCGATCGCCAAAGCGAGGATCAGCAGCTTCTCGATTTGATCAGCCCAGCCGAACCGCTGTGCGACTACGTCGAGGACCTGGATCAGCGCGAATGCGAACGCGATGTACGCCAGCGCCCACTGCACCAGTTTGCGCTGCCTCAGGCGGGCGAGGAAATCAACCATGCTTGCCCTCGCACACCTTGGCGTAATACGGGTCGGTGGTCTTCATCCTCTTGACCACCGCGATGAAGCGCGGCGCGCAGCGGATCGGGTCCACCGCGGGCAGCATGATCGCCCAGTCGGCATAACCGTTGATGCCTGTTTTCGCCTCGCGCTCGAGAAATTCGAGCGCCAATTCGGGCTCGCCCAACTGCACGATGACGCCAACCACGTCATAGTCCTGCAGCGCATTGCCGCTGCCCGGATCAAGGTTGCTGTTGAATGGCAAGGCGGCATATCGAACCGACAGGGCATGGCGGTCGCCGCGGCCCGCAAGCGCATCGGTCAATTCGCGACCCTGCGCAGCGGCGGCGGGATTTTTCACTGCGGCGAGCCGTTCCAACATGGTTCGCGCCTCGGCGAAATCGTGTAACTGCAAATCGATCATGGCGACATCGTCCAGACAGCCTGCATAAGCAGGAGCAAACGCCAAGATGCGCATGCAAACCGCCTTGGCTTCGGCATCACGACCGAGCGTGCGCAACAGGAAGGCGTGGTTTTCGGCCACGATCAGCGAACGTGGATCGAGCGCCGCTGCACGTTCGAGCGATGCGAGGCCGCCGGCGAGATCGCCATTGCTCATCAACAGCGTGCCCCGCCACTGGTAGGCCGTTGCGAAAGAAGGCCGCAACGCAATCGCGCGGGCCAACAGTGCATCCGCCGTGGCCCTTCGCAACTGATACGCCGCCACGTTTCCCAGCGCCGCATAAGCTTCCGGCGAAGAGGAGTCCTGCGCCAATGCGCGCTCGGCGGTATCCGTCGCGCGCGCCAGGGCTTCTGCAAATGGAATGCGCACGCTGTAATCGCCTATTGTCGAATAGACCAACGCCTGCCCCGCATAGCCTTGCGCGAACTTCGGGTCGGCGTCGGTGCTTTGTTCGAACGACCCAAGAGCCTGCCACAACGCAGCCTCGTTACGTTGCTGCCACAGCGCGATGCCACGCAAGTAAAGGTCATAGGCTTTCAGATTCGTCGTGCCGACGGAATTCTTTCCCGGCTGCGGCGCGCCAGCGAGCTTGACCTTCAGTGCGTCGCCGATGGCCTTGGCGATTTCGTCCTGGATTGCGAAAATGTCCTTGAGTTCGCGGTCGTAGCTCTGCGACCAGACTTGATCGTCTGTTGCGGCATCGATCAATTGCGCTGCGATGCGCACGCGATCGCCTTGCTTGCGCACGCTGCCTTCCAGCACCATGCGCACGCCGAGAGCGCGGGCGATGGCGGGGATTGCCATCGCCTTGCCTTGGAACGAGAACGACGAAGTCCGCGCCGCGACGTGCAGGTCGGGCGTGCGCGCCAGCACGTTGAGGATTTCCTCGGCCACGCCGTCGGAGAAATATTCGTTGTCCTTGTCACGGGACATGTTGACGAACGGCAGCACGGCGATGGACTTGCGGTCGGCGCTCACCGCGTTCGGGTTCGCGATGCCGACCGTCGCTGAAGCAGGCGCGTTGCGCGCGAATCGCCACAGCAACCCGCCGCCGAGCGCCAGCAGCAGCGCAAGAATTACTAATTCCGTGCCGCTGACGCGCTGCGCGCCGCGCTCGCCGTGGTACCAGGCCAGCACCAGCGCGATCACGAAGCCGAGCGCCATGACCGCGAACGCAACCTGCATCACCCGATGCGGCCAGTCGTAACTATCCACCGCGAGTCCGAGCGCCTGCAACGCGATCCAGCCCGCGGCGAGATACGCCAGCGCCCACTGCACCAGCTTGCGCTGCTTCAGGCGCGCGATGAATTCGGTCACGGCGAAGTTCCGCTTGGCGACGCGCCCGGCCGAGAAGCTTCGTACTTCCTGATCAGTGCCTGGAATCGCGGATCGCCGCGCAGCGGATCCCACACGGGATCGAGTTCCAGCCGTTTGACACTGACCGAATCTCCGGCGGGCATCGCCATCAGTTGTTCAAGCAATTTGATCGCATCGCCGGGCGCACCGGCATGCGCCTCGATCTGCGCAAGGCCGGTAAGGAACCACTGGCCGGAATAGGCGTCCTTCGAGATCGGAACCAGATTCACCCCATGGCGCGCTGCGGAAATCGCCTCGGCGTTTTGCCCGAGACACGCGTCCACCCAGCTCAGTTGCGCCACCGCGGCCGGATTGACCGACTGTTTCCCTCCGACGATTTTTGCCACCTCGGCATCGAGCAGCACTTTGACCTGACGACAGTCCGTCTGCACGAAGGCTTGCCTTCCTGCCACTACGGCGATCGCCGCGCGCGCTGCATCCCGATAGATGCGCTGCTCCTGTGTACCAGTAGGCGCCGAGTCGAAATCATGCAAGGCGGCATCGAACTTGCGGTCGAAAAGGTCGGGATAGGCGCGAATGCCGATCACGTCGAACAGTTCGCCTACGCTGGAACCCGTCGTGCGCCACGCCGGAGGCGGAGTAACGACCGCACGTGCACCCGCCACGTCGCCGAAGCCGAACAGGAGAACTTGCACCAGCACATCCTTGGCATCGGCGTAATCGGGGTCGATGGCGAGCGCCTGTTGCAATGGCTCCTTCGCTTCCGGATAGCGGCGCAGTTTCATGTAGGTGTCGCCAAATTCGTCCAGCAACACGCGATCGCGTGGCGCGATGGTCAGCATCTGCCGGAACGCCGTGAGCGCCTGCTCGAACTTGCCCTGGCGGCGCCAAACGTAAGCCAGTCCCTTGCGGGCTTGGAGGTTCGTTGGCGACGCCTTCAGGGCTTGCTGGAATTCCCCGATGGCCTCGTCGTACTTGAAAAACCCCCAGTAGTAGTAAAACCCCAGCGCCACATGCGCTTCCGGCAAGTTCGGAGCAAGCGCCAGCGCACGATCCGCGGCGGCTTTTGCCTCGGGAATCAGCGCGGGGGAATGCGATCCGAACCAGTAGTTGGTCAGTTGCGTGTACGCCAGGCTTGCATAGGCCAAGGCGAATCCCGGGTCGAGCGCGATGGCCCGCCGATAGTTGGCCTCGGCGTCGGCAAAATCGGCGCCATTTTCCGAATCCAGCCCTTTCTGCGCGAGCGTTTCGGCTTTCAGAAAAGCGTCCCAGGCACCGGGGTTGCGCGTGGGCACGGCGGCAAGCGTCTTTTGTTCGCCGCCGCTGAGCTTGACTTTCAGCGCGTCGGCCACCTTCTGCGCAACCTCGCCTTCCACGCCGAAGATGTTGTCGAGCGTGCGCGTATAGGCCTCGGCCCACAAATGATTGTCGGAGCGCGCGTCGATCAACTGCACGTTGATCAGCACCTGGTTGCCGGCCTTCTGCACGCTGCCTTCCAGGATC
>DAIOUL010000068.1:0-13377 GCA_036759545.1 Rhodanobacteraceae bacterium
TGCACGTCGACACGACCTGGAAGTTCCGCGCGATGTACGAGATGCGCGATCAGGTTGCGCGTGAAACCGGAATGGAAATGCTGATTCATCAGAATCCGGACGCGCTGGCGCAAGGCATCAACCCGTTCACGCATGGATCGCAGATCCACACCGATACGTGGAAGACGGTCGGGCTGAAGCAGGCGCTGGACAAATACCGCTTCGACGCCGCCTTCGGCGGTGCCCGGCGTGACGAGGAAAAATCGCGCGCCAAGGAGCGCATCTTTTCGTTCCGCAGCGCGCAGCACCAGTGGGATCCGAAAAACCAGCGTCCGGAATTGTGGAATCTCTACAACTCGCGCAAGCACAAGGGCGAGTCGATCCGCGTATTTCCGCTCTCCAACTGGACCGAGCTCGACATCTGGCAATACATCTATATCGAGAACATCCCGATCGTGCCGCTGTACTTCGCGGCCGAACGTCCGGTGGTCGAACGCGACGGCGTGCTGATCATGGTGGACGACGACCGCATGCCCTTGAATCCGGGCGAAGTGCCGCAGATGCGCAAGGTGCGCTTCCGCACGCTCGGGTGCTATCCGTTGACCGGCGCGATCGAATCGGACGCGGACACGCTGCCGAAAGTGATCCAGGAAACGCTGCTGGCGCGCACCTCCGAGCGCAACGGGCGGGTGATCGACCACGATGCCGCGGCGTCGATGGAGAAGAAGAAACGCGAAGGTTATTTCTGAAACTCCGCGCGAGCAGAATCACTCCTTTCGCCGCTTCCGCGCGAACACGACTCAACAATTCGAACTCCGGAATTCCATGGCCGCCGTTTCCGAACTGATCGCCGTCGACATCGAAGCCTATCTCAAGCAGCACGAGGCCAAGAGCCTGCTGCGCTTCATCACCTGCGGCAGCGTGGACGACGGCAAGAGCACGCTGATCGGCCGCCTGCTGCACGAATCGAAATCGTTGTTCGACGACCAGATCGCTGCGCTCGAAGGCGAGTCGCGCAAGTTCGGCACGCAGGGCGACGAGATCGATTTCGCGCTGCTGGTGGACGGATTGGCGGCCGAGCGCGAACAGAAGATCACGATCGATGTCGCCTACCGCTTCTTCACCACGGACAAGCGCAAGTTCATCGTCGCCGACACGCCCGGCCACGAGCAGTACACGCGCAACATGGTCACCGGCGCTTCCACCGCGGACGTCGCGGTGATCCTGATCGACGCGCGCAAGGGCCTGCTGACGCAGACGTATCGTCACAGTTATCTCGTCTCGCTGGTCGGCATCCGCAAGATCGTGCTCGCGATCAACAAGATGGATCTGGTGGACTGGTCCCAGCAGAGATTCGAGGAAATCGAACGGCAATACCGCGAGTTCGCGCCGCGCATCGGGCTCGATGACATCACCGCGATTCCACTCTCCGCACTGCGCGGCGACAACGTGGTAGAAGCCAGCGGCAACATGCCGTGGTATCGCGGGCCCACTCTGATGCGGTTCCTGGAAACGACAGAGCTGGATGAGACCCGCCGCGAACGCGCGCCCTTCCGCTTTCCGGTGCAATGGGTCAACCGGCCGCACCTGGACTTCCGCGGCTTTTCCGGAACGGTCACCAGCGGCGTTGTGCGTCCCGGCGACCGCCTGCGCGCGCAGCCTTCCGGGCGCGAGAGCACCGTGCGCCGCATCGTCACCGCCGACGGCGATCTGCCGGTCGCCGTGGCCGGCCAGTCAGTCACCTTGACGCTCGCCGACGAGATCGACTGCTCACGCGGCGACATGCTGTCTTCCGCCGAGGCGCCCGCGGAAGTCGCCGACCAGTTCGAAGCGACGATCGTATGGATGTCGGACGAACCGCTGCTGCCGGAGCGTTCCTATCTGTTGAAGCTCGGCCCGATCACGACCAATGCCGTGGTCACCGAGATGAAGTACAAGATCAATGTCAACACGCTCGAACATCTCGCCGCGAAGACCTTCGATCTGAACGAGATCGGCGTGTGCAACATCGCGCTGGACCGCGCCGTGCCTTTCGATCCGTACAAGGCCAACGCGGAAACTGGTGGTTTCATTCTGATCGACCGCATGACCAACCAGACGGTCGGCGCGGGCATGCTGCACTTCGCGCTGCGCCGCGCGCACAACGTGCACTTGCAGCACATCGACATCGACAAGGCCGCGCGTTCGAATCAGAAGGGCCAGCGGCCGGTGGTGCTGTGGTTCACCGGGCTATCGGGCGCGGGCAAATCGACGATCGCCAACCTGGTCGAGAAGAAGCTCTACGCGATGGGCCGGCACTCGTACCTGCTGGACGGCGACAATATGCGCCACGGATTGAACCGCGATCTCGGATTCACCGAAGCGGACCGCGTCGAAAACATCCGGCGCGTCGCTGAAGTTTCCAAACTGATGACCGATGCCGGGTTGATCGTGCTGACCGCTTTCATTTCCCCCTTCATTTCCGAACGCGCGATGGCGCGCCGTTCGCTGGCGGAAGGCGAGTTCATCGAGATCTATGTCAACACGCCGTTGAACGTGGCCGAGCAACGCGACGTGAAAGGCCTCTACAAGAAGGCCCGCGCCGGCGAGCTGGACAACTTCACCGGTATCGATTCACCTTACGAGCCGCCGGAGAACCCGGAGCTCACCATCGATACGGTCGATTGCAGCGCCGCGGAAGCCGCGGACCAGGTGATCGACTATCTGCGCAAGCGCGGACTGATCGCATGAATGCGCGCAGGCTTTCGCATCACACGGAATTCCCGCTTGGGAGGGAATCGTCATGGACATGAATCACATCGTCTTCATCGTGATGGACAGTTGCCGCTACGACACGCTGATGATGGCGAACGCGCCCAACATCCGCCGCATCGGCAAGATCGGCAAGCGCTATTCGTATGCCTCTTGGACGGCGCCGTCGCACTACACCTTCACGATGGGCATGATGCCGCACGCCAGCCCGCGCGAAGTGTTCGCCTCCGAGGTGTACAAGGACGAATACCAGCAATGGATCGATCGCGTCGGCTCGCCGGGCATCGAGTTCAAGAACTTCCTGCCGGAGCTGTCGCTGCCGCGGGTGTTGAGCAAGCTCGGTTACTGCACGGTGGCGAAAGTGTCGATGCCGGTGTTGAACAAGCACACCCTCATCAGCAAGCATTTCGATGACTACAAGCTGATGGACAACCACAACAATTTCGCCGGCATGGTCGAGGAAATCGAGTTTCCCGACGACCAGCCGCAGTACTATTTCCTCAATCTCGGCGAAACGCACTATCCGTACATGCTGTCGGACAAGGACCTGCCGCACATCTCCGGTGTGCACGGTGCCCTGAAGTCGATGGGCCACGGCTCCCCCGGCGCGCCGGTGCAGGTCAAGAACTCGTTCGACCTGGAACGGCTGAGAGGTCTGCAACAGCAACAAGTAGTCTGCGCCGAATACATCGACAAACTGATCGGCAAGTTGATGGACAAGGCCCCGGCCAACACGCATTTCGTCATCACCGCCGATCACGGCGAACTGTTCGGCGAGGACGGCTATTTCGGGCACGGCCCGATCATGCACGAAAAATGTTTCGAAGTGCCCTTCGTGGAGGGGCGCCTCGGGTAGCAGGGAGCGCCATCCGTCGCTGTGGTCAACGCAAGGGGAAGACCATGATCGGTTCAAAGGTGGGAAATATTCGTGCGCTGGCGCGGAAGGCGGCGTTGCCGGTTCTTGCGCTCGCATTCTCTGCGGGATTTTCGCAAACGTGCAGCGCCACGAGCACGATCTCGCCGATCGAAACACCCCTCACCGGCACTGCCGACCGGATGATCTCGTATCGCGAGCAGAACCACAGTTGGCAGACTTCCGACGGCGCCTTCCATCTGCTGATCAATGTGGGGAACCAGCCCAGCCGTGACGCGCTGCGGCTTTACACCACACGCGACCAGGGCGCGACCTGGACGTTGGGACCCACACTCCCTTCCACCAATGGACTATCGACCGAAGATGGAGTGCTGCTCGGCAACTCGCTGGCGGTCGTTTACGTAACGAGCGCCAACAACATCAAGTTCGCGTCCTTCGTCTGGGATCCGGATTCCGGCACCTGGTCAGGCAACAGCGCCCAGACGGTCTTTGCCTCGAATAGTCAGACCGCACTCAACCCGTGCCTCGGACGAGATTCCGTGGGCAACATCTGGGCGGCGTTCGTGACCACCGATGCCGGGGGTGACAACGTGATCCGGATGATGGTGCGCGCAGCAGGAACAAGTGAATGGATCGACCCCGGCCTGACTTTCGGTGAAACAGACACGGCGACGGTCGACGGTAGTGAGCGCAGCGCGCGGCCCGTGAAGATTCCGGGCGGAATGGGCTTGATCTACAGCGTGCAGAAGGATCTTTACTGGGCCACGCGCAGCGATTCGGCCGCACTCGGGGATCCCTGGACGACCCAGTTGCTGTATACCCACACCGGCGGTGGCAACGATCCCTACGCGAGCCATTTCAGCGTTGCGAGCGACGCATCGGGCAATCTTCATCTCGCCACGGTGGATGGCGGAGAGCTGCTGTATCTGCGTTACGACGCGGGCAGCGGAACGTGGAGCCAGCGCATCCTGGCCGGGAGCGGCATCCAGGCCAACTACCCGCAGGTGACCGTGGTGGGCGACACCATCGTCGTCGCCGCGAACGTCAAGACCAATGCCGGAGTCTTTACCAGTCCCGATCTCGGCCAGACTTTCACCTATTCATATGCGTTGCAGCACGGCGCCTATGGCCCGGGCGTCACCTTCAAGACTCCGCGGATCGAAACGGCGGCGAATTCGACCAGTCCGGTCCTGCTGTTCCAGCAGTATTACGATCACGACGTGCAGCGGCTGCTCGAATACGCGATCCCGATCGAAAATGGCGGCGCGTCGCAATAACCGCGTTACGCCAACAACCTGCGGCAGATGGACTGATACAACGACGGCAGGCGTTCCAGATCTTCGAGCGCCACATGTTCGTCCACCTTGTGGATGCTGGCGTTGACCGGCCCGAGTTCCACCACTTCCGCGCCGAGCGGAGCGATGAAGCGTCCGTCGGAGGTCCCACCGCCGGTGCTCTGCTCCGGCTCGACAGCGCACAGTTCACGGCAGGTGGCGATCACCGTTTCCCGCAACTTGCCGTGAGCAGGCGACAAAAACGGTTCGCCTGACAGATTCCATTCCAGCGCGTAATCCACTTTGTGTTTCTTCAAGATCGCCTCGGTGCGCTCGCGCAATGAATTCGCGCTGCTGGCGGTGCCATACCGAAAATTGAAATGCGCGATCAACGAGCCCGGAACCACGTTGAGTGCGCCGGTGCCGGAGTTGAGGTTGGAAACCTGGAAAGACGTCGGTGGGAAATCTTGATTGCCGTCGTCCCATTTTTCCGAACTCAATTCGGCCAGCGCGGGCGCAAGCGCGTGGATTGGATTCAGCGCCTTCTCGGGATAAGCGACATGACCCTGCACGCCGCGCACGATCAGCTTGCCCGATAGCGAACCTCGCCGGCCGATGCGGATCAGGTCGCCGAGTTTTTCCTTCGATGACGGCTCGCCGACTACGCACCAGTCGATGCGCTGGTTCGTTTCGCGGAAATGCTGCGCGACGCGGCGTACGCCGTCGAGATTGGTTGGCCCTTCCTCGTCGGAAGTCAGCAGCAATGCGATCGCGCCCTGGTGATCCGGATACGCCCTGGCGAATTGTTCCAGCGCGATGGTCATCGCCGCCACGCCGGATTTCATGTCCGCCGCGCCGCGGCCGTATAGACATCCGTTCCGGATCGTCGGCTCGAACGGCGGCGAAGTCCAGCCCTCCTCCGGTCCGCTCGGCACCACGTCGGTGTGCCCGAGGAACACCAGCACGGGGCTCCCCTGCCCGTGCATGGCCCAGAGATTCTCGACTTCGCCGTAGCGCAGGGGCTCGCATCGAAAGCCGGCTTCTTGCAGACGCTGCGCGATCAACTGCTGGCACCCCGCGTCATCCGGCGTCAGTGAACGGCGGCGGATCAGCTCGCTGGCGAGATCGAGCACCTCGCTCATGGTTTGCCGAACAGCTTCTTGAATCCGTTGTCGCTGAAACCGACGCTCACGGTACTGTCATCGAGCAAGACCACCGGCCGGCGAATCAGCGCAGGATGTTCCTTCAGCAACAACGTCCATTCCGGATCGCTGCGCGGATTCTTGCGTTGCGGCAGCAGAGTGCGCCAGGTAGTCGAGGATTTGTTGACCAGCTCTTCCCAGCCGCCGAGTTTTGTTGCCCACTCCTTCAGCGTCGCCGGGAGCACCGGTTGCGCACGGTAGTCGACGAATGTGTGTGCCACACCGAAGCGGGTCAGCCAGTTGCGCGCCTTGCGGCAGGTGTCGCACGTGGACAGACCGTAGATCATCGTGCTCATCCGGCACTCCGCAGCAAATCGTTGATGCTCGTCTTCGCGCGCGTCTGCTCGTCAACGCGCTTGACAATCACCGCTGCATGGAGGCTGTGGGAGCCGTCCGGCGCCGGAAGCGAGCCGGCAACTACAACGCTGCCCGCCGGCACGCGGCCATACGAAATCGTTTTCGTCGCGCGGTCGTAGATGCGCGTGGATTGCCCGAGGAACACACCCATGCCGATCACGCTGCCACGTTCGACGATGACCCCCTCGACGACCTCCGAGCGCGCGCCGATGAAGCAGTCGTCTTCGATGATGGTCGGATTGGCTTGCAGCGGTTCCAGCACGCCGCCGATGCCGACGCCACCGGACAGGTGCACGCGCGCGCCGATCTGCGCGCAGGAACCCACCGTGGCCCAGGTGTCGACCATCGTGCCCTCGCCGACCCGTGCGCCGATGTTGACGTAGCTCGGCATCAGCACCGCTTCGCGCGCGATGTAGGCACCCCTGCGCACCAGTGCGCCCGGCACGATGCGCGCGCCGACCTCCTGGAACACGGACTCATCCGCATCCGCGAAGCGCAACGGCACCTTGTCGAAGGCGGCCATTGCGCCTCCGCCCAGCGCACGGCTCGCGCTGACCCGGAAGTACAGCAGCACCGCTTTCTTGATCCACTGATGCACACGCCATCCGCCCTGCCCATCCGGCTCGGCCACACGCAACGCGCCGCACTCCAATCCATCCAGCACGCGTTCCAGTTGCGCGCGCAGGTGCATGGTCTCTTCCGCCTCCAGCGAGGCACGCCGTTCCCAGGTTTGTTCGATGAGCGGTTCAAGCTCTTGCATGGTGCTGTCCTCCCTGTTCGCCGCTTTCCGCGACCAGCCGCCGCAACAGCGCCCTGCGCAGTGTTTCCTGCATCGCGGGATTCAACGGCAGATCGTGATGATCCGTGAGTTCGAAAAAATCCTCGACGCGTTCGCCGAAGGTGGCGATGCGCGCATCATGCACGCGCACGCCGGCTTCCAGGAAGCCCTGCGCCACCCGCGCCAGCAGGCCCGGACGGTCGCTGCAGACCAGGGCCAGCCGGGTGCGTGCCACCTCCACCGCATCGGCGAAGTCGATCTGCGGCGGACGCTGAAAATGCTTCAACCGCCGCGTGAGTCCGCGTCGCGCGGGGCGCAGGGACCGGGCATCGGCCGACAGCGCGCGCAGCAGTGCTGCGCGCAGTTCTCGTGCGCGGGCCGGCGCCAGGGGTGCCGAGCTTTCGGCATCCAGGACAGTGAACGCATCCAGCGCGCGGCCACTGCGCGTGGCGAGCACCCGTGCTTCCATCACGCTGCAATGCGCGCGATCCAGCCCCGCCATTACCGCGGCGAATATGCCGTCGCGATCCGGCGCGCAGACGAATACCTCGGTGCCGCCGCGCACGTTGAGCGGATGCACTGCCACCACTACCGGCAGATCCATCGAATCCAGCAACACGCCCGCCTGCCACGCCAGTTGTTCGTCGCGCTGGCGCAGGAAGGCATCGTCGGGGAAATCATCCAGCACGCGCTGCACTGCTTGCCCGTCGCGTCCCTGCGCGCGCAGCAGTCCACCGACGCGTTCGCGCGAAGATTTTGCGCGCGCCGCGGCCTCCGCCGGCCGCACCAGCCCACCGCGCAAAACAAAGCGGGCAGCGACGTACAGATCGGCGAGCAGCCGGTCCTTCCAGGCGTTCCAGAGTTTCGGGCTGGTGCCGGCAATGTCGGCGATGGTCAGAAGATAAAGATTGTCCAGGCGCTGCCAGTCGCCCACCTGCACCGCGAACGCGTGAACCACGTCGTCGTCACTGATGTCCTGGCGTTGCGCCGTCACGCTCATCAGCAGATGCCAGCGCACCAGCCACGCCACCAGCGCGGTGTCGTCTTCGCGCAGACCGAGCTTGCCGCAGAATGCGCGCGCCTCGGCCTCGCCCAGTTCGGAATGATCGCCGCCGCGGCCCTTGGCGATATCGTGGAACAGCGCGGCGAGCAGCAGCAGCTCCGGCTTTTCCAACCGCGCAAATGCTTCACAGGCCAGCGGGAACTCGATGCGCACCTGCGGCTGGGCGAAGCGCGCCACATTGCGCAACACGCGCAACGTGTGTTCGTCCACCGTGTAGATGTGGAACAGGTCGTACTGCATGCGGCCGACGACGCGCGCAAACGCGGGCAGGATCGCGGCCAGCACGCCGTGACGATTCATCGCTTCCAGCGCGTGCACCGCGGGTGCGCCGCGCTTCAGCAGCTCCAGGAAGGCGGACAGCACGCGCGGGTCACCGGCGAGTTTTTCACCGTGCTGCGTCAACGCCTGCTGCAGGGCGCGCATCGCCGCGGCCGTGAACCCGGTCAGCTCCGGGTGGTCGATCAGACGTACGAATGCATCCACGATCGAGCCTGGTTCGCGGGCGAACAGATCTGCTTCCAGCACATCCAGCCGCGAGCCGCGTGCGGCAAAGCATCCGTCCAGTGCGCGCGGCGGCGGCAGCGGATGCAGATGTTCGTCGAGACGCTCGAACAGTTGCGACAGCACGCGTTCCACCGTGCCGGCCGCGCGATAGAACCCCTGCATGAACTGCTCGACTGCCAGATTGTGGCCATCGTCGGCGTAGCCCAGTCGCGCTGCCAGCGCACGTTGCCAATCGAACAGCAGACGCTCCTCGGCGCGCCCGCTTTCCAGATGCAGCGTATAACGGCAACGCTGCAGCACGCGTTCGGCATCGAACAGCGCGTCGCGCTCGGCCGGCTCCAGCAACCGCTTCGTAACCAGCTCATCCAGGTCGCGCGCGCAGGCGACGCGGCGTCCGAGCCAGCGGATCAGATCCAGGCCACGAAATCCACCAGGACCATCCTTGAGATTCGGTTCGAGGTTATGGGTGGTGTCGTCGTGCTTCGAGTGGCGTGCATCGCGATCGTCGCGCTTGGCGGCGAGATACGCGTGGGGCGGCCACAACGTGTTGTCGCCCAGGATCGCCTGCATTCCGCTTTCGAAACGTGGCGCACCTGCGAGACGGCGCGCATCCAGCAAACTTGTGAACACGCTGACGTCCGCCGCCGCGATTTCGCGGCACTGCGCCAGGGTGCGCACTGCGTGGCCAGGTTTCAGGCCGATGTCCCACAGGCAACCGAACAGGGCTTCCAGCGGCCGCGCAATGGCCGTGGAGTGTTCGCCGTCGGCAAGCACCAGCAGATCCACGTCCGAATGCGGGAACAGCCCGCCGCGCCCGAAGCCACCGACCGCGAACAGCGCAGCGTCATCCACTTCGCCCAGATACGCGCTCCAGCAATGCGCCAGCACGCGCTCCACCGCCTGCGCGCGCAATCGCACCAGATCGATCGCCTGCGCGCCATTGCGGAACGCGACGGCAAGACCGCGCGCCTGATCGGCCAGCAATTGCTTCAGGGCGATACGCGCTTCCGGTGAAACGCCCGCGCGCGGCAGCGCTGCGGGAAGGCGCGGAAGCGGCGGAAGCGGCGGAAGCGAAACGGGATAGCGCAAGTCGGCGTTCACTTGCGAAGCGTCAAAAGTCAGAGGTCAAAAGTCAATAAAAACCGGTCGCCCGCTTGTTGACCTTTGACTATTGACCTTTGACAGTTCACGCATCCGGCCAGGGCGTCAGGACCTCGAATCCGTCGTCGGTCACCGCGACCGTGTGCTCCCACTGCGCCGACAGCGAGTGATCCTTGGTGACCACCGTCCAGCCGTCCGGCAACACCTTGGCGTTCGGCTTGCCGGCGTTGATCATCGGCTCGACGGTGAACACCATGCCCTTCTCGATCTTCATGCCGACGCCCGGCTTGCCGTAGTGCAACACCTGCGGGTCTTCGTGATAGACGCGGCCGATGCCATGTCCGCAGTAGTCCTTCACGATCGAGAAGCCGGCCCGCTCGGCGTGTTGCTGGATCGCGTGTCCGATGTCGCCCAAGGCGGCACCGGGGCGTACCTGCTGGATACCCAGCATCATCGCTTCGTAGGCGTTGTCCACCAGCCGCTTCGCCAGCACCGAAGGTTTGCCGACGAAATACATGCGCGAGGTATCGCCATGCCAACCGTCCTTGATCACCGTGACGTCGATATTGACGATGTCGCCCTCCTTCAGCACCTTGCTCGCCGAAGGAATACCATGGCAGATTACGTGATTGACGGACGTGCACAGGGTTTTGGGGAAGCCTCGATAACCCACATTGGCGGGAATTGCGCGCTGCACGTTGACGATGTGGTCGTGCGCGATGCGGTCCAGCTCTTCGGTGGTCACGCCCGGTTTGACATGATCCACCATCAGCGCAAGCACCTCGGCCGCAAGGCGGCCGGCTTCGCGCATTCTCTCGATGTCCTGCGGTGTTTTGATCGTGACGGGCATGGAATTCTGAATTGCCCGGCCAACGGAACAACGACGGGCATTACCTGGTAAAAGTGAATTGAGCCGCGCCGCGCAGCGGCGTCGGCTCGAATGAACGACAATAGCCAATTATCGGGCATTGCGGCCGCGATTGCGATGTGGCGGCGGCCGGGTTAGAATTCAAAGGCTTTGCGACGAGCAAATCGCCCACGCCGGGCGTCACCGGCGAATACACACGCAGATCGTGAACCGGCACCGGGGTCCTTCTCGATGAAGGTCGTTGCCGCGGGATCTGCGGAAGCCAACCCCGGAATCCGCAACACCCGCGCAAAGCGCGGCTTCCGCAACGGCGGAAACGGATTCCCATCAGGAGTCAAAAAACATGCCTTCCGTCACCATGCGGCAAATGCTGGAAGCCGGCGTGCACTTCGGCCACCAGACCCGCTACTGGAACCCGCGCATGGCGCCCTACATTTTCGGCGCGCGCGGCAAGATCCACATCATCAATCTCGAGAAGACGCTGCCGCTCTTCTCCGATGCCATGAATTATCTCTCCGGTCTTGCGCAGAAGCGCGGCACGGTGCTGTTCGTCGGCACCAAGCGCAGCGCGCGCGAAGCCATCGGCGAGGAAGCTGCGCGCTGCGGCATGCCTTACGTCAACGCGCGCTGGCTGGGCGGCATGTTGACCAACTTCCGCACCGTCAAGCAGTCAGTCGGGCGCCTGAAGGAACTCGAGGCGATGGAAACCGACGGCAGCTTCGACAAGCTGGTCAAGCACGAAGTGCTCAGCCTGCGCCGCGAGCGCGAGAAGCTGGAGAAATCGTTGGGCGGCATCAAGGATATGAACCGCCTGCCGGACGCGCTGTTCGTGATCGACATCGGCCACGAGGACATCGCGGTCAAGGAAGCCAAGAAGCTCGGCATTCCGGTGGTCGCCGTGGTCGACACCAACTACGACCCGGCGCTGGTGGATTACGCCATTCCGGGCAACGATGACGCGATCCGCGCGGTGCAGTTGTATGCGCGCGCAGCAGCCGATGCGATCCTGGAAGGCAAAGCCGCTGCTCCGGCCGCCGCGCGCGGCGACGCCAACGAATTCGTCGAACTGGATGCGGAAGGCAATCCGGTCGCGCGCGTCGACCGCGAACGCGACGACCGCCGTGGCAAGGGCGCGCCGCGCGGCCGCAACGCCGGCCGCAAACCGGCACCGCAGCAGCAACGCCGCGGCGCGGCGCCTGCCAAGCAGGACGGCGAAGCCGAAGGTCTCGAGCGTGCGGAAGCGGAAGTCGCCGAGAACGAGGCGACGGACGAAGAAGCCGCGAAGTAATCCGCGCTAGTCACCGGCGGCGCGGTTGTGCATCCGCGTCGCCGTCCCCACATTCTTTCATCGCGCCATGGCGCTCGCGCAGTGATCGCAGCGATCACCCCGCGTTCCTTCCATGGTTTGCAACATTCGAGAGGAAATCACGATGGAAATCACCGCCGCGATGGTCAAGGAACTGCGCGAGCGCTCCGGCGCCGGCATGATGGAGTGCAAGAAGGCGCTCACCGAAAACGCCGGCAACCTCGACGCGTCGATCGAGTGGCTGCGCAAGCAGGGTTTGGCCAAGGCGGACAAGAAGGCCAGCCGCGTGGCCGCCGAAGGCCGCATCGCACTGGCGCAGCGCGAGGGCAAGGCCGTTCTGGTCGAAGTCAATTCCGAAACCGATTTCGTCGCCAAGGACGAGAACTTCGCCAAGTTCGCGCAGGAAGCCGCGCAGACCGCGTTGAACGATGGCGTCAACGACATCGAATCCCTGAAGTCGGCGCGGTCTTCCTACGGCCCGACGGTCGAGGAAGGGCGCCAGTGGCTGGTAACCAAAGTCGGCGAGAACGTGCAGTTGCGCCGCATGGCCGTGATCGAAAGCAAGAACACCATCGGCGCCTACGTGCACGGCGGCCGCATCGGCGTGCTGGTCGAAATGCAAGGCGGCGATGCGGAACTCGCGCGCGGAATCGCGATGCACATCGCGGCCATGAATCCTCCCTACATTTCTCCGGACAACGTGCCGGCGGATTTCGTCGCCAAGGAAAAGGAGATCGCATTGGCGCAAATGTCGGAAAAGGACAAGCAGAAGCCGGCCGAGATCCAGGAGAAGATGATCTCCGGCAAGCTGCGCAAGACGCTTTCGGAAATGTCGCTCACGGGGCAACCTTACGTGATCGACACCAACAGCAGCGTTGGCGAAGTGCTGGACAAGGCCAAGGCGAAGGTGCTCGCGTTCCACCGGCTGGTGGTCGGCGAAGGTATCGAGAAGAAGGAGGACGACTTCGCCGCCGAGGTGATGAAGCAGGCGGGATTGGCGTAAACCCCACTCCTGCTTCAGCAGAAAGCCGCGGTCCTGCCGCGGCTTTTTGTTTTTCCGCTCCGCTACAATCGTTTCGTTTACCCACCGCCGGAGCGAAGCGATGCCGACCAAGCCCAAGTACCAGCGCATCCTGCTGAAGCTCTCCGGTGAAGCGCTGATGGGCGAAGAGGATTACGGCATCGATCCCAAGGTAATCGGCCGGCTGGCCAAGGAAATCCTGGAAGTGCGCGCGACCGGCGTCCAGGTCGGCGTGGTGATCGGCGGCGGCAACATCTTCCGCGGCGCCGGACTGGCAGCCGCCGGCATGGACCGCGTCA
>DAIOUL010000069.1:0-13375 GCA_036759545.1 Rhodanobacteraceae bacterium
CGAACTGGTGCCCAACGGCACCGGCGGCTGGATGGAACGCGACGCGACCATCGCATTGGGTGACAAATGAAGTTCATTGGGGATGACGTCATGATCAGCAAACCCGCTTGTCAAACCGGCCGCACCGACGCGCGCCCGATCCGGCCGCGCGGCACGCCCGCTAGAAAGCTCGTCGCGATCGTCGCCTTGCTGGGCTTCATCGCCTGCGCGCCGGCATTTGCCGCCAACACGTTGCAGGACGTCACTTCCACGCCGCTGCCCGACGGCAAGGTGCAGGTGACGTTGAAGTTCGCGCAACCGGTCGCCGCGCCGCGCGCCTTCAGCACCGATACTCCTCCGCGGATCGCGCTGGATTTTGCCGATACGCACAATGGCCTGACCCAGCGCAGCGTTGCGGTCGGCAGCGGTTCGGCCTCGGCAGTCAGCGCGGTCGAGGCCAATGGACGCACGCGCGTGGTGGTGGATCTTACCCAGCCGTCCGCGTATGTCACGCGTGTCGAGGGCGACGATGTGATCGTCACCATCGGCAATGGCATGAACATGGCCGCGGCCCAGCCAGCTTCTGCGCCAGGCAGTTCGGAGGCGCTGGCGCCCGTGCCGGCTGCGCCCCCCTCGCAGATGGCCTTAGCAACAGCCGCAACGGATCCGAGCAAGGCCATGCCGATGGCGAGCGGCAACGTGATCCAGACAGTGGATTTCCGCCGCGGTGATCACGGTGCGGGCAAGCTGGTGATCGGCTTCAACGCACCCGGTGCGGCCACCAGCATGCACAACGAAGGCGATCACACCATCATCGACGTGCTGGGCGCAAGGCTCGCTGCCTCGCAGGCGCGCCGGCTGGACGTGACCGATTATGCGACGCCGGTGAAGAGCGTCACGACGCATGCCACGCCGGGCGGCGCGCGCATCGACGTGTTGACCAACGGTCTCACCGAGCCGGCCGGCTATCAGAGCGGCAATCAATACGTGGTTGAGTTCGCGCCGCCCAAGCAGGATCTGGGCAGCCTGATCGGCGCGCCGAAACCCGTGGTGTACAAGGGCGGCCGCGTGACCTTCAACTTCCAGGACATCCCCGTGCGCTCAGTGCTGCAACTGCTCGCGGATGTCTCGGGAACGAATATCGTGGCCTCCGACAGCGTGCAGGGCAACGTCACGCTGCGGCTGGTCAACGTCCCCTGGGATCAGGCGCTCGCCGTGATCCTGCGCGCCAAGAACCTGGATCAGCGCAAGGACGGCAACGTGATCTGGGTGGCGCCGCAGCAGGAACTGGCGACCTACGAACAGAACATCGCGGACGCGCGTCTGAAGGAGCTGGACAATGCGCCGCTTGTGTCGGACTATCTGCCGATCTCTTATGGAAACGCGTGTGACATCCAGAAGTTGCTGACCACCAACATGCAGGCCAATTCCGTGGGTGGAGGCGGAGGCAATACCCAGTCGCAACGAGGCTTTCTATCTACCCGCGGCAGTGTGACCTGCGACGAGCGTACCAATACCTTGCTAGTGAACGACACGCCGGAAAAGGTTCAGGAAATCCGGCAACTGATCGCGGTGTTGGACAAGCCGGTGCAGCAGGTACTGATCGAGGCCCGCATCGTGATCGCGACCGACAATTTCGCTCGCGAGCTGGGGTCCAAGTTCGGTCTGGATGTCTTCGGCTACAGCGGGAATGGACATCAGCGTCTGGTCACGGCTCCGACCACGGACGATGTCGCCTCATTGAACAAGAGTCTCTTCGACGAGGCGCAGGCGGTGAACCAGGGCCAACCTGATCCGGGCTTCGAATATCCGGGCGGTCTCAACGTCAATATGCCGGCAACCTCGCCGGGCGCAAGCAGCTTTGCGTTCGGCATCATTTCGCCCCGCTTCAATATCGATCTCGAATTATCCGCCGCGCAGACCGAAGGCCGCAGCGAAACCATCTCCTCGCCCAAGGTGGTCACCGCCAACCAGCAAGAGGCGTTGATCCAGCAGGGCCAGGAGATTGGCTACGTGACCTTTCAGAATTCGGGCGGTGCGGCAGGCGCCGGCACGGCCACCGTGCAGTTCAAGGATGCGGTGCTGGAGCTGCGGGTCACACCGACGATCACCGCCGACAACCGCGTGTTCATGAAACTCAAGGTCACCAAAGACGCGATCAATAAGTTCGTGGCCAACCCCGGCGGCGGTCTGATCCCGCAGTTGGACAAGCGCGAAATCGATACATCCGTGCTGGTGGACAACGGTCAAACCGTGGTGTTGGGTGGCGTGTATGAGTTCACCAAGAGCACGGATACAGTCAAAGTACCGTTCCTGGGTGATATCCCAGTCTTGGGAGCGCTGTTCCGCCACAACAATAACCAAAACAACAAAGCCCAGCTGCTGGTGTTCATCACTCCGCGTATTCTCAATGAGGAAAAAGTACAGGAGTAGCTTTCAAGCTGGTCCAGCAAAAACGGCGCGATTTTCGCGCCGTTTTCTTTCTTGTCGACCTCCAAGGCCGACCACCGGTGGCCACCCAGCACTTCCGACACACAAACTTTCCCGCCCGGTTGTGGTCAACTAGGACGCATGAATACCGAGTCTGCGTCTCTCGCCGGTCCTCTTGTGTCCGGCACCTCCGAAAGTGTCGATGCGACGTCTGCTCTGCAGCAACGTTTCTCCGCCCTGCGCGAAGCGCTGAATGCGGAAGTGATCGGTCAGACCGCGCTCACCGAGCGCCTGTTGATCGCGCTGTTGGCCGATGGTCATCTACTGGTGGAAGGCGCACCCGGCCTGGCCAAGACCACCGCGGTCAAATCGCTCGCCGCGCGCATAGAGGCGGATTTCCACCGCATCCAGTTCACCCCGGATCTGTTGCCGGCCGATCTCACCGGCACCGACGTGCTGCGTCCGCAAACCGGACTGTTCGAATTCGAGCGCGGTCCGCTCTTCCACAACCTGGTGCTGGCCGACGAGATCAACCGCGCGCCGGCCAAGGTGCAATCCGCTTTGCTGGAGGCGATGGCCGAGCGCCAGGTCACCATCGGCCGGCGCTCCTGGCCGTTGCCGAAGCTGTTCATGGTGATGGCGACGCAAAATCCGATCGAGCAGGAAGGTACGTTTCCGTTGCCCGAAGCGCAGCTCGACCGGTTTCTGCTGCACGTTCCCGTGCATTATCCGCAAGGCGATTCCGAACGCGCCATCCTGAAACTCGCGCGCGAGCGCGCACACGAAGAACTGGTCGAACTGGTGCCGCCACAGCGTTTGTTGTCGCAGGCCGATGTCTTTGCCGCGCGCAAACAGGTGCTGGAATTGCACCTTGCGGACGGGCTGGAGGAATACATCGTGCAATTGGTGCTGGCCACGCGCGATCCGCGCCCGTTCGATCTGAAACTCGGCGGCAAGATCGCCTGGGGCGCCAGCCCGCGTGCCACGATCGCGCTGGAACGTTCGTCGCGCGCGCGCGCGTGGCTCGGCGGGCGCGATTACGTGCTGCCGGAAGACGTTCAGACGCTGGCGCCGGATGTGCTGCGTCACCGCGTGCTGCTCGGTTACGAGGCGGAAGCCGAGGGTTTGCGGGTGGATGACGTGGTCGCGCGATTGCTGGAGCGCGTGCCGTTGCCCTGATGCAACAGGCAGCCGCGATCGAAGGCGTGACGGCGGTCGGACTGTCCGAACTGGTCGCGCTGCGGCAACAGGCGGTACGTGTGCGCGCGGCTGCCGCGAAGACGCGCGTACCGCTCGCCGGCGCGCACACCTCGCACTTGCGCGGGCGCGGCATGGATTACGCCGAGTCACGCGTGTATCAGCCTGGCGACGATGCCCGCGCGATCGACTGGCGGCGCACCGCGCGCAGCGGCCGCACGCACACCAAATTGTTTCGCGAGGAACGCGAGCGCAGCCTGCTGCTGCTGATCGACACGCACGCCTCGATGCGTTTCGGCACGCGCGCGCGCTTCAAGTCGGTGCAGGCCGCGCGCGCGGCGGCGCTGTCGGCGTGGAGTGCGGCGCGCGCAGGCGATCGCGTGGGCGCTCTGGCATTCGGCGCGTTGCGGGATGCGATCACTCCGCAAGGCGGAACGCGCGGAGTGCTGGCCGTGCTCGGCGCGCTGGCGCGCTGGGATGCGCGCGCCGGCGGACAATCCGAACCGCTTTCGGAAGCACTGGCGCGCGCGCGCCGGCTGGCGCTGCCAGGCAGCCGCGTCTTGTTGCTCTCCGACGGCGCATGCACCGACGAGGATGCGCGCGGTGCGCTGATGCGGCTGGCCAGGCGCGCGGAAATACGCGTGCTGATCGTGGCCGACGCGCTGGAATTGCACGCGCCGCCGCCGGGAGGTTATGCATTGGAAACCGCAGAAGGCCGCGCCCAGGTGAACTTGCTGACGGCAGCGGCGCGCATCCGTTTTCGCGATGCGCTGGCCGCCGGACAGCACGCGCTGATCGAAGCTTGCGAAGCGGCCGGAGTGCGCTGGCGCAGGATATCCGGCGGCGATGATCCGCTGTCCGCTGTTTCCGCGCTGCTCGATCCGCGCAGGGTGGCGCGATGAGCGCGACAGGCCCGCAACTGCGCGACATCCGTCTGCCGCAGGTGTCGTGGTGGCCGCCGGCGATCGGCTGGTGGGTGCTGGCTGCCGTGGTTCTGCTCGCGCTGATCGCGGCGGTTCTCGTCTGGCTGCGCGGCCGCAATGCGCGCGCGCTGCGCCGCGCGGCGCGGAACGAGCTTGCACGCCTCAGCGCGCAGCATGCACGAGATGGCGACGGAGTCGCGGTGGCAGCGGGCCTTTCACGGCTGCTGCGCCGCATTGCGCTTCGCTTGCAGCCGGACGTGGTGGCGGACAACCGGTTCGCCTGGCGCGAATTTCTCTCCGCCCGCGCGCCAGCGGCTTTTTCCGACGAACAGCTCGATGCACTGACCGAGGCGCCGTACCGCGCGCGCGCGTCGTTCGACGCCCGGGCTTTGATCGACGCGACACACCGATGGTGCGACCGCGCACTGCAGCCACGCGCGCTCAGGACAGACAATCCACCGTGATCCACTTCGCCTGGCCCTGGATGTTCCTGCTGTTGCCGCTGCCGTGGTTGCTGCGGCGCCTGCTGCCGCCGGCGGCGCCGGGCGCGGCCTTGCACTTGCCGCATCGCATCGCGCTGGACGATGCCGCGCGCCTTCGCACCGGCGCGCGGCGCCGGCGGATGTGGATCGCGGCTTTGGCTTGGGTACTTGCCGTCACCGCCGCGGCGCGTCCGCAGCAGATGGCGCCGCCCGAATCGCTGACGCGCAGCGGCCGCGCGCTGATGCTGGCGGTGGATGTCTCCGGCAGCATGTCGATCCAGGACATGCCCATGGGCGCGCAAACGGTTAGCCGCTTCGGTGCGGTCAAGGCGATCGCTGGGGATTTCATCGCGCGCCGGCAGGGCGATGAAGTCGGTCTGGTGCTGTTCGGAACGCACGCCTATTTGTTGACGCCGTTGACCTTCGACATCGCGACCGTCGCCAAACAACTGGACGGCGCGGCGATCGGTCTGGCCGGGCGCGAAACCGCGCTGGGCGATGCAATCGTGCTGGCAACCAAGCATCTTTCAAAATTGCCGGCTCGCTCGCGCGTGCTGGTGCTGTTGACGGACGGCGTCAATACCGCCGGTTCCGTGGCGCCGCTGGACGCGGCGAAACTCGCCGCTTCCGCGGGCGTGCGCATCTACACCATCGGCATCGGTTCGGCCGATTCGCAGGCGATTTCGGTGTTCGGCATGCGTATTCCCGGTCCGGATGAAGATCTCGATGTGGCGACCTTGAGCGCGATCGCGGGCAACACCGGCGGAAAATTCTTCCGCGCTTCCGATGCCGACCAGCTCGCCGACGCCTATCGCAGCATCGATGCGCTGGAACCATTGGCACGCGGGAAATCGCTGCTGCGCCCGCGCGACGAACGTTATCCGTGGCCGCTGGGTGCTGCGATGCTGCTGGCCTGCACTTTGTTGCCCTGGCGCGCCTTGCGATTGCGCGCGGGAGCATTTGCATGATCGCCGATCTGCATTTCCTGCGGCCGTGGTGGTGGCTGGCGGCGTTGCCGCTGCCGCTGATGCTTTGGGCCATGCTGCGCAACCAGGGCGGGCGCGCGGCGTTGTCCCGTCTGGCGGACGCGAGCCTGCTGCCGTATCTGATCCGCGACGGCGGCAAGCGTGCGCGCTGGGCGCTGGCGCTCGCCGCCGCGATCTGGCTGCTGGCGGTGGCGGCGCTGGCCGGCCCGGCGTGGCAACGCGCACCGATGCCGCTGTACGCGAACGGCGCCGCGCGCGTGGTCGCGTTATCCCTGTCGAACGACATGCGCGCCCAGGATCTGAAACCCGACCGCATGACGCGCGCGCGCTACGCGGTGCGCGATCTGCTGGATGAAGCCGGCGACGCGCGCACCGCTCTCATTGGATACGCAGGCGATGCCTTCGTGGTCGCGCCGCTGACGCCGGACAAGGCGACGGTGTTGAACCTGCTGCAGGCGCTCGGTCCGGACGTGATGCCCGCGCCCGGCAACGATGCCGCGCGCGCGATCGCGCAGGCGCTGGATCTGCTGAAGCAGGCGCACGTCGAAGGCGGCGAGATCGTGCTGGTGACCGACGATGCGGATGCGAGTGCGATCGCCGCCGCCCGCGCCGCGCGCGCCGCCGGCGTGCGCGTGGACGTGCTTGGGCTGGGCAGTGCGCAAGGCGCGCCGGTGCCGCAGGTTGACGGAGGATTCGAGCGCGACCGATCCGGCGCGGTGCGCATCGCGCGGCGCGACGACGACGCGCTGCGCGAAGTGGCCGATGCCGGCGGTGGCCGGTACGCGCCACTGGGCAGCGACGGCGGCGGCGTGACGACGATCGGCGCACCCGCCGCGACGCAATCGGCTTCGGCGAACAAGCAGCAAGCGAACCTGTGGCGCGACGGTGGCGCGTGGTTGCTGATTCCGCTCCTGCCGCTGGCGGCGCTGGCATTCCGGCGAGGCTGGGTCTGCGTGTTGGCGCTGGCCTTCGTGGTGCCGCAAACGCGTGCTGCGGCTCTGGATTCGCTGTGGCTGCGGCCGGATCAGCGCGCACTGCATGCCTTGCAGGACGGCGATTACGCGCGCGCGCAGGAGCTGGCGCGCGATCCGCAACTGCGCGGCGCGGCGGCCTACCGCAAGGGCGACTACGCCACTGCAGCGAAAGAGTTCGCGCAGGGGCAAAGCGCGCTTTCGCAATACGATCTCGGCAACGCACTGGCGAAATCCGGCAAGTACGACGAGGCGATCGCCGCCTACGATCGCGTGCTGCAACGCGATCCACGGTTCGCCGATGCGCGCGCCAACAAAAAGGCGGTACAGGAGTGGCTGAAGCAGCATCCGCAGCAATCCCCGCAGCAGAATGCGCAAGGCGCGCAAGGCCGCGGCGCGCAATCGCAAAACGGCGCAGGCAAAAACCAGACTTCGAAAGCGCCGTCTTCGCAGCAAGGTCAGCGCGGCGAGTCCGGCCAGTCGCTGGCGCAGAATCAGCGTGCCCGCGCAGGCGCGAATTCCGGCAGCGCGCGCGATTCCGGTCATGCGGACAGCGCGGCAGGCAAGGCGAACGGCGGCGATCAGCGCAGCGGCGACACCGGCGCATCGCTGGCCGAAGATGCGCAGCAGCGCGCGGAGGCGCAGCGCGCCCGTCAGGGTTTGCAGCAGGAACTGGCGCGCCGCGGAATGAAAGCCGAGGAAGCGCAGCGCAAGGCGCAGGGCGCGTACGCGCTCGGCGAAGGCTCGTCAGATGACGATGGCAAATTCGATCCGCAGCAACGCGCCATGCTGGACGCGGTGCCGGACGATCCAGGCGCGTTGCTGCGGCGCAAGTTCCTGCTGGAATGGCAGCGCCGGCACGGCCAGTCCAGCGACGACGACGATCAATGAAACCGCGCTTCCTGCCGCTGCTGATGTTGTGGTTCGTCGCGCTCGCGGCGCATGCCGCGGCGCCGGTTGTGAAATCACAGACGGATTTGCACGCATTCCTCGACCGCGATCATGCCGCGCTGGGCGATACCGTCACCCTCAACATCGAAGGTGCGGACGCGCTATCCGGCACGCCGGATCTGTCGCCGCTGCAAAAGGACTTCGATGTATTGGGTACGTCGAGTTCCAGCAAGGTGGAAATCGTCAACGGCGCTTCGCGCACCAGCACGCAACTCGGCATCGCGCTGCGCCCCACGCACGCGGGCGCGTTGACGATTCCCTCTTTGCGGATCGGCAATCGGCAAACGCCACCGCTCACCCTGACCATAACCCCCGCGCCGAGCGGCGCGCTGGGCAACATCGGCGATCCCGCGTTCCTGCAGGACAGTGTGGATTCGACCTCGCCTTATGTCGGCCAGCAGATCGTCTATACGCTGCAACTGTTCTACACCGGGAGCCTCACCGGTGGGCAACTGGAAGATCCGCAGGCCGACGGTGCGCAGGTGATCCACTTGAACGGCGACACGCGCTACCAGACCACGCGCGGCGGGCAGACCTATCAAGTAGTCGAGCGGCATTACGCGCTGATTCCGCAGCGCGCCGGGCGCATCGTGGTGCGCGGGCCCACGTTTCTCGGCCAGATGCTTTCGCAAAACCGCAGCGATCCTTTCGACAGTTTCTTCGATGACGGCACGCCGGTGCAGGCACGCGCCGACGACGTCACGCTGGACGCGCGCGCCGTGCCCGCGAATGCCGGAACGCCCTGGCTGCCCGCGCAATCGGTGCAGTTGAAGCTGACCGGATTGCCTGGCGACGGACGCATCAAGGCCGGCGAACCTCTGACGCTGACGCTCACTGTCGATGCGGTCGGCACCAGCGTCTCGCGGCTGCCGCAGCCGCAACTGCCGCCGCTGGATGGCGCACGCGTATATCCGGATCAGACGCAGGATTCGATGCGGGACGACGGCCATTGGCTGCACGCCACGCGCACGCGCAGTTTCGCGATCGTGCCCAATCGATCCGGCACGCTGACGATCCCGGCGATCACGCTGAATTGGTGGAACGTAAAGACCGACCAGCCCGAACAGGCGCGCTTGCCCGCGCGCGCATTGACCGTTGGTGGCGCAGCGAATGGCGCACCGCCACCGAATCGCATGCCGCGCGGTGCTTCCGCAACAGCGGGCGGATCAAAAGCCGCAGCGGCGAACAGCGACGACCACTCCGTGGCCGAGGTGTGGCGCAACATTGCGGTCGCGAGCCTCGCGCTGTGGCTGATCGCTCTAACGGCTCTCGCGTGGTGGTTCGCGCGTCGCGCGAAGGTGGTGCGGGGGGGTGAGGAGAACGCAGCGGATGCGCGGCGCGGTTCGCTGCGCAAGCGCCTGCTCGGGGTCGCGAAGCGTGGCGACGCTGCGGCTTGCGAACGCGCACTGCTTGAATGGGCGCGCAGCGAGCGGCCCGGCGTCCGGACTTTTGGCGATTTGCGCGAAGCGCTGGCGGAGCTCGCGCAGCGCGATGCGCTCGACAGGTTGCAGCGCGCTCGCTGGAAGGACGGCGATGCGGAAGCAGCGTGCTCGACCGTGGCGCAGGCGTTTGCGCGGGGATTCTCGTGGCGCGACGCGCGGAATGAACGGCCACGAGCAGGTGGGCTGCCACCGCTTTATCCGCAAAGGCGGTAACGATCAAATGTCGATCGCTTCAGTCGCTCACCGGGATGTGCAACCTTCGTGCTGCTTCGCGCCACGCATTCGCCATGCCGGCGTCGAACGCGCACAACACGATGCGGCGCGGTGTGCGCGTCAGCGCGCTTTCTTCCGATAACACACTCAACGCGACCGCTGCGGCTGCGCCGCGCGGATAGCCGTACACGCCGCAACTGATCGCCGGAAAAGCGATGCTGTCGATGCCGTGTTCGCGCGCCAGCGCCAGCGAATTGCGGTGGCAGGCGGCGAGCAGTGACGGTTCGTTGGCGTCGCCGCCTCGCCACACCGGCCCGACCGTGTGGATCACGAAACGCGCTGGCAGATCGAAGCCTGCGGTGATGCGCGCTTCGCCGGTCGGGCAGCGCACGCCCGGGCGCACTTCAGGAATCGCCTGGCACGCCGCCAGCAGACGCGGGCCGGCGGCGCGGTGGATCGCGCCGTCGACGCCTCCTCCTCCCATCAGACTCTCGTTTGCCGCGTTGACGATCGCGCCGACGCGCAGCGTGGTGATGTCCGCTTGCAGTATTTCGATCAAGCGGAGCGCTGTTTCAGAAGGTCGCGGATTTCGGTCAGCAGCACCACATCGGCCGGCGGCGCGGGCGGCGTCACATCCTTTTTCGGCACGACGCGTTCCAGCAGCTTGATCACGATGAAGATCGCCAGCGCGATGATCAGGAAGGTGATGATGGTGTTGATGAAGGTGCCGTAGTTGATGGACACGACCTGTTTCGGATCCGGAGAATTCCGGATGATCCATTTCAGGTTCGAGAAGTCGATGCCGCCGATCAGCAGGCCGATGGGCGGCATGATGATGTCGGCGACCAGCGAGCTGACGATCTTGCCGAACGCGCCGCCAATGACCACCGCGACGGCCAGATCGACCACGTTGCCGCGCATGATGAAAGCCTTGAAATCGCTGGCGAAGCTCATCGTGTAACCTCCCTTGTTTGATGGAATCCCCTGTCGCGTGCAGCGGTTCGACTCTAACGCAACGTTTCCCGCTGCGCCTGAATGCTGCGCTCAGACGATGCGGCCTTCCAGCGCGGCCACGCCTTGCAACTCGGCCCGGAAATGGTCGCCCCGCTGCAGCGGCCCCACGCCCGCCGGCGTGCCGGTGAAGATCAGATCGCCGGCTTTCAATTCGAACAGTTTCGAAAGTTCGGCGATGATATCCGCCACCGGAAAGACCATTTCGGCGATATCGGTTTGCTGGCGCAGTTCGCCATTCACCTGCAACGACAATTGCGCGTGCGCGGGATGGCCGATCTCGCTTGCCTTTCGCAAACACGAAACCGGCGCGGACGCATCGAAACCCTTGGCGACATCCCAGGGCAAGCCTTTTGCTTTCGCGGCGGCTTGCAGATCGCGGCGCGTCAGATCCAGTCCCACGCCGTAGCCGAACACGCCTTCCAGCGCGCGGGTCACATCGATGTCGCGGCCGCCACGCGACAACGCCACTACCATTTCCACCTCGTGGTGCAGCTCCTTCGTTGCCGAAGGGTAGGGCACTTCGCCGCCGTCCGGCACGATCGCGTCTGCGGGTTTCAGGAAGAACACCGGCTGCGCGCGGCTTACGGCCTCGGCACCCATTTCCTTCGCGTGTTCGGCGTAGTTGCGGCCGATGCAATAGATGCGGTGTACCGGAAAAACGTCATCGCTGCCGTGCACCGGCAGAATGGGAATTGACACGGGCGGGATCGCGTAGGACATGAGCGTCGGCTTGCAAAAACGCGCATCGTAGCAGCCGTGCGCATGACACCTATCAAGCACGAGGGCTGATGCGCGTGCCTGCCGTGGCTGCGTGCCGGTCCTTAAGCTGTGGCAGACTCGCACGCTTGGTACCGGGGTTCGGGGCTCCAACTTGAACGATCACGACGACCTGCTGAAGCAACTGCGGATCGAACGCGAGCAGCGCGAAGATCACGACACGCGGCATACGCGCTGGCTCTGGATCGTGGGCGCGGTGATCGTGCTGGCGCTGATCGCCGCAGGCGCGGCGTTCTACGCGCTGCGCGGGCAGGCGGTCGAGGTGCAAGCCGCAACCGCGATTGCGCCTGCCGCCGCGGGCGACAGCGCGGCCGTGCTGCAGGCGACCGGCTACGTGGTGGCGCGGCGCGAGGCCACCGTCTCGGCGCAGATCACCGGTACCTTGACGCAAGTGCTGATCGAGGAAGGCGAGCACGTCAAGAAGGATCAGGTGCTGGCGCGGCTGGAAGACAGCAGCTACAAGGCTGGGCTGGATGCGGCCAAAGCGCAGTACGCCGCGGCCCAGGCGCAGGCAGGACAGGCGCGGGCACAACTGGCCCAGGCGCAGCACGATGCGCGGCGGCTGGACACGATCGCCGCGCGCGGCCTGGTTTCCAAACAGGCCGCCGAACAGGCGCGCACGCAAGTCGCAACCGATCGCGCGGTACTGCTGGCCGCGCAGAAGAACGCGCAGGCCGCGGCGGCGCAGGTGAACTCGGCGCAAGTCGCTTACGATTACACCTTCGTGCGTGCGCCGTTCGATGGCGTGATCACCGACAAGGCTGCACAGGTGGGCGAAATCGTTTCGCCGCTTTCCGCTGGCGGCGGCTTCACACGCACGGGCGTCGCCACCATCGTGGACATGGATTCGCTGGAAGTGGATGTCGATGTCAACGAAGCCTACATCAGCCGCGTCCTGCCGAACATGCCAGCCGAAGCCGTGCTGGATGCCTATCCCGACTGGAAGATCCCCGCGCATGTGATCGCGATCATTCCCAGCGCGGACCGCAGCAAGGCCACGGTGAAGGTGCGCGTGGCGCTGGACAAGAAGGATCCTCGCATCATCCCCGAGATGGGCGTGCGTGTGTCGTTCCTGGAAAAACGGTCGGGCAATGCGCAGCCGATCGCGGGCGTGCTGGTGCCGAAGGACGTGATCGCACAGCGTGACGGGCACGATGTGGTGTTCGTCGTGGATGGCGATCGTGCGAAGCAGACGCCGGTGACGCTCGGTGCGGATTTCTCCGACATGAAGCAGGTGACGTCCGGCTTGAGCGCCGGCGCGCAGGTGGTGAAGGCGCCGCCGGCGGACTTGAAGGATGGCGAGAAGGTCAAGCTCGCTTCGAGCAGCAATCAGTAATCCGCTCTCGCGCGAGCGGGAGAAGATCAGACGCAGGAGACAGTGATGAACGCAGCCGTCGCAGAAGTACAAAGCAGCAACCAGCCGCTGGTGCAGATCCGCAATCTGTCCAAGGTGTACGAGCGCGGCAAGCAGAAGCTCGAGGTGCTGCACCACATCGATCTCGACATCGCGCGCGGCGATTTCTTCGCGCTGATGGGGCCGTCCGGTTCTGGCAAGACCACGCTGCTGAACATGATCGGCGGGCTGGATTCGCCCACCGACGGCAGCCTCAGCGTGGACGGCAAGCGCATCGACCAGATGGGCGAGGGCCAGCTCGCGCGCTGGCGCGCCAGCAACGTCGGCTTCGTGTTCCAGTTCTACAACCTGATGCCGGCGCTGTCGGCGCAGAAGAATGTCGAGCTGCCGCTGCTGCTGACCAAGTTGTCTGCTTCACAGCGCAAGAAGAACGCTTCGATCGCGTTGCAACTGGTGGGTCTGGCCGATCGCGCGACGCACAAGCCCTCGGAATTGTCCGGCGGACAACAGCAGCGCGTGGCGATCGCGCGCGCGATCGTTTCCGATCCCACCTTGCTGGTGTGCGACGAACCAACCGGCGATCTCGATCGTCAATCCGCGGAAGAAGTGCTGACCTTGTTGCAGCGGTTGAACCGCGAGCACGGCAAGACCATCGT
>DAIOUL010000070.1:0-13257 GCA_036759545.1 Rhodanobacteraceae bacterium
TTTCCAGATCGAAGATGATGAAGAGGATCGCGATCAGGTAATAACGCACGTCGAAGCGCAGGCGCGCATCCTCGAATGCTTCGAAGCCGCATTCATAAGGAGATTCCTTCTCGGCGCTTGCCCGGCGCGGCCCGAACAACCAGCCGATGATCAGCAGCGCGATGCCGATGCCACCGGCTACGATCAGGAACAGCAGGATGGGCCAGTACTGGGTCAGCACGCGAGCGTGTATCCGTCCCGGGAATCCATGCGATTTTCGCACGCCAATGCGCGCGGCGGCAATCGCGCCTCGATCATGACAACACTTCTTTCTTGGCTCCCCTCTCACCCGCCAAGCGCTGCGCGCTTGTCTCCCGTTGCTAAGCTCGCGCGGCCTGTGCTCGCCAAGCAAGCCAGCCCTCACCATCCTGCTTCGGGCGTTCGACAGCGCAGCCAATGCCATTCAAGGCATTGGCTAAGCGCGCTGACTCACCCCCGGCGGGGAGAGGGTTGGGGTGAGGGGGCCGCGAAGTGCTTCGCTTGACGCGAATTGCGACAGCGCGCACGCTGCGCTCGCCCACACCGGAGACCGATCATGCGCATCGCATTCCGTTCCGTGCTGCTCGCAACCATCCTGCTGCTGCCGAGCCTGCAAACGCTCGCCGCCGACGACACGCCGGTCGGCACATGGACGCAGGTGGACGACGAAACCGGCAAGCCCAAATCCATCATCGAAATCTCCACTGCGCCGGACGGCACGCTGCAAGGCGTGGTCAAGCAGGTGCTGTTCTCGGAGCAGGGCACGAATCCGATCTGCAAGGAGTGCGAAGGCGAACGCCACAACCAGCCGGTGACCGGCATGACGATCATGTGGGGCGTGAAGAAGGACGGCGACGTGTGGGACGGCGGCCAGATCCTCGATCCCAAGAACGGCAAGACCTACAAGGTCAAACTGAAACTCGTTGACGATGGCAAGAAACTCGACGTGCACGGATACATCGGCTTCTCGCTGCTGGGCAGGTCGCAGGTGTGGGAGAGGCAGCAATGAACACATCGTTGACAGGATTGAGCTCGATCGGATGCGCAGGTGCGTGCCTCATGAGCGTTGCGTTTTCCGCGGCGGCGGCAGAGGCGCCCCCGCCAATAGAGAGCCCGAGGCCGCCTGCTGAATCGATGTCTGCCCAGCCGCTTCGTGGGCAGGTCACGATCGAAAATTGGGACAAGGGCGGCCCGCTCTCGCGCTGGGCGTTCACGCACACTTCGGAGGTCTTCTATTCCGCGGTCATCCGACGCGGCGGCGCGATTGTCGATCTGCCGGTGCACATCGATCCGAAAATTGGACAACTCGTCGTGAGCAGACCCGGCGAACCCCGGCGGACCCTGGATCAATTCATCAACAACGGCGCCGTGGATGGTTGCATCGTGCTCCACCGCGGCGTGATCGTTTACGAGAAGTATCCGACCATCCAGCCTGACGACCTGCACATCCTGATGTCGGTGACCAAGGAGTTCGTGCTCACCTCGCTCGCGATCCTTGAAGATCAAGGCAAGGTGGATTTGACGAAGCCAGTGGAGGCTTATCTTCCCGAACTGAAAGGTAGCGATTGGGCGGGAACTCCCCTGCGCGCCTTGGTCGATATGCGTTCCGGCATGGAAGGAAGCGAGGATAGCCCCGACGCCTATCGAAATCCGAAGCACAAGCAATTCCAGTTGGAGGCAACTCTGGGCTGGCAGGCCCGGACTTCGCCTGAGCTCCCGGAGTCGGCGCGCACGGGCGATCTACCCGGATTCCTCCGCACGATCAAACGTGAGCGCCCGGCCGGCGAAAAATGGGCTTATACCAGCAGCAACACCGCCGTTATCGGAGAGGTCGTTTCACGGGTTACCGGGAAAAGCCTGGCCGATGCCGTCAGCGATCTCATCTGGAGCAAAATGGGTGCGGAGCACGATGCCACCCTGACGGAAAACGAGCGCGGTTATCCGGCTTCGCATGCGGGGATGGCAGCGACCTTGCGGGATCTTGCGCGGTTCGGATTGTTGTTCACCAAACATCCGCCGCCGGGCCAGCCGCGGCTGATCTCGGATTCGATCATCAAGAGAATCTTCGGCGAGAGCGGTGACAAGCAAGCAGGGAACGTGTCACCGAGCAAGGGCATGCTGCCTCTGACTTACGAATGGGACATGATCAGCGACAAAGGCGAGCTGGCTAAGGGTGGCTGGGCCGGTCAACTCCTCTACATCAATCGCGACAAGGATGTGGTTGTCGCTTACTTCGGCACCAACCTCGTTCCCGATCCCATGCCCGAGCCGCTGCCCGCCCGACTGATTGCCAAGTCATTCTGATCCGGCAAAGCCCGGATGGAGCGTAGCGGAATCCGGGATTGCGCCGCTAGCTCGCGTAGATTGGGGTGAGCCGCAGCCGAGTCCTAAGGCATGCACCATCATGTAGAGGTTCGTGTAAAAGGCTTACCCAATTTACAACATTGTCGATACTCACATGCCGCCAGGGAGAATCCGATGAATCTCGATTCGCGAAATTCTCTGTTGATCGCCGCCGTCGTCGCCGCGCTCGCGATATGTGGCCCGGCTCGGATGTCCAGGGCCAGTGCTTCCGAGGCAGCCGCTGCAGCTCCCGGCGCCGACGCGTTCCTGGCATTACAAAAAAGCGCGAAGGAAGCCCGCATAAGGGGCGACGGCAAATTCTTCGGAAACCTTCTCAGCGACAAGTTTGTAAAGCAAATGGGCGGAGTCCGCGTCGGCAAGGCGGAAGTCGTCAAGCTGATCGGCGATAGCAAATGCGAGGTTAAAACGGGCTGGACATTGACCGAACCACATCTGTTGAAAATCAACGACGATGCTTATGCGCTGACTTATGTGTCGGACATGCAAGGTACCTGCGCGACCGGTGGCAAAGCCGAAAAAATCCCTAGCCCGGTCAGGGCGGCAACCATCTGGGTCAGAAACGGCAAAACATGGCAGGTCGCCTTTCATGGCGAAAACCTGATCGTCAATCCTGCTGCCCAGCCGGAAACCGACAAAAAGACACAGCCCGCAAAGAGTGAGGCAGCTAACGCCAAGTCGGCTGGCGCTCGGTCATCAGAAACAGCCGCCGACCCGATCACCGGCGCCTTGATGGCAGCCGAGAATGCGGTCTGGGCCGCATGGAAAGACAAGGACGCCAAGCGGCTCGAGCGCCTGACGGCGCGACAAATTGCATTCGTGGATATTTTCGGCACGCATTTCGACAACAAGGCCGACACGATAAAGGACTGGACAGGCCCGATATGCCAGGTCAAGAATTTCACGCTGATAAATGGCACGGGGACAACTATCTCGCCGGGTGTCGCGATCCTGACCTTGACGGCCACTGTCAACGGTGCCTGCGGCGGCCAGGACATCAGCGGGCTCAAGGTCTATGGCAACTCGGTCTATGTAAAAGATGGCCACACTTGGAAATGGGTGTTCGGCTTCAATTCGCCTACGTGACTTATTAATTCGTAGCACGTAGCAAGCAGCCCGGATGGAACGCAGCGAAATCCGGGAAAGTGCAACCCGGATTGCGCCGCTTCGCGGCTTCATCCGGGCTACGCAAAATATCTTTCGTCATTCCGGACGCGGCGCAGCCGCGGTCCGGAATCTGCTTTCGTAGCGAGTGACAAGAGCAGATTCCGGGTTCCGCCTTCGGCGGCCCCGGAATGACGACAAGAGCAAAAACACCTGGATTCCGGCTTTCGCCGGAATGACGAGTAAGAGCAAGATTCTGGATTACAAAGTCCATCCCTGGACTTTGTCCTTCGGGCTAACCTTCGGTTGTTCAAATTCGTCCAGACGAATTTGTCCTGCTTTCGCGGGAATGACGATGTGTCCGCTATGCTCCGCGCCACGTCCATGCTGGAGTAAATCCGATGGCGCCGCAAAAGACCCTGCGCACCTTCGACCTGGTGCTGTTCAACGTGGTTGCGATCGTCGGCCTGCGCTGGGTGGCGCTGACCGCGCACAGCGGGCCGTCATCGCTGGTGTTGTGGGCGCTCGCCGCGGCGGCTTTTTTCATACCGCAAGGTCTGTGCGTGATGACGCTGGCTTCAACGCTGCCGAAGGATGGCGGGTTATACGTGTGGATCAGCGAGGCGTTCGGCGAGCGCCACGGTTTCATCGCCGGCTGGGCCTACTGGTCGTCGAACATCCTCTATTTTCCGACGCTGACGCTGTCCACGATGGTGTTCGCGCTGTACATCTTCAACCAGCGTTTCGCGTGGCTTGAAAACAGCGCAGCCTACACGGCGAGCGCGTCCTTGCTGCTGATGCTGCTCGCGCTGTGGTTGAACATCATCGGCATGAAAAGCGGGCGCTGGCTGCAGAACCTCGGCGGGCTGGCGCAATGGATTCCGGCGATCGTGCTGGTGGCGGTGGGCGTGGTCGCGCTCGTCGCCTCCGGTTCGGCCACGCCGATGCCCACCAGATCGTTCGTGCCGTCGTTTGCGAAATTCGACACCGTGATCTTCTTCGCGCAGGTCTGTTTCGCGTTCGCCGGGCTGGAGCTTGCGCCGATCCTGGCCGGAGAAATCCGCGACCCGCGCCGCTCGATCCCGCGCGCATTGGTGTTGTCGGGCATCGCGATCGGCGCGATCTACATGCTTTCGACGCTGGCGCTGATGTGGGCGGTGCCCGCGCCGCAGATTTCCATCATCGGCGGAGTCAATCAGGCGATCGCGCAGGCGGGCAGCGCGCACGGATTGTCCTGGCTGGGGCCGCCGGTGGCGCTGCTGATGACGCTGGCCGGTGCCGGCTGCATCGGCGCGTGGCTGATCGGTTCCGCGTGGCTGCTGTTCGTCGGCGGCATGGATCGTTTGCTGCCGCCCGCGCTGGCGCGCATCCATCCGAAATGGCAGACGCCGTATATCGCGCTGCTGGTGCAAGGCGGCCTCGCCGCGATCTTCATCCTCGCCGCGACGCTAGGTTCGTCGGTGCACGCGGCGTACCTGATGCTGGTGGATGCGAACGCGATCCTCACCTTCATCCCGTATCTCTACATGTTCGCGGCGGCGATCGCGATGCGGAAACGCATCGCGCGCAGCGAAGGCGCGCTGCCGGTGCCCGGCGGCGCGGCGGGAAGCTGGCTGATCAATGGTGTCGGCGCGCTGACCACCCTGGCGGCGCTGATCCTGGCCTTGATGCCGCCGCCGGATACCATTGATCGCGCCGATTTCTTCATCAAGGTGTTCGTCGGTTCGTTCGGATTCCTGGCCGCGGGCTGGGTGCTGTACGAAATCGCCGCGCGCAGGCGCGCACGCTTGCAGATGGCCTGACGCGGTAAGGTCAATCCGGCACGTGGCATAATCCGCGGTCGTTTTAAAATTGCGAAGCCGATGCCGCGCGAGATTCTCGTCACCTGTGCCCTGCCCTATGCCAATGGGCCGATCCACATCGGCCATATCGTCGAGCACGTGCAGGGCGACATCTGGGTGCGCGCGATGCGGATGGCCGGGCACACGGTGCATTTCGTCTGCGCGGACGACGCGCACGGCACGTCGATCATGTTGCGCGCGGAACGCGAAGGCATCACGCCGAAAGCGCTGATCGATGGCGTGTGGCAGCAACACACCGCCGACCTGCGCGATTTCGGCGTGCGCTACGACCATTATTCCAGCACCGACAGCGCGACCAATCGCGAGCTGACCTATCAGATCTGGCGCGCGCTGGAGCGCGGCGGCCACGTCGAATCGCGCCCGGTGAAGCAGCTCTACGATCCCGTGCGCGAGATGTTCCTGCCGGACCGCTTCGTCAAGGGCGAATGTCCGGTCTGCCATTCGAAGGATCAGTACGGCGATGCCTGCGAGGTCTGCGGCAGCACCTACACGCCGATGGACCTGATCGAACCGTATTCGGTGGTGTCGGGCGCCAAGCCGATCGAAAAGGAATCGCTGCACCTTTTCGTCAGGCTCGCCGATTTCGAGGAACTGCTGCAAGGCTGGCTGGAGGAGCGCCGCGCGGCCGGCGGACTGCAAACCGAAGTGGTGAACAAGTTGCAGGAATGGTTCGCCGATGGCTTGCGCAGTTGGGACGTGTCGCGCGACGCGCCCTATTTCGGTTTCGAAATCCCCGACCAGCCCGGCAAGTATTTCTACGTGTGGGTGGATGCGCCGGTGGGATATCTCGCCGCGTTCAAGGAATTGTGCGAAAGCGGGCGCGGTGCGCTGACGTCCGTCGATTTCGAGCGCTTCACGCGCGTGGACGCCGACCACACCGAACTGGTGCACTTCATCGGCAAGGACATCATTTATTTCCACACGCTGTTCTGGCCGGCGATGCTGCACGGTGCAAATCTGCGCATGCCCACGGCGGTGAACGTGCACGGGTTCCTGACCGTGGACGGCGCCAAAATGTCCAAGTCGCGCGGCACCTTCATCAACGCGCGCACCTGGCTCGATCATCTCGATGCCGATTACCTGCGCTATTACCTCGCCTCGATGCTTACGGCCACGCTGGCCGATATCGACCTGGATTTGAAGGCGTTCGAGGGGCGCGTCAATTCGCACCTGGTCGGCAAATGGGTGAACATCGCCAGCCGTTGCGCGGGTTTCGTGCACAAGTTCTTCGATGGGCGTCTGGCGGAGGCTTTGCCGGATGCCGAACGCAAGCGCTACTACGCGGCGGTGAAGAAATTGTCTGTGTGCGCGGCGCTTTTCGAATCACGCGATTACGCAGCGACGATCCGTTCGATCATCGAGGTCGCCGACGAAGCCAATGCGTACGTCGCCGAACACGCGCCGTGGCTGCTGGCGAAAGACGACAGCAAGCGCGAGGAACTGCACGTGGTCTGCACGCTGGCACTGAATTATTTCCGGCTGCTGACGATCTGGCTGTCGCCGGTGGTGCCGGCAATCGCCGAGCGCGCATTCGCGTTCCTCGGCGACACGGTTTCGCATTTCGACGATGCGCGTGCGCCATTGCTCGGGGCGCGCATCGAGGCGTTCACACCGCTGGCCACGCGTGTCGATCCGAAAAAGATCGAAGCGATGATCGAAGCGTCGAAGGAATCGCTGCAGCCCAGCTCCACGACGACGACAGCACCCTCTCCCCAACCCCTCCCCCACCGAGGGGGAGGGGCTCAAAGCAAGAGCGCTTCGATGAAAGACAACGCGACGATCCCTGCTTCCGGTCCCCGGTCCCCGGTCCCCAGTCCCGCTTCTGCTTCTCCGAGTCCCGAGTCCCGAGCCTCGAGTTCCGGCACCGTAACGATCGACGACTTCGCCAAACTCGATCTGCGCGTCGGCAAGGTGCTCGTGTGCGAGCACGTCGAAGGTTCGGACAAGTTGCTGCGCTTCGAGCTGGATGCGGGCGAGCTGGGCAAGCGGCAGATCTTTTCCGGCATCAAGGCCGCATACCCCGAGCCGCAGAAGCTGGTCGGTCGGCATGTGGTGTTCATCGCCAATCTCGCGCCGCGCAAGATGCGCTTCGGTGTCAGCGAGGGAATGATCCTCTCCGCCGGCAGCGGCGGCGATCAGTTGTTTCTGCTGGACGTGGATGAAGGCGTGCGAGCCGGAATGCCGGTGAGGTGAGTGCCGGAAAACCGCGCGGTGGTTGCGACGCGCAACTGCGGGATTCACGCCATCGTAAGGCGCGAGAGTTACGATTGCGTCAGGAAATCCTTTCCGCAGCGGGAGGGCACGCGCCATGACCCAGCACTGGGCGTTCTTCAAGGAAGGCGATCACTCGTTCGGCATCTTCTATCCGCGGCACTACATCATCGCGGGCTATCACAACCTGGCCGATGCGGAAGCCGCGGAGGCCGCGTTCCGCAAGGAAGGCTTCTCGGCGGAGGACGTGCGCGCCGCCACCGGCGAGTTCGTGATCGGGCAACTGGAAGCGCGGCATGGTTCGAGCTGGCTGGAACGCATGGAACAGCGGCTGGTGGAATTCGCCGGTACCGAAACCGGCTACCTGCGCGAAGACGCCGATCTCGCGCGCGACGGCGGTGCGTTCCTGTTCGTGTATGCGCCGGACGACGCGCGCCTGAATCAGGCAAGGCGCGTGTTCGCGCAGCACGGTCCAGCCTACGCGCGGCGCTATCTGCCGATCGCGATCGAAAGGATCGTCGAGAACGCGCACGCGCCTTAGGTATGATGCCGCTCCGGTCATCACGGGAGCGGGCGATGAAACCTTCGATGCTGGTCTTGGGATGGGTGCTGGCGACCGGCGCCGTGTTTGCGGCGGACGCGCCGAAAAAACCCGCACCGACCATGCAGCAGATCCTGGATGCGTCCAAGCCTTCCGACTGGCGGCCGCTCGATCCCGACAACACGTTGTACATGGATCTGCCCAAAGGCCGGGTGGTGATCGAACTCGATCCCGCCTATGCACCGCTGCACGCGCAAAACATCCGCACGCTGGCGCACGAGCACTATTGGGATGGCTTGGCGATCCTGCGCGTGCAGGACGACTTCGTGACGCAATGGGGCGATCCGCAGGCCGAAGCCGAACATCCCACGCACAAGAAATTGATCGGCACCGCTAGGACCAAAATCGCGCCGGAGTTCGAGCGCAATATCGATCCGAAACTGCCGTTCACCGTGCTGCCCGACGGCGACGTGTACGCGCCGCAGGTGGGTTTCAGCAATGGCTTTCCCGCCGCGCGCGATCCGAAAACCAACAAAACCTGGCTGGCGCATTGCTATGCGATGGTCGGCGCCGGCCGCGACAACGCGCCGGATTCCGGGCCGGGCACCGAACTCTACGTGGTGATCGGCCAGGCGCCGCGTCAGCTCGATCACAACATTGCACTTGTAGGCCGCGTGGTGAAAGGTATGGAGTTGTTGTCCGCGCTGCCGCGCGGCACCGGACCACTCGGGTTCTACGAAAAAGCCTCGCAACGCGCGCCCATCGTTCGCGTTAGACTCGCTTCCGATGTCCCGCCGAAGCAGCGCGAAAAGATCGAAGTGCTGCGGACGGACACGCCGACTTTCATCGCGCTGGTCGAGTCGCGCCGCAACCGTTCGGACGCGTGGTATCTGCACAAGGCCGGACGGATCGATTTGTGCAATGTGCCGCTGCCGGTGCGGGACGCTTCCGACACGAAGTCGAAATAATCCTGATTCCGACGCTGTGCGGTTTCGTCGCTCGCCGGATTTGTCGATCAACTGTTTGGAAAGGCATGGCCAAATTCCATTTCGTCAAGGACTATGAGCGTCTGGTTAGGCGTCTCAAGTGGAGATATCCGCTCGATGAGGCGATGAGCCGCGCGGTGGGAGGCAACTTCGAGCAAGTCGGGCTGAAGGAAGTCGAAATAGTCGAATACGCGGGTTTGCGCGAAGGCCAATCGCTGCTGGATTTCGGCTGCGGCAGCGGACGTCTGGCAGCAGCCCTTCGGCAGAAAATGCGTGTCGAATACTGCGGCATCGATGTCGTCAAATCGTTGCTCAAGTACGCGAAAAGGAAATCACCAGCGAGCTATCGCTTCATATTGAATCGTTCGCTTCGCCTTCCGCTGGCGGATGCGTCTTTCGACATGGCGGTGGCATTCAGTGTGTTCACGCACCTCCTCCACCACGAAAGCTACATCTATCTGGAAGAGTTCCATCGCGTCCTGCGCCCGGGCGGAGTCGTGGCATTTTCCTTCCTGGAATTTGCCGACGCGAATCACTGGGGGCAATTCGAAACCACCGTCGAAGCGCAGCGGCGGGCGGCTCTGCCCCATCTCAATCAGTTTCTCGAACGTCCGCAGATCGAAGTGTGGGCGGACAAGCTGGGCTACCGGAACGTGCGTTTTGTCGGCAGCACCGAATCGCCTTGCGGCACACCGGAAGCTCCTGCCAATCAAAATCTCGCGATCTTGCAGCGATAGACCTGCAGGTCGGACCAAGCATCGGCAAAAGCCAAGCCAGACTCGCGATGCGTGCCGCTACAACTCCTGCGCCTTGAACGTATCGCACGCACCGATGTCGCCGGACTGGAATCCCGTCTTGAACCAGCGCACGCGTTGCGCGGAAGTTCCGTGCGTGAAGGAATCCGGCATCACCGTGCCCTGCGATTCGCGTTGCAGGGTGTCGTCGCCGATCTGTGAAGCAGCGTTGAGCGCGCTTTCCACATCGCCCGGCTGCAGCCACTGCAGTTGCTGTTGCGACTGGTTGGCCCACACGCCGGCGAAACAGTCCGCCTGCAATTCCAGGCGCACCGACAGACCGTTCGCGCCTTCCATCGGTGCGCCGCGTGCGTGCGCCTGCTGCTCCGCGTCCATGATGCCGAGCTGATCCTGCACGTGATGGCCGATCTCGTGTGCGATCACGTAGGCGCGCGCGAAGTCGCTGTCGGAATGGAAACGCGTGGCCAGTTCCTGGAAGAAATCCAGATCGAGATACACCTGCTTGTCGCCGGGGCAATAGAACGGCCCGACCGCTGCCGAAGCGCCGCCGCAAGCAGTGCTGACCTGCCCGTGAAACAGCACCAGCTTGGGATCGACGTACTGCTGGCCCATGCGCTGGAAGTACGCGCTCCACACGTCTTCGGTGCTGCCGAGGATGTGCTTGACGAACTGCACCTGCGGATCGTTGGCGTCGGCCTGCGTGGTCTGCTGCGTCGCCGGCGCGCTGCCGCCTCCGGCGAGCAATCCGAAAATGAGGCCGCGCGTTTGCGGAAAGATGATCGCGATCAGGATCGCGATGATCGTGCCGCCGAAACCGAGATGGATCGGCCCGATTCCGAATCCGCCGCCACCGCCTTCGCTCTCGACCACGTTGTCGCTGGAGCGGCTTTTGTTCCAGAGCATGTGCATTCTCCGCGGTGGGTCCGCTTACTTTGCGAGTGCGCATGTTCGGGCGCAAGTGCGGATCATGAACGGAAACCTGCCGCGCATCAGCGCAGCGAACGCGAGGTCGTGTAGGCTGTAACCCTGCCTTGACACGGAGTGAGGCATGGCGCTGGCAAGGCGCATTCTGATCTGGATCGTGGTGGTGATCGCCGCGCTGATCGTCGCGGCGATCCTGTTCCTCGCGCTGTTCGACTGGAACCGCGCGCGGCCGTGGCTGGATCAGCGCCTGAGCGCATCCATCGGCAGGCCGGTGGCGATCAACGGCGATCTCACGGTCGCCTGGCTGCGCAACCCCGATGCGAGCGGTCCGTCGCACTGGATTCCCTGGCCACGCTTCACTGCACGCGACATCAGCATCGCCAACCCAGCGTGGGCGAAACAGCCGCGTTTCGCGACCGTGCAGCAGGTGCGCTTCAGTCTTTCGCCACTGGCGCTGATCGGCCACACCATCGAAATTCCCTCGTTGAAACTGTTCGGACCCGGCGTCGATATCGAACGCGACAAGAGCGGCCGTGCCAACTGGCAGTTCCAGTTCGCGCAGGGCGGCGGAAACTGGAAGCTCGACATCGGCGAGGTCGGCTTCGACCGCGGCACGATCCGGATCGACGACGGCAAGCTCGATCTGCATCTGGACGTCTCGGTGCAGCCGCTGGGCAAGCCGATTTCGTTCGACCAGATCGTCGCAGCGAAAGACGTCAGGCCCGACAATGCGCCGACCCCGCATTCGGATCAGGCCTATTACTTCGGCTGGACGGCGAACGGCACCTGGCGCGGAGCGAAAGCGACGGGCAGCGGCAAGATCGGCAGCGTGCTGGCCTTGCGCGACGCGTCGCTGCCGTTTCCGCTGCAGGCCGATCTGCGTCTGCGCGACGTGCACATCGCGCTGGCGGGCACGCTGACCGATCCGGTGCATTTCGCCGCACTCAACCTGCACCTGAAGATGTCGGCCGACAGCATGTCGCATTTGTATCCCTTGACGGGATTAGCACTCCCCGCCACGCCGCCTTTCACCACGAGTGGACACCTGATCGGCCGCGTGCACGAAGGTGTGTTCCGCTACCGGGATTTCGACGGGCGCGTGGGCGGCAGCGATCTGCACGGCGACATGACCTATGCGACCAAGGGCCCGCGTTCGAAGCTCAGCGGCAACCTCACGTCCAACGTACTGAAGTTCTCCGACCTCGCACCTTTGATCGGCGCCGACAGCAATGCATCGAAGGCGCGCCGCGGCGAGGCGATTAAGCAACCGGCCGACAAGCTGCTGCCGGTAGAACCGTTCGACACCACCCGCTGGCGCACCATGGACGCGGATATCCGCTTCGTCGGCAAGAGCGTGGTCGCCAAGAAGGAACTGCCGATCCGTAACCTCTCCACCCACGTGACGATGGACGACGGCGTATTGACGCTGGATCCGTTGCGCTTCGGCGTGGCCGGCGGCGACATGGATGCCCACATCACCCTGGACGGCAGCCGCGATCCGCTGCATGGAAAGATGCAGGTGAGCGTGCGCCGTGCGCAATTGAAGCAACTGTTCCCCACGGTCGATCTGATGAAAACCAGTCTCGGCCAGCTCAACGGCGATGCGGCGCTGACCGGCAGCGGCAATTCGGTGGCGAAACTGCTGGGCACTTCCGACGGCGAAGTGAAGCTGCTGGTGGACAACGGCCAGATCAGCAAGCTGCTGCTGGAGGAAGCGGGCTTGAACCTCGCCAATATCGCCAAGCTGAAATTGTTCGGCGACGAACCGGTGAAGATCAACTGCGCTGCGGCGGACTTCACCGCGAAGGACGGTTTGTGGCGTTCGACGCTGTTCCTGATCGACACCGAAACTACAACGATCAACGTGGACGGCACGATCAATCTCGCCACCGAACAGCTCGATCTCAATCTGCATCCGCAGAGCAAGGGTATCCGCGTCCTTTCGCTGCGCTCGCCGCTGTATTTGCGCGGCACGTTGAAACACCCCGATGCCGGCGTGGAGAAAGGTCCGCTGCTGGCGCGCGGCGCGGGCGCGGCGGTGCTCGGCACGGTGGCCGCGCCGCTGGCAGCGCTGGCGGCGATGATCGCGCCCAGCCACGACAACGAGAACGCATGCGCGGGCCTGATCGCCCAGATGCGCAAGCCGGCGAAGGCGAATTGAAGCGGGTTGTGGGTTACGGGTTGCAGCCATGGATGCGGGAACCACTAACCTATAACCCCAACCCGAACCCGGTATCGGCTTTCCATGACTCCCCACGCCAAAGCGCAGTGGCAAATCCATTTCTGCGTGCTGTTGTGGGGCTTCACCGCCATCCTCGGCAAGCTGATCACATTGTCCGCATTGCCGCTGGTGTGGTGGCGCATGCTGCTGGTCACCGCCGCGCTGCTGTGCGTGCCGCGCGTGTGGCGCGGATTGCGCACGCTTTCGTTGCGGCTGACCGCGATCTACGCCGGCATCGGCGTGGTCGTCGCACTGCACTGGCTGACTTTCTACG
>DAIOUL010000071.1:0-12866 GCA_036759545.1 Rhodanobacteraceae bacterium
TCTCCGAAATGGACTGGACCAACAAGAACGTCAACCCGGCCAAGATGGTGCAGGTGGGCGACGAAGTGGAAGTGATGGTGCTGGATGTGGACGAGGAGCGCCGTCGCATCAGCTTGGGCATCAAGCAGACCCAGGCCAATCCGTGGGAGGCGTTCGCCGCCACCTTCAAGAAGGGCGACAAGGTCAAGGGCAACATCAAGTCGATCACCGACTTCGGCATCTTCGTCGGCCTGGAAGGCGGTATCGACGGCCTGGTGCACCTGTCCGACATCTCCTGGCAAACGCCGGGCGAGGAACTGGTGCGCAATTTCAAGAAGGGCGACGAGGTGGAGGCCGTGGTGCTGGCGGTCGATCCCGAGCGCGAACGCATCAGCCTCGGGATCAAGCAGCTCGAGCAGGATCCGTTCGGTCAGTTCATGGCCAATAACCCGCGCGGCTCGATCGTCACCGGCACGGTCAAGGAAGTGGACGCACGCGGCGCAGTTGTGGATCTGGGCGACGGCGTCGAGGGCTATCTCGCCGCACGCGATGTCGCCAAGGAGCGCATCGACGACGTCGGCCAGCATTTCAAGGTGGGCGACAAGGTCGAGGCCAAGTTCGTCGGCATGGACCGCAAGGGCCGCATGTTGCAGTTGTCGATCCGCGCCAAGGACGAAGACGAGCTGGCGGAAACGCTGTCGGATTATCAAGACAGCGGCAGCGGCACGACCAAACTGGGTGCGCTGCTCAAGGAACAGATGAACAAGTCCGAATAGGACACATGCACGGCAGGACGCGGACGGCAAGGTCCGCGTCCTGCGGGCATGTCATCTCGCTGTCACGATGAACGTTCAATACTCGCCAGTCGCCGAAACCGCGATGCCGGAATCCAAGAACCAGCGTTCCATCACCAAGTCCGAGCTGATCGAGGCGCTCGCCTCGCGTCAGACCCATCTCGCTTTCGCCGACGTGGAGCTCGCCGTACGCAACGTTATCGAGCAGATGAGCAGCGCACTGGCCGGCGGCGACCGCATCGAGATCCGCGGCTTCGGCAGTTTCTCGCTGCATTACCGGCCGCCGCGCACCGGCCGCAATCCCAAGACCGGCACCGCGGTCGCGCTGCCGGGCAAGTACGTACCGCACTTCAAGCCGGGCAAGGAACTGCGCGAACGCGTCAACGGCGACGCATCATCGGATGAGTCGTCATCCGATTGAATCCGGCGCGAGAGGCGCGGCAGCGCTGATCGGTTACATTGAGCGCCCAACGGGATGATGCTCCACCTATGCGCGCATTGATCGCGATCCTAGTCGTTGCGTTCCTGATTCTGGGCGTGGTGTTCGGTGCGCTCAATCCGCAACGCATCCGTTACGATTTCCTGTTCGCGCATTTTGAAATCTCCAAAGGCGTGGCGCTGCTGATCGCCTTGCTGATCGGCTGGTTGCTGGGCGGTGCGTTGTGCTGGGCGGGCTCCGGACTGACGCGGCGCGCGCTGCGCAAGCCGACCGACGGCGGACGCACATGAACGCGCTGCTGGTGCATCCACTGTATCTCTTGTTCCTGCTGTTGCCGGTGGCGGCTTGGTCGGGCTGGTTGATCGGCCGTCACGCCAGTGCGCGGCGATCCGGCGCACGCACGCGCGAGTTGTCGTCGAGCTATTTCCGCGGCCTGAACTATCTGCTCAACGAGCAGCCGGACAAGGCGATCGAGGTGTTCATGAAGCTCGCCGAGTTCAACCGCGACACGGTGGAAACACACCTCGCGCTCGGCAACCTGTTTCGCCGCCGCGGCGAGGTCGATCGCGCGATTCGCGTGCACCAGCATCTGGTCGGCCGGCAGAACCTGAGCGAAGACGAAAAAACTGTCGCCTTGCTCGAGCTGGGCGAGGATTACATGCGCGCCGGCCTGCTGGATCGCGCCGAAGCGCTGTTCGACGACCTGGTGGCTATGAACGCGCACGCGCCCTCGGCGCTGCGCCATTTGATCGCGATCTACCAGCACGAGCGCGACTGGCACAAGGCGATCGAACACGCGCGCCGGCTGGAAACGATGACCGGCGAATCCGAAAGTTCGACCATCGCGCAGTTCTATTGCGAGCTGGCCGAGCAGTCGCGCGCGCACGGCGCGCGCGAGGAAGCCCGCGACTATCTCGATCGCGCTTTCGCGTGCGAGCCCGAATGCGTGCGCGCACACATGATCGCGGGCCACCTGCTGGCCGAGGCCGGCGATCACCACGGTGCGGTGGAAGCTTTCGAACGCGCCGCACGGGCGGACGTGGATTTCGTGCCGGAAATCCTGCCGCCGCTGCTGGACAACTACGCGCGTTCTCAGCAGATGGACCGCGCCGAGCAGTTTCTCACGGATGTGATCCGGCGGTACCAGGGCATTTCGCCGGTGCTGGCGCTGATGCGCCTTTACGCCAAGCGTGAAGGCGAACGGGCCGCGGTGGATTTTCTGACGCGCCAATTGCGTCAGCGCCCGTCGGTGCGCGGGCTGATGGCGCTGATCGACGCGACGCTGGACAAGACCGAAGGCGAGGCGCGCGAGAATTTCCTGATCCTGCGCGATCTCACCCGCAAGCTGCTGGAAGGGCAGGCGATGTACCGCTGCAGCCGTTGCGGTTTCGGCGCCAAGGCGCACCACTGGCAATGCCCGAGTTGCAAAAACTGGGGCACCGTGCGCCCCATCCATGGTGTCGTGAACGAATGAGCGCCGCTGCGGCACTCATCGTTCCGGCGCTTTGCGCCTTTGCCGTTTCCGTGATTGTGGTCATCGCGAGCCTCGCGTACGCGCACCGGCGCGGACTTCTCGATCAACCCGGCCAGCGGCGCTCGCATACGCAGCCCACGCCGCGCGGCGGCGGGATCGGCATCGTAGTTGCCGTATTGCTGTGTGCCATGCCGGCATTGGTGTCGCTGCCGCAGCCTTGGCCGCTTTCGACCGTAATCGTGCTAGCACTGGCACTGCTGGCGGTGGCGGCGGTGGGCTGGCGCGACGATCACGGCGATCTGCCGGCATTGCCACGTTTCGCGGTGCATCTGCTCGCGTCGGTCGCCGTCGGCGTGATGTTGTTGTTGCCGTTCGCGCAGACCGATCCGAAAACATGGGCATGGCTGGTCGTGATTGCGTTGGTCCTTGCCGGCAGCATCAACGCGCACAACTTCATGGATGGCATCGATGCGATCCTCACCCTGCAGGCGTTGTACGTACTGAGCGGTTACGCGTTGCTGGCACACGGAATCGGTACGAGTGCGCTGACGGCGGCGTGCCTGGCATCTGCCGCAGCGTGCCTGGGATTCCTGCTGTTCAACCTGCCGCCGGCGCGCATTTTCATGGGCGATGTGGGCAGCGGCATGCTCGGATTGCTGATCGCCGCATTGGCGGGATTGCTGGTGCAACGTGCACCCGCGCTGCTGTGGCCATGCGCGATCCTGCCCTCGGCTTTTCTCACCGATGCCGCGCTGACACTGGCCTCACGCGTGCTGGCGCACAAGCGTTGGTACACTGCACACCGTGAGCATCTGTATCAATGGATGACGCGTGCAGGAGGCAGCCATGCAAAAACCGACGGTGCGTACATGCTCTGGAACCTGATTATCGTGACGCCGGCCGCGTGGATGTCGGTGCACCGTCCGGGGAACGGCCTCGTCTCGTGCATCGCGGTATACGCCGCCAGCGCGCTGGCGTGGTGGTGCGGCAAGCGCGCGTGCCTGCAAACGATACGGAGCCACCATGCCACGTAAGCTGATCAGCCGCGTCCATCCACGCGCAGCGGTCGTCCTGCACGACCTGCTGATGACCGCGATCGCGTGGACGGTCGCCGATACGCTGCGCTATGCCTTGCTGCCCGAACCGGTCGCGGTAGGCATCTTCACGCCGGAACTTCTGATCGTGCTGGCGGTGCAGGGCGCGATCTTCTATTGGACCGGTTTGTACAAAGGCCTGTGGCGATTCGCCAGCCTGCCTGACCTGTGGAACATCCTGCGCGCCAGCGTGGTCGGTGCACTGGCGATCGGTCTGGCCCTCTTTCTGTATAGCCGTCTGAATGGAATCCCGCGCTCGGTACTGTTGATCTATCCCGCGTTGCTGTGCGTGCTGCTCGGGTTGCCACGGCTCGCGTATCGCTATTGGAAAGACAGCCGCGTCGACCTGTTCCACGCCAAGCACAGCAAGCGCGTGCTGGTGATCGGCGCTGGCCGCGCAGGCGAGGCGCTGGTGCGAGACTTGCGGCGTGACGCCGGATATCACGCCGCCGGATTCATAGACGACAACCCGGAGTTGCGCGGCGCGCGGGTGCACGGCATTCCGGTGCTGGGGCGGCTGGAGAAAATGCCGGAGCTGGCGCGCGAAGCGGGTGCGGAAATGCTGCTGATCGCGATGCCTTCCGCCGACAAGGTGCAGATGCGGCGCGTGGTCGAATTGTGCGAGCAGACGGGCCTGCCTTTCCGCACCGTACCCAGGCTGGACGATGTGGTCGCCGGCCGGGCGCAGTTCAACGAGTTGAAAGAAGTGGCGATCGAGGATCTGCTCGGCCGCGAGCCGGTGAAACTGGACTGGAGCGCGATCCGCCAGGGTCTCACCGGCAAGCATGTGCTGGTCACCGGCGGCGGCGGTTCGATCGGTTCCGAACTGTGCCGGCAGATCGCACGGCTGGGTGCGGCTTCGCTGACGATCGTCGAATTGTCCGAGTACAACCTCTACCGCATCGAACAGGAACTGCGCACGCAATACCCGGAGCTGCTGTTCCGGGGATTGATCGGCGACTGCGGCGATCCGGGCACCTGTGCGCACGCCTTCGCACAGGCGCGGCCGAACGTGGTGTTCCATGCCGCGGCCTACAAGCACGTGCCGCTGCTGCAGGAACAATTGCGCGAAGCCTTCCGTAACAACGTGCTGGTAACGCGCGAAGTGGCCAACGCCGCCGCACAGCATGGTGTGGAGAGTTTCGTGCTGATTTCCAGCGACAAGGCGGTCAACCCGACCAGCGTGATGGGCGCGTGCAAGCGCATCGCCGAGATCGTCTGTCAGGCGGTGGCGCCGGCGAGCAGCACGCGCTTCATCACGGTTCGATTCGGCAACGTGCTCGATTCCGCAGGCTCGGTGGTACCGCTGTTCCGCGAGCAGATCCGCAACGGCGGCCCGGTGACGGTGACGCACCCGGAAATCTCGCGCTACTTCATGACCATTCCCGAAGCCTGCCAGTTGATCCTGCAGGCCACCGCGATGGGCGAGGGCGGCGAGACCTTCGCGTTCGACATGGGCGAGCCCGTGCGCATCCGCGATCTGGCCGAACAGATGATCCGCCTGGCCGGCAAGCAGCCCGGGCGTGACGTCGCCATCGTCTATACCGGATTGCGTCCGGGCGAGAAGCTGTTCGAGGAACTGTTTCATCCACTGGAGAACTACGCCAGTACGACGCACCCCAAGATCTTCCGCGCGGCACAGCGCGAGTTCTCGGCGGCGCTCGCGCTGGTCCAGATCGAACGCGGTGCCCACGCGAGCGTTGAATTCGACGAAGAGGCACTGCGCACGTGCGTGGCCGCCTTGTTGCCAGGCTACCGCTGGCAGACGGGCGAGCTGCCGGAAAGCGCGGAAGTGTTGCCGTTACGGATGGACAAGGACAGTGCATGAGGATGCAAGCATGAACCCGGCAGGGACGCAGAAGCGGTTGCGCAAAGTGGTTTTCCCCGTCGCGGGCCTGGGCACGCGTTTCCTGCCCGCGACCAAAGTCGTCGCCAAGGAAATGCTGCCCGTGCTGGATCGTCCACTGATCCAGTACGCCGTAGACGAGGCCGTGGACGCCGGCGCCGACACGCTGGTGTTCGTCACCAACCGCTACAAGCATGCGATCGCGGATTACTTCGACTCGGCTTACGAGCTGGAGGAAACGCTGGAACGCGCCGGCAAGCACGAGCTGCTGGCGACCGTGCAGGGCCTGCTGCCGCCGCACGTACGCTGCGTGTATGTGACGCAGGAACAGGCGCTGGGCCTGGGCCACGCGGTGCTGTGTGCCAAGCCGGTGATCGGCAATGAACCCTTCGGTGTGATCCTGCCGGACGATTTGATCGTCGGCGACGACAAGAGCGCGCTCAGGCAGATGGCCGAACTTGCGGAGCGCGAGGATGCGGGCGTGCTCGCGGTCGAAGAGGTGCCGCGCGACCAGACCAACAAATACGGCATCGTCGATATCGGCGGGATTGGCGAATCCGCTGCGCGCATCCGCCACGTCGTCGAGAAACCGGATCCGGAAGACGCGCCGTCCAATCTGGCGATCGTCGGCCGTTACGTGCTCCCCGCGCGCATCTTCGAGTTGCTGGAGAACACACGACCCGGCGCGGGCGGCGAAATCCAGTTGACCGATGCGATCGAGTCGCTGATCGCGGAATCGAAGGTATTGGCTTGCCGCTTCCAAGGCACGCGTTATGACTGCGGCAACAAGTCGGGGCTGATGCGCGCCACACTGCACTTCGCTTTGGAGGATCCCGCATTGGCGAAGGTCGCGCGCGAATTTCTAGCCTGAGCACGAATGGACATCGACTGGATCCTGACCCACCTCGGCGAAGAACGCGCACAGTATTTCAACGCGGTCGCACCGCCGGTGATCCAGACCTCGATCTTCTGCTTCGACAGCGTCGCGCAGATGCGCGAACGCGAGCACGACGAATACGCGCAGCACTGCTACACGCGCGGCAACAATCCGACGGTCGAAATCCTGCGCAAGAAGATCGCCGCGCTGGAAGGGGCGGAGGGCTGCCTGGTATTTTCGTCGGGTGCTGCGGCCATTTCGGCCGCGGTGGTCGCGGGCGTGTCGGCGGGCGATCACGTCGTCTGCGTGCACAAGCCCTACAGTTGGACGCACAAGTTGCTGGCGCACTTGCTGCCCCGATTCGGTGTGCGCGTGACGTTCGTGGATGGAACGAATGTCGCGAACATCGAAGCGGCGCTGGAATCGGCGACCAAGCTGATCGTGCTCGAGTCGCCCAATTCGCTCACCTTCGAATTGCAGGATCTCGCCGCGGTCGCGGGACTGGCCAAGACGCGCGGTATCCGCACGTTGTGCGACAACAGCTATTCCAGTCCGCTTAATCAGTCGCCGATCGCACTCGGCATCGATCTGGTTGCGCATTCGGCCACGAAATACATCAATGGCCACAGCGATGTCGTGGCGGGCGCGTTGTGTGGATCGCAGGTGTTGCTGCGCGAGGTCTTCAAAGGTCCGTTCATGACCTTCGGCGCTGCGCCGTCGCCGCACGATGCCTGGTTGATGCTGCGCGGGCTGCGCACCTTGCGCTTGCGCGTGGAGCGCAGCGGTGCGAGTGCGTTGAAGATCGCGCGGTGGTTGGCGGAGCATCCGAAGGTCGAGCAGGTCTGGTACCCGCATTTGCCTTCGCACCCACAGCACGCACTGGTCCAGAAACAGATGCGGGCACCGGGTGGTTTGCTGTCGTTCGCTCCGCGATGCTCCGACACGCGTGCGGTCGAGAAGCTGTGCGATTCACTGCAGCGTTTTCTGTTGAGCGTGTCCTGGGGCGGTTACGAATCGCTGGCCTGCCCGACTGCGGCGTTTTTGCCGCCTGCCACGCCCGTCCATGTGGACGAAAAGCCTCACAGCGCGCCGCCGCATCTGATCCGCCTCTCGATCGGGCTGGAAGATCCCGATGTATTGATCGCCGACCTCGAACAGGCGCTGGCGCGTATCTGACTTCCCGCAGGGGCCGGGCATCGGCGCGTGCGTTATGCTCCGCGCGCCGTGACGATCGACGCCCAAATCTATTACCGCGCCACCGCCAACCCGCGCGAGCCGTTCGCGCCGCTGAGCGGCACACACGACGCGCGCATCGCCATCGTCGGCGGCGGCTACGCCGGCGTGAATCTCGCGCTGGGGCTGGCCGAGCGCGGCGCCAAGGATGTCGTGTTGCTGGAAAGCGAAATCATCGGCCACGGTGCTTCGGGCCGCAACGGCGGTTTCGTTTTTGCGGGCTATTCGCTGGGTGAGCAATCGCTGCTGGACCAGCTCGGCGAGGAGCGCGCACGCGCGCTATACGCGCGCACGGTGGACGCGGTGAACCTGGTCCGTTCGCGCATCGCGCGCTACGCGATCGATTGCGCGTTGACCGATGCCGGCGTGATCTGGGCCAACTGGTTCCGCGATCCGCAAGTACTGCGCGAGCGCCAGCAATTGCTGGCGGAGCGCTACGGCGTGGAGTGGGAATGGTGGCCGCGCGAGCGCGTGCGCGAAGCGATCCTGAGCGAGCGCTATTCGGATGCGCTGTTCGAACGCAATGCGCTGCATCTGCATCCGCTGAATTACATCACCGGGCTTGCACGAGCGGCAGCGGAGCAGGGCGTGCGCGTCCACGAACGGAGCCGCGTGCGCCGCGTGCGCCGCGATGGCAGCGATTGGCGCATCAGCACCGAAACCGGTGACATCAGCGCGCCGACCGTGGTGCTGGCGTGCGGCGGCTACCTCGCGCATCTGAAACGCGAGATCGATCGTGCGGTCCTGCCGATCGCCACGTACGTGATGGTGACCGAGCCTTTGGGCGAACGCATGCAGGAGTGTCTGCACACGCAGGCCGCGATCTACGACACACGCTTCGCGTTCGACTATTACCGTGCCTTGTCCGACTCGCGGCTCCTGTGGGGCGGCCGCATTTCGGTGCGCGATCTTCCGCCGCGCGCGGTGCAGAAACTGCTGATGCGCGACCTGTTGCGCGTGTTCCCGCAACTGAAGGACGTGCGCATCGACTACGCCTGGTCCGGCCTGATGAGCTACGCGCGCCATCAGATGCCGCAACTGGGTACGCGTGGCGATGGACTGTGGTGGATGCAGGCTTTCGGCGGTCACGGCGCCGCACCGACTTGCGCGGCCGGCGAACTGCTCGCCGATGCACTCGCGCACGGCGACGAAAGCTGGCGTGAGTTGTCGCGCTACGGCTTGAGCAGGACCTTCCGACCGTTCGGTTATATCGCCGCGCAGGCGAACTACTGGTGGCTGGAAGGCAAGGATCGTTTCAAGGAAATGATCGAAGGTTAGGTGCGCACGATCAGGCGCACGCAACGGCCGCCGAGGAGACCACGATGATCGCGTACGCGCGCTTCGCATTCGCAACGCTGTTGTTGCTTGCCGTGCCCGGCGCGATCTGCGCCGCTTCGCAACCGCGCTACACACTGATCCCGGGCGGCCTGCCGGCCGGCAGCGAACCGGACGGCAATACGGTCATCCTCGATGCGCCCGAGGGCTTGATCGTGGTGGACACCGGCCGGCATCCGGAGCATCAGGACAAAATCCTGACGTTTGCGCGCACGGCGAAGAAGCCGATCATGGCGATCATCAACACGCATTGGCATCTGGATCACACCGGCGGCAATGCGGCGATCCTGCAGGCCTATCCTCACGCGCAGATCTATGCGAGCACCGCCATCGACGGCGCGCTGAAGGAATTCTTCCCGAAGAGCCGGAAAGACGGCGAGCAATATCTCGCTTCCGGAAAGGCCACACCGCAACAGGCGGACGACATCCGGCGCGACATCGCGCGCATCGACCAGCCTGCCGCGCTGCGCCCGACGTATCCGATCACGGACAGCGGTTCGCTGACGATCGCCGGGCTGCCGCTCGACGTGCATCTCGCGCATTTCGCCGCGACCGAAGGCGATGTCTGGCTGCAGGATGGCAATGTAGTGATCGCGGGCGATCTGGTAGTGGCGATGGTTCCGTTTCTGGATACGGCCTGTCCGCAAGGCTGGAAGCGCGCGCTGGACGACATCGCGGCGATCCGTTTCGACACGCTGATTCCGGGTCATGGCGATCCCATGACGCGGCCGCAGTTCCTGGACTGGCGCCGGGCTTACGACAACCTGCTGGATTGTTCGGATTCCAGCAAGTCGCGCCAGGATTGCATCGATGGCTGGATGACCGATGCCGCGAGGTTCATACCACACGGCGATCGCGATCGCGCCGCCGGCATGGTCGGCTACTACATCGATTCGCGCCTGCGCGCGGCGGGCGGCGAAAAGAACCGTTACTGCCGTCCGCTCTGAGCGATTCGTCGCTTGCTTCGAAGCACGCCTTGCTGCGGTGTTTTTCGCGCGGTAAGGCCGATTTCCTGTCGCAATCCGCATCCGGACGGTGTTTCTCCTTTCGCGGCCGCTACTGCGAGCGGGTGGGTACCCGCACGGCTTGCAAGGAGAAGAGTTATGCGCGGGTTTATGGCGTTGTCGTACGGTCTGGTGTGCTACGTGATTTTCTTCGTGACGTTCCTGTACGCGATCGCGTTCGTCGCGGATGTTCCGTTCGTTCCGCATACGATCGATCGAGGGTTCGCCTCGGACGGCGTGTGGCAGGCACTGGTGATCGATGCAGTGCTGCTGGGTGTTTTCGCGATCCAGCACAGCGGCATGGCGCGGCGCGGCTTCAAGCGTTGGCTGACGAGCTGGCTGCCGGTCGCGGTCGAGCGCAGCACCTTCGTGTTGCTGGCCAGCGGCGCCCTGGTCCTGCTGTTCTGGCAGTGGCGGCCGCTGCCGGGCGTGATCTGGAGCGTGCAGGCGCCCTGGGCGGTCTATTCGCTCTACGCGCTGTGCGCGCTGGGTTGGCTGCTGGTGCTGTCGAGCACCTTCGTGATCGATCATTTCGACCTGTTCGGGCTGCGCCAAGTCTGGGCTGCAATGCCCGGAAAGCGTTACGCGCCACCGGAGTTCAAGAACCACTTCTATTACCGGATGGTCCGCCATCCGCTGTATCTCGGGTTCGTGATCGCGTTCTGGGCAACCCCGATGATGAGTTCCGGGCACTTACTGTTCGCCGTCGCCACGACCGGGTACATTCTTCTCGCCATCCAGTTCGAGGAGCGTGACCTCGTTGCGGAACATGGCCAGAGCTATCGTCAATACCGCGAGAGGGTTCCGATGATCTGCCCGTGGCCGCGGCCTCATGCAAGACAACCGGCTGCACAAGGACAATCCAGATGAGCACACATACCGCGCGCTGCTTCTGCGGCGCCGTCGAAGTCGAGCTGAGCGGCTCGCCCGCGGCGATGGGCTATTGCCACTGCGAATCGTGCCGGCATTGGTCGGCGGGACCCATCAACGCCTTCAGCCTCTGGCCCAAGGACGCGGTGCGCATCGTCAAGGGCGAAGACCAGCTCGGCAGCTACTCCAAGACGCCGGCCAGCATTCGCCGCTGGTGCAAGCAATGCGGCGGCCATGTGCTGACCGAACATCCGCATTGGGGATTGACCGATGTGTACGCGGCCGTGATCGAGAATTTCGACTTCAAGCCCGGCGTGCACGTGCATTATCAGGAAACCGTTTTGCCGATCTCCGACGGCCTGACCAAGCTGAAGGATCTGCCGAAGGAAATGGGAGGTTCCGGCGCGGCGATCGCCGCGTAGTTTCTGCCGAAGCGTTCCGCGGCCGGGCTGCGCCGGTTCGACCGGGCAGTTCGGCTATCCTGCTTCGGTGGATCTCACCATCCTCTGGTACGTCATCGCCGGCGTGCTGATCGTGATCGGGCTGGCCGGCACGGTGCTGCCGGTCCTGCCCGGCGTGCCGATCATGTACGCCGGCATGTTCCTGGCCGCATGGGCCGGTCACTTCGCGCGCGTGGGCGCGGCGACGCTGATCCTGCTGGCGGTGCTCGCCGCGATTTCCATCGCGTTGGATTTCATCGCCGGCGCGCTCGGCGCGAAGCGCGTCGGCGCCAGCCGGCGCGCGCAATGGGAGGCATTCATCGGTGCAGTGGTCGGCATCTTCTTCGGCATTCCCGGCCTGGTACTCGGCCCGTTCATCGGCGCGCTGGTCGGCCAGTTCATGAGCGGCAGCGGAGTCGAACACTCCGCACGCGTCGGCGTCGCCACCTGGATCGGACTGCTCTTCGGCACGATCGCCAAGCTGGCGATCTCGTTCACCATGCTCGGCATTTTCGTGTTGATGCTGATCGTCTAGACCGACTCGAAAACCCCCGCGGCACCCATCCCGGTGCCGATGCACATCGTCACCATGCCGTACTTTTGCTTGCGGCGGCGCAGGCCGTGCACCAGCGTGGCGACGCGGATCGCGCCGGTCGCGCCGAGCGGATGTCCGAGCGCGATGGCGCCGCCCAGCGGATTGACCTTGGCAGGATCGAGATCGAGATCCTTGATCACCGCGAGTGATTGCGCGGCGAAGGCCTCGTTCAATTCGATCCAGTCCAGATCGTCCTGTTTGATGCCGGTTTGTTTCAATGCTTTCGGAATTGCTTCCTTCGGACCGATGCCCATGATGCGCGGCGGCACGCCGGCTACCGAATAGCCGACGAAGCGCGCCAGCGGAGTGAGTCCGTAATCCTTGATCGCCTGTTCGCTGGCAAGCAGCACCGCGCCGGCGCCGTCGGACGTCTGCGAGGAATTGCCGGCGGTGACGCTGCCGTTGGCCTTGAACACCGGCCGCAATTTCGCCAGCGCTTCGGCGCTGGTATCGCGGCGCGGGCCTTCGTCGTCCGCAATCAGCCGCTTGTCCTCGATCACTCCGCGCGTGGCGAGATCCGGATAGCGGTCATCCAGCGGGTAGGGCGCGATCTCCTCGTTGAATTCGCCGCGGTCCTGCGCGGCGATGGCACGCCGGTGGCTTTGCAGCGCGAACGCATCCTGTTGCTCGCGAGTGATCTTCCATTCCGAAGCGACGTTCTCCGCCGTGATGCCCATGCCATAGGCGATGCCGATGTTCTCGTCGGTAAAGATCGCCGGATTCATCGCCGGGTGAAACCCCATCATCGGCACCATGCTCATCGATTCGGTGCCGCCTGCCAGCATCAGGTCGGCTTCGCCCAGACGGATGCGGTCGGCCGCGGTCGCGACCGCCTGCACGCCGGAAGAACAGAAGCGGTTGAGCGTCATCGCCGGCACGCTGTCGG
>DAIOUL010000072.1:0-12744 GCA_036759545.1 Rhodanobacteraceae bacterium
GGCTTCATGACCGAGATGGCGCTGCTGCGCGCGCCGGGCGAATTCGCCGCCGGTGCGGCGCTGCGGCCGGTCAGCGACTGGATGCTCTACAACGACGGCTACACCTCGGACATCCTCAACGATCCGCAGATCGATCCGGAGGCGTACAAGACCTCATCACCGATCGAATTCGCGCAGAACTTAAGCGATCCGCTGCTGATCCAGCACGGACTGATCGACGACAACGTGCTGGCGCAGGATTCGATCCGGCTGTACCAGAAGTTCATCGAGCTGCACAAGGACAACTTCTGGATTTCGCTCTACCCGATGGAACGCCACGGTTTCGAGCACGCCGATTCCTGGTACGACGAGTACCGGCGCATACACGAGCTGTTTTCGACGTATGTGAGACCCGAGAAAACATCATCCGCCAATTGAGCGCATAATCACGTCACCTGTATTTATCTCGGCTACCTCCAAAATAGGAGACGGCACCATGCGCACCTTGGCATTTGGTCTTTTCGCACTCTTTTTAATGTCCGGGGCTTCGTCTGTTTCTGCGGCAGAAAGCTCTCCACCCAGTAAAGCATCGATACGTGAATTGCTCGAGGCGACGCACGCGCACAAACTGGTGGACACCATGATGAGCCAGATGGATGGCTTGCTGCGGAAATCCGTTCAACAGGCAATGTCGGGGCAACCGGTTGATGCGGGTGAGCAGAAGATTATCGACGCGCAAATAACCAAGTTGAACGACCTGCTGAAGCAGCAAATGTCATGGGACAAAATGGAGCCGATGTATATCGATCTCTACCGCCAGACCTTCACTCAAAAAGAGGTCAACGACATACTTGCCTTTTACCGGACTCCGTCAGGCCAATCGATGATCGAAAAAATGCCAGTGCTCATGACACGCGTCATGCAAACGGCGCAAAGCATGGTGGCTACCCTCATGCCGCAATTGCAGAAGATCAACCGAGATACTGTCAGTGCGCTTCAGGCTTATGAAGCCCGCAAGACAATTGCACCTGGTCGAGCGCCGAACACAGCGGCAAGCAGCGGTAAATAAGATCAATTCAAAAGGGCATGCGTCGATCGAGTTCTTGGCGCAATCGCAGCATTCAAACCCGCCCCACCACCGGAATCAGCGCGCCGGTGATCGCCGAAGCCTGATCGGAAATCAGGAACAGGATCACGTCGGCGAGCTGCTGCGGTTTGATCCATTTGCTGAAATCGGCTTTGGGCATGTCCTTGCGGTTGGCCGGCGTATCGATGGTCGAAGGCAGCACGGCGTTGACGGTGATATCGCGCTCCTTCAATTCTTCCGCCAGCGACTCGGTGAAACGCATCACCCCTGATTTCGATGCGGTATATGCACCCACTCCGGCGCCGGCCTTCAATGCGGACAGCGCGCCGACGTTGACGATGCGGCCGCCTTTGCGCAAGTACGCGAGCGCGGCCTGCGATGCCGCGACCGCGGTGCGCAGGTTGACGTGATAGAGAAAATCCCAGGTTTCCAGCTTGCCATCGGCCAGTGTTTCCCAACGGAATGTTCCCGCGATATTGACCAATGCATCCAGACCGCCGAGTTTGTTCGCCGCGGCCTCGATCGCCTGCTTCGCAGAAGCGGCGTCTGACAGATCCACGCCGCCGAACCTTTGCGCCTTGCCGAGATCGACGCCCATCGGCGGCGCTTCCGCACGATCGATCGCCGCGACATTGGCGCCGGCTTGCAGCGCGGCCTGCACAACCGCTGTGCCCAGCGCGCCGAACGCGCCGGTGATGATGATGCGCTTTTCCTTCAAGTCCATGGCAACTCTCCTGGCAAGCGGCCCCTCACCCCAATCCTCTCCCCGTCGGGGGGAGGAAGACGAGCGCGCAGCGCGGGTGGGTCAGGGGGAGCATAGCCATATCACATGTCGAATTGAAATTCGTTCACGATTCCCCCGGTCTGCATTCGGAGTAAGCTCGCCGGCAGCGGGGACATCCATGCAGAGTGCGAACGACGCCGCAGGACCGGAAGATGCCGCGCCACTCGAAGGCGGCGTCAAGCCGCCGCCGCGCGTGACGGATCGCGTGCGCGTGATCTACCGCCACCGCCTGCCGGTGCGGATCATGCACTGGATCAATGCGATCTGCCTGCTGGTGCTGCTGGGCAGCGGCCTGCAGATTTTCAACGCGCATCCCGCGCTGTATTGGGGCCAGAAATCCACTTTCGACAAGCCGCTGCTGGCGATGGGTGCGCAGCGGGACGCACAAGGAAAATGGCGCGGCGTCACTACGATCGGCTCGCGCAAGTTCGACACCACCGGCGTGTTCGGACTCTCCGACATGGATGGACGGCAGATGATGCGCGGGTTCCCTGCATGGATGACGATTCCCGGCCCGCAATGGCTTTCGATGGGCCGGCGCTGGCATTTCTTCTTTGCGTGGTTGTTCGTGATCAACGGACTCTGCTTCGCCGCATACGCGCTGGCCGGAAGGCACTTTCGCAATGATCTGGTGCCGACAAAGACCGACTGGCGCGGCATCGGACGCTCCATCGTCGATCATGCGCTGCTGCGGCATCCGAAAGGCGAAGCGGCGGCGCGCTACAACGTGCTGCAGAAACTCACCTACCTGATCGTGATCTTCGGTTTCGGGCCGCTGATCGTGCTGATGGGGCTGGCCATGTCGCCGCGCATGGATTCGGTGCTGGGCTGGCTGGTGGATCTGGTCGGCGGCCGGCAATCCGCACGCACGATCCACTTCATTCTGGCTTGGGGCTTCGTCGCGTTTTTCCTGATCCACATCTTCGAGGTGCTGGTGAGCGGCGCGGGCAACGAATTGCGCTCGATCATCACCGGACGTTTTGCCATCCATGACGAGCAAGACGATGAGCAGTGACCGTCGCCGCTTCCTGCGCAACGCATTGACCCTCGCAGGCGCGGGCCTGCTGGCCGGTTGCGACCGGTTGTCGCAGACCGAATGGGCGCCGGATGTGCTGGCGAAGGCGGAAACCCTTTCGCACACGGTGCAACGCGCGCTGACGCGCAACGCGCTGGCGCGCGAGTACACGGAGGCCGAAATTTCGCCGGTGTTCCGCGCCAACGGCAGCACCAATCCGCAGACGCCGGAATATCTCGCGCTAGGAAAGAACGGTTTTCGCGATTACCGGTTGCAGGTCGACGGGCTGGTGGCTCATCCGCTGTCGTTCTCGCTGGCGCAGTTGCGTGCCTTGCCTTCGCGCACGCAGATCACGCGCCACGATTGTGTGGAAGGCTGGAGCGTGATTGGCAAATGGAAAGGCGTGCAGTTGTCGCGGGTGCTCGAATTGACGCGGCCGCGCACCGACGCAAGATACGTGGTGTTCCGCTGCTTCGACCGCATGGACGACGGCGGCGAGGACGGCGGCACGCCTTACTACGAGAGCATCGGTTTCGATGACGCATATCATCCGCAAACGCTGCTGGCGTACGAGTTGAACGACAAACCTTTGCCTGTCGCCAACGGCGCGCCGCTGCGCGCGCGCATCGAACGCCAGCTCGGCTACAAGCAGGCGAAATACATCTCCTCCATCGAACTGGTCGCTTCGCTCGACGATATCGGCGACGGCAACGGCGGCTACTGGGAAGATCAGGGTTACGAGTGGTACGCCGGGATTTAGGAATCGCTGCAAAGCTCGCGCTCGACCTGATTCAATCGACAAGACACACGCCGGCGGTGCGAGGATCGGGCCCGGTACAAGGGCGTACCGCTTTGCGGGCCAAGAAATCCTCACGCACTGACGTGTACGCTCCGGTTCCTGCGCTCCGGCGTGGCGCAACCATGGAGCCTTTTCGCCATGGATGGCAGCTTCGCTCGCTACGCTTTGCAGCGATTCCTACTCACTAGCCGCGGAATCGCACACCTACCAGCAACATCGTCTCGCCGAGATTCCGGCCGCCGCCGAGCAGGTGCGCATTGGAAATGTGCCGCACCAGTCCGATGAAGCGTCCATGCTCCCAGCCCAGGCTGGTCATGAACTCGAAGCGGCTGGAGAGCGCGTCGGTACGCGTGCTGGTGGCCGCGATCTGCTCGCTGAAGAACAAGCCATCGCTGCGGCCATAACGCGCACCGGCGGCGGCCAGATACACGGTGTGGTCGAAATTCTCGCCTGTCACCTGGCGCGAGCCGATCCCGCCGACGCTCGCGACGGGCACCCAATGCGCGTGGCCGTCGTCCGCAGGCGTTCCGGATACGCCGGCGAACAACGCGGGCGCCCAGCGCAATCCCGCGGTCGCGCTGCCGCCACCCACCACGTGGAAATCCGCGGCTTGTGCGGAACAGGCCGCGCACAACAGCACAGGAAGCGTTCCGTGCAACAACCATCGCATGTTGGTCTTCCTTGATGACGAACGGCGTTCCAGCTTAAGCGCATCGACGGTCAAGGATTCGTGAGCATCCGTTTACCGCTCAATTATTGCCTTGACAACTATTGCTGCGGCTATATAATGCACGGATGCCCGCGAAGCAGTCCACCACTCCGTTCCAGTTGTGCAGCCTGATCGGCCGCATCCGCAACGAGTTGCATAACAACATCGAGCAGGAGCTGACGCGCCAGGGCTTCGAGCTCGGCTTCACCCAGTACGTCGCATTGAAGAAGCTCGGCACCGAGGGTCCGATGACTGCCGGCGAGCTGGCTCGGCTTCTGCATCACAACCCCGGCGCGCTGACGCGGCTGCTGGACAAGCTGGAGCAGCAGGACTACCTGCGGCGCGTGCCCGACCCGGCCGACCGCCGCGCGCTGCGCATTGAACTGACGCCCAGTGGCCGCACGTTGTGGAAACGCATCAACGCCTGCGGCGAACGTGTGGCGCAGCGTGCGCTGGACCGCAGCACCGACAAGGAACGTGCCCAATTGCAGACGTTGCTCAACCGCGTGCTCGACAACTTGCGCCAGCCGGCCTGACCGGTCACGCAGGCGGGCCGCAGAACGTCCAACAAGAACAACTCACGACGCCATCAATGTCCAGCCACCGTCCCATGCGTGTCCGTGCACCGTTCGCCGCCTTCACCGCCGCGATATTGCTGGCGGGTTGCGCCAGCATACACGGCTTGAAACCGCAGCAGCACGCCCTGGATGATTCCTCGCTCGCAGCGCAACGCAGCCTGGACGGCGTTCGAATCGACCGCGCCGCGTGGCCCGCCCAGGACTGGTGGAAGGCGTATCACGACGAGCAGTTGAATGCGCTGGTCGGCGAGGCACTGGCCGGCAATCCCGATCTCGCCATCGCCGATGCGCGTGCACGCGAAGCAATCGCGCAAGCCGGCATCGTCGACGCCGCTCGCAAGCCATCCCTGAGCGCGACCGGCAGCGTCGCCGGCGCGAAAATTCCCACCACGCTGCTGCCGGAACCGTTCGGCGGCCACTTCGGCGTGGCGAAGTACGGCATCGCCGATTTCAAATGGGATTTCGACATCTGGGGCGGCAAGCGTGCGGCGTGGCAGGCCGCGCTCGGCAACGCGCGCGCTGCGGAAATCGACGCGCGAGCTGCGCGGCTGATGCTGGCGGCGGAGGTGGTCGGCGCCTATGCCGCACTGGCCGACGCTTACGCGCAGCGCGATCTTGCGCGACAGGAATTGCAGCGCGCGCTTAGCTTCGGGCAACTGACGGCCCAACGCGTGCGTGCCGGCATCGACAGCAAGTTCCAGCAGACGCAGATCACGGCCGAGATCGCAGACGCACAGGCGCAACTCGCCGCGGCGGAAAACGGCGTGAAGTCTTCGGCCACCGCCTTGGCGGTGCTGCTGGGCCGCGGTCCGGATCGCGCGCTGGGTATCGCGCGTCCCAAACCGCTGCCGGTGAACGCGATCGCGTTGCCTTCTAATCTTCCGGCCGAACTGCTCGGCCGGCGGCCCGACGTGATCGCGGCGCGCTGGCAGGTCGAAGCCAGTGCGCAGGACATCAAGGCCGCACGCGCGGCATTCCTGCCGAATATCAACATCACCGCACTGGCCGGTTTGATCGCGGGCCCGGGCAAGAATCTGTTCCAGGCGTCCGCATCGCTCTACAGCGTGGCGCCGGCGATCAGCCTGCCGATTTTCGAAGGCGGCAAATTGCGCGCGAATCTTTCGGCCAAGGACGCGGCCTACGATCTCGCGGTCGCGCAATACAACCGGACGGTGATCGCGGCGATCAACCAGGTGGCGCAGCGCGTGGATGCGCTGCGAACGCTGGACCAGGAACTCGAACGCGAGCAGGCCGCGCAGGAAAGCGCGAACCAGGCCTATGGCCTCGCGATGCAGCGCTATCGCGGCGGCGTGGGCAATTATCTGGAAGCACTGACCGTGCGCCAGCAGTTGATCGGCGCCGAGCAGCGGGTGACCGCGCTGCAGACGCAGCGCGCGGGCGCGGAGGTGCAATTGGTCGAAGCGCTGGGCGGTGGATTCACGCCGCCGGACGATGTTCCTTCATTGAAGCAGGCCGCCGCGCAGGCCAACGGCGACGCGCGCGCGAATGACGACAAGGCAATCAAGCAATGACCTCACAGGAAAAACCGCCCGTCGATCCGGAACAGATCGCGCGGGAACAAAAGCAGCAGAAACGCGACACGCGCCGGCGCTGGCTGCTGCGCGGGCTGGTGATCGTCGTCGTGGTGGTGGGCATCCTCTGGGGCCTGTACCACTTCTTCATCGGCCGCTGGTACGAGAGCACCGACGATGCCTATGTCAACGGCAACGTGGTGCAGATCACGCCGCAGGTGCCCGGCACGGTAGTCAGCATCGGCGCCGACGACAACGACTTCGTGCGCGAAGGGCAGCCGTTGATCAAACTCGATCCGTCCAACGCGCAGGTCGCACTGGATGCCGCCGAAGCCGATCTCGCCGCGACCGTGCGCAAGGTGCGTGGTCTCTACAGCGGCGTGAATTCCTCGCAGGCCGAGGTCGCGGTGCGGCAGGCGGCGGTCGCGCAGGCGCGCGCCGACTTCCAGCGCCGACAGGGCCTCGCAAAGACCGGTGCGATTTCCGCGGAGGAACTGCAGCACGCGCGTGATGCGTTGACTGCGGCGGAAAGCGCGTTGTCCGGGGTGCAGGGCCAACTCGCCACCAGCAAGGCGCTGGTCGAGGATACGCAGATCGCCTCGCATCCTGACGTGCAGGCGGCGGCGGCGAGAGTGCGTGCCGCGTATCTGGATCTGCAGCGCGACACGCTGGTCGCGCCGGTGTCGGGCCACGTCGCCAAACGCGCGGTGCAGGTCGGGCAGCGCGTGCAGCCCGGCACGCCATTGATGGCGGTGGTGCCGCTGTCGCAGGTGTGGGTGGATGCGAATTTCAAGGAAACGCAACTGCAGAACATGCGCATCGGCCAGCCGGTGACGCTCGAATCGGATCTCTACGGCGGCGGCGTGGAATACCACGGCCATGTCGAAGGTCTGGGCGTGGGCACCGGCAGCGCGTTCTCGCTGCTGCCCGCGCAGAACGCTACCGGCAACTGGATCAAGATCGTGCAGAGGCTGCCGGTGCGGATCGAACTCGACCCGCAGGAGTTGCAGAAACATCCACTGCGCATCGGCTTGTCGATGGACGTGAAGGTGAATCTGCACGACCAGTCCGGCTCGGTGCTGTCGCAGAAAGCTCCGAGCAAACCCGTGTTCAGCACCGACGTCTACGAACGGGGCACGCGCGAGGCCGATGCGTTGATCGCGAAGATCATCTCCGACAACAGCGGCGCGAACGGCAACGTGGCGCAGAGCGGCGCGCACTGACGAATGCCAGGCACGTAGGGCGGACGACGTCCGCCGCGGTACGTCACCCGGCGGGCATTGCCCGCCCTGCGCAGAGATGATTTGAATGGCCAGCACAACCGCCAATCCCGCATCATTCGGCGAATTTCGCCCCGCCAGCCTGCCGCTGGCGACGATCGGCTTGTCGCTCGGCACCTTCATGCAGGTGCTGGACCTCACCATCGCCAACGTTTCGCTGCCCACCATCGCCGGCAATCTCGGCGCCAGCCAGAACCAGTCGGTGTGGGTGATTACTTCTTTCACCGTCGCCAACGCGATCGCGCTGCCGCTGACAGGTTTTCTCTCGCGCCGTTTCGGCGAAGTGAAAACCTTCGTGTGGGCGACGCTGCTGTTCTCGATCGCTTCGCTGCTTTGCGGCTTGTCCACGAGCCTCGGCATGCTGGTGTTGTTCCGCGCGATACAAGGCGCGATGGCCGGCCCGATGTATCCGCTGACGCAAAGCTTGCTGGTGTCGATCTATCCGCCGCAGAAGCGCGGCATGGCGCTTGCCATCCTCGCGATGGTGACGGTGGTGGCGCCGATCGCCGGGCCACTGCTGGGCGGCTATATCACCGACAACTATTCGTGGGAATGGATTTTCTTCATCAACGTGCCGATCGGCTTCGCCGTCAGCGCGGTCATTGCCGCGCAGCTCGGCGCGCGGCCAGAACAGCTCGAGCGGCCGCGCATGGATTACGTCGGCCTGATCACGCTGATCCTCGGGGTGGGATCGCTGCAGGTCCTGCTGGACAAGGGCAACGAGCTCGACTGGTTCCAGTCGAACTTCATCGTCACACTCGCGGTGATTTCCAGCATCTCGCTGGCGGTGTTCCTGATCTGGGAGCTCACCGATCGCGATCCGATCGTGAATCTGCGCCTGTTCCGGCACCGCAACTTCGCCGCAGGCACGCTGACGCTGGTGCTGGCTTACGCGGTGTTCTTCGCGATCGCGCTGCTGGTGCCGCTGTGGTTGCAGGAAACGCTGGGCTACACCGCGATCTGGTCGGGGCTGGCGACCGCGCCGATCGGCGTCGCACCGGTGCTGCTGACCTTCTTCGTCGGCAAGTATGGAACCAAGTTCGACCTGCGCTGGCTGGCCTCCTTCTCGTTCGTGATGATGGGCCTGACCTGCTTCATGCGCGCGGAGTTCACCACCGATGTAGACTTTTACCACGTGGCGATAGCGCAATTCCTGCAGGGCATCGGCGTGGCGTTCTTCTTCATGCCGATCCTGACTATCCTGCTGTCCGATCTGTCGGGGCGCGAAATCGCCGCGGGCTCGGGGCTTGCGACTTTTCTGCGCTCGCTGGGCGGCAGTTTCTCCGCATCGATCACCACTTATTTCTGGGAACGCGGCGGCGCCACGCAACACGCGAGCCTCGCCACGCACATCAGCGCCTACAACCCGCAGACACAGCAAGCGCTGGAGGCAAATGGCGGCAACGTGCAGCAATTCGCGTCCGGCATCAACGGCGCGATCACGCAGCAGGGGGTGCAGATTTCCTTCAACAATCTTTTCTACATCATGGGCTGGATCACCCTCGCCCTGATCGTGGTGATCTGGCTGGCCAAGCCACCCTTCGTGCCCAAGGCCGGCCCTGCAGCCGGCGGCGGGCATTGATCGTGCGGTCGTCCATGACCGCTCCTTCGAGTAGCGCCCCGTGAATTTCAAAGCTTAAAGTTGTCAGGTCCAAAAGCGGCCTTCCTTGGCCGCATTTTTCACAAGAACTGCGGTCATCCTTGATTGCTGCTTCGACGGGAGTTGCTGGCTCCAATTCCCGAGTTTCGACCAGACCAGAAGCGGCCTTCCATGGCCGCACTTTTCATAAGAGCACAGCCGTCGATCTATTTCACCGGCACCATCAGGTGCTGGTACGGCGTGCCGGGCCACATCACGTACGGCACTTTCGTATCAGGATCGGCGTTCTTCGGATACATGTCGTAGAACGATTGATCCGCGCCGACGATCATCACGTGCGCGCCGGTCTTGATCCAGTGATTACCGGCATCCGGTTTCTTCGCATAAGGATCGGTGTTGCTGGCATCGGTGCCACCCTCCAGCATGTACATGAAACCGACCTTGCCGGCTGTCGGTGTCTTGTGTCCCATCCAAGCGCCTGCCCACTCGAACGCGTTCTTGTCCATGCACATCGGATCCGGTCCCGGCGTGGCCGGCGAATCGGGCATGCAGGTGAAACCGTTGTGGCCCTCGCGCAGCGTGCGCATCTTGCCGTCGGAGCCCATCGTGATGATCGTCGCGTCTTTCGCCACCGCTGCGGGCGCGGCGCGTTCGGCGCTGGCGATCAGTTGTGCATCGCTGGGCGGTTTCGCCACCGCGGGCAATGCGGCGGTGGCCAACGCGAGTGTCAGAACGGCATTACGCCCGGACAACACGGTGCTGTTCATACGAGCCTCCAAGGGAAAGTACGGATTCCCCCTGTCTGTTCGCGGCCGGGCGGCAAGGCCGCCGGCGCCGCTCGCATCGCAGAACGATACTCCGAAGTTCGGCGGTTGGTCAGTGCCGGGCTTTTTCCTTCAAGGAAACGGGTTTCCGACCCGCGGCTTCGAGTTTGGCGTTCAGCGCCGCGAGATCGGACGACGCGAGCGCGTTCCACTGCCGCAGCGTCGCGTCGAGCTTGGCGCTCAAAGCGGCGTAGCCGGCGCGCGCGTCGGGCGAAGGCGCGGCATCTGCGCCACCGTCCACGGCCTGCATCAATGCGCCGAGCGACCGGTCCAGGAAGAAGAAGTTATCGGTGCCCGCAGGCGCTTGCGTCCAGGCGTTGTAATGGTTCGGCGCATCGAAGATTCCACCGAGCGCGACGACCTTCGCATCGAGCGCGTCGATCGCGTCGGTCGCCGCGCCATTCGATTTCTTGCGGGCCATCTGCAACTGTTCGTGCAGCGACTTCGCTTCGCCCTGCGCGGTCGCGAGTTTCACCTGCAGTCCTTCCACTTGTTGCGCCAGCGCGAATTGCTGGTCGAATGCCGCTTGCGGCAAGTGCACGCGCGGATCGGCAATCACGGTCAGCGGCTGCTTGTATGTCTTGCCGTCGATGGTCAGCGCGACGGTGTAGTTGCCCGGCGGGGCCCACACGCCGTCCGTGTAAGGATCGCCGTCGGCCAGCGCGGGCGGCGGCGCGTAGCGCAGCGGCCAGACGAAGCGATGCAATCCCGGCGTGGCCTGCAACGCGCTCGGCATGTGCATCCAGTCCGCCGTCATGTTGATCTTCGAGAGATCGGGTTTCTGCGGCTGCTCGGCGCTGGAGTAGTGCCGAACCAGTTTTCCGTTCGCATCGAAGATCGAAAGTTCGACCGGTTTGCGCGGCGCGCCCGCCAGTTCGTAATCGATGTACGCGCCCCACGGCGGATTTTCCGCGGTGGGTTCGTCCTTCGGCAATGGCGTACCGGTGAACGCCGGTGGCCGCACGCGCACCGCCACCGCCGGCTTAAACAGGCGAGTCGCGACCGTCTTTCCGTCCATCTGTCGCAACGCACTGACGTCGTCCATGATCCAGAAGCCGCGGCCGTGCGTGGCGATCACCAGATCATCGTTCTTGACGTCAATGTCGCGAACCGACGTGCGCGGCAGGTTCTGCTGCAGCGGCTGCCAGTGACCGCCATCGTCGAAGGAGACGTACACACCCAACTCGGTACCGGCGTACAGCAACCCTTTGCGCGCCGGATCTTCGCGCACCACGTTGACGAAATCGCCCTCGCGGATGCCGTTGACGATCAATTGCCACGTCTTGCCGCCATCGTGCGTGCGGTAGATGTAAGGCTTGCGGTCGTCGAGACGGTGACGGTCGATCGCGGCGTACGCGCGGTTCGCGTCGAAATGCGAAGGCTCGATGATGCCGATCTTCGACCACGCGGTCAGTTGCCTCGGCGTCACGTTCTCCCAGTGCGCGCCTTCATCGTCCGTGCGCCAGATCAGGCCGTCGTCGGTGCCGACCCAAAGCAGTTTTTCGTCGAGCGGCGAGGAACCGATCGCGTACACCACGCCGCGGCGCATGCCCTGGCCGAGGTTGTCGGCTATGGTCGGCGCATCGAGATTCGACGGAACGCCCGGATTCTCGCGCGACAGATCGGGGCTGATCGCGTTCCAGTGTTCGCCGCCGTCTTCGGTGCGCCACAGTTTCTGGTTGCCGAAATACAGCACGCCATGATTCTTCGCGTTGAACGTCAGCGGCAACGTCCAGGTGCGGCGATAAATATCCGGATCGGCCAAAGTCGGATCGACGCTGCGCGTCTGATCGGTTTTCAGATCGAGCTTGTCCACCGTGCCGCCGTACACGATGTCCGGGTCGTCCGGATCGGGCGCGATCATGCCGCTCTCGCCGCCGGCGGTCGTCTCGTGGAATTGCTCCATGCTGATGCGATCGTTGTACGGCGCGCGCGAAGGAATGCCGACCGCGCCGGAATCTTGTTGCGCGCCATACACGCGATAAGGAAAGCGGTTGTCGGTGCTGACGTGGTAAAGCTGCGCGGTCGGCTGGTTGAACCACGACGACCATGTTTTGCCGCCGTTGACCGTGATCACCGCGCCCTGATCCACGCCCATGATCTGGCGATCGGGTTCGTTCGGGTCGATCCACAATTCGTGGTAATCGTCGCCGGTGGGATCGCCTTTCACGGGCAGAAAGGTTTTTCCGCCGTCGTCGCTGCGCAGCTCGATGGTGTTGAGCGCGTACACGCGATCGGGATTCTTCGGATCGGCGGTGATCTGCCCGAAATACCATCCGCGCTGCCAGATGCGCGGATCGGAACTCGTCTTCTTCCAGTGCGCACCGCTGTCATCCGAGCGGTACAAGCCGCCGTCGTCGGCATCGACGATGGCGTAAATGCGATCGGGCGCGGCTTCGGAAATCGCGATGCCGATGCGGCCGACGCGTTTGCTGGCGAAACCATTGGTGAGCTGCGTCCAGTGCTCGCCGCCGTCGGTGGATTTGTACAGGCCCGAACCCGGCCCGTTGGACGGCGGATACACGTTCCAGGGCGGCCGGCGCGTCTGCCACAGCGA
>DAIOUL010000073.1:0-12499 GCA_036759545.1 Rhodanobacteraceae bacterium
TCGGCTTCCTGCTGGCCTTCCACGCCCAGCGGCAGCATGCCCGCGCGTTTGACGAACTTCACGACTTCGTCGGCGAGCGATTTGACGTGGCGGGTGGAAGTGCCGGAGGCGATGATCAGCAGGTCGGCGATCGAGGTCTTGCCGCGCACGTCGATTTCGCGCACGTCGCGGGCTTTCAGTTCATCCAGCGCATCGAGCACGCGCTGGCGCAGGACTTGTACGGGGAGAGCGGAAGAGTCGGAATCGGTTGCGGATGCGATGTTGCGGGAAGACGACGTTTGCTTGCTCAAGTGGGTTGAGCCTCAGCCTTTGTGACGCGCGGAATGCGCAGCTCCAGTATGCGCGTTTCGCACAGCGGCGCAAGGGGTGTCCGCGCCGGTGGTCAGACCACGGTCGAGTCCGTGATCCCGCCGTGAACCGGAGCACGTCGAGCGTGCGCTTGCGACAGTCGAACGTGGGTGGGAAGATGCAGTGGGGATGGATCGATCAGGCAGGACGCGGCCGGATTAGGCTGCAGGACTAGGCCGCAGACGAAAACGCAAACTGATGATTGCTTTTGCTCAAGAGCGACGATGCAACGGCTTTTTGAGCGGATAGGCTGCGTGATTACACTTCGTTTGAAACCTACTTGTAGTTAGGCGCTTTAAGGGGGAGTCCTCGTGGACATCTATCAAACTCTGGAAGCCTGGACCGTAGTGGTCTTGCTGCTAGTCTTGTTCGCGCTCTTGTTCTTGCAAGTCGCAATGTTCAGGCGCTTCCGTCACATATCCTTTCTGCTCTTTTCAGTCGGCTCCGCACTTTGCATCGTCTATGCGGCGTTCTCTGCGGTGCCTTTCTTCTACGCCATCGCCAATTCGCAGCGCTTGTTGCTCTTTCAGTGTTCATGCATTGCGGCGGTTGTGGCGGCCATTCTCGCCGTGTGGGGTACGGCCAGCCTGCTCCGTTCTTACAGTCGCTTATTTCAAGTCACTCAGCAGTCGGCGCGTAGCAGCGCCTAATTACTCATTCCAGCGGGCGCTCATCCGCTGCGTGACTTCGCGCCGCTAAATTCAGGCGTTGGGCGGCTACAGCCTGCATTCGTCGTTGGAGCATTGCAGTCTGATGCACTACACAGAGCAGCTCGGACGAACTGCCTAGCTGAAGTTCCATCTAGTTTCGAGGCAAGTCCAAGGAGACGTAATCGATGACTCTCACATGCATCAATCCCGGTGATCTGCCGCCTCAGCAAACGTACACTCAGGTCGTCCTTGCGACGGGTAGCAAGCTGGTGTTTGTCTCAGGCCAGGAACCCGAAGACATTAACGGCAATCTCGTTGGCCCCGGTGATCTGGCGGCTCAAGCGCGCCAGGTGTATGCCAATCTTGGTCGTGCGCTTGCTGCTGCCGGCGCCGGACCGGAACAGGTCGCAAGAATCACCATCTATGTCGTCAATTACGAACGTGACAAATGCTTGCCGATTATCGAAGAAGCTCGGAAAACGCTGTTCGGAGATCACAAACCGGCAGACGTGGTGCTCGGCGTGGCGTCGCTGTCTCCAGGCTACCTGATCGAGGTCGATGCGATCGCGATCATTGATTGACCTCTCGCCGCCGCTCAACTACTCATTCCAGCGGACGCTTATCCGCTGCGCGGCTTCGCGCCGCTAGTCAGGCTCTGGCGCCCAAGGTGAAGTGATGAAGCAACTGATGCAAGGTGAATCGCTCGCACTCAGCTGCGATGATTTGCCGTGGCAACCATCCACCCTTGTGAGCGGGATGTTCGTCAAGAACATTGCGGTAGCAGGCGGGTTCGAAATGCAGCTCGTCCGGATGGAGCCTGGCGCGCGGATTCCGCCTCATACTCACGAACTTCCCGAGTTCATCTACGTGCTGGAGGGCGAGTTGCAACTCGCCGGCGAGGCCCTCACCGCAGGCTGCGTGAGCATTGCGGCTCCCGGCTCAGAGCACCTGGACGTACACTCCACAAAAGGGTGCACATTTGTCTTGGTCGATCGTCCACTGTAAGTGCGACGACGGGGCCATTGCGCGCTGACAACTCATTCCAGCGGGCGCTTGTCCGCTCGTCCTGAAGGAGTTCCGTGTCTTGCAGCCCACGCAGGAAGACAATCCCGAGAGATGGCACAAGTTCTTCGGTGCAAGCGCAAACAATGAAGCCTGGACTTTGGTCGAGCTTCCGGCCGCGCAGGTGGATCGCAAGCAGGTGCTGGACGCCGCACACGCGGCGGCCTGGCATTGGCAGCAAGCCGGCAATGAACTGAACCGGATGCGTGCGCTGATGCTGCTGGCGTGCGCGCATGCGCATGTGGGGCTCGGTGCCACCGCGGTCGCGTTTGCAGAAGAAATGCGTACATACTTGCTGGCCCAGCCGGACATCGCGGATTTCGAGCTTGCCTTCGTGCACGCCATCCATGCTTATGCGGCATCCGCTGCCGCAGCCGATAAGCAGCATGCCCGCTCGTACGTACTCGCGGTCCAGGCAATCGCCGCCATCGCCGACGAAAAGGATCGCGACACCGTCCAGCGGGTCTTCCGGCATGTTCCCGCACCGCGCGGGTGAACGGCGTCGCTGCAGGGTTCGCGCGTTCGGCCCGTGCCGTCACGCGCCGGTCGCATCGCGCGTCTCAGCTATGGACCACAAGGAGAAATCGCCTTGAACAATCGAATCACGCGTGTCGATGTTTCCCGCCACCTGTTCGCCATTCACCGCGATCTGTCGGTGAGCACGCGTGAACATCGCCCGGGCCCGCCAGAAAGGGGCGACGGCATGACGGTCGGCATCATCACGATGGAACACGATGCGCCGCATCGGGGCGAAATCCATCCGGACGGAGACGAGATCCTTTATGTGGTGTCGGGCAGTGTGCAGGTCACCGGCGAATCCGAACCGGACACGACCATCGAATTGCATGCGGGCGACGCGTGCGTCGTTCCCAGAGGCGAATGGCACCGCGTCCATATACTCGAGAAAACGCAGCTCATCCACATCACGCCGGGACCGAACGGCGATCATCGCCCGCTCTGATCGTGCGCATATTGATTTGCACCGTCCTCGCATTGCTCGCGTTCGCAGGCAATTCGCTGCTGTGCCGCGCGGCGCTGGCGCACACGCACATCGACGCCGCGAGTTTCACCACGGCGCGGTTGTTGTCCGGTGCGATCGTGCTGTGGTTGCTGGTGCGGCTGCGCGCAGGCGCGCGTGCAGGCGGCGGTGATTGGTTGTCGGCGCTGGCGCTGTTCGCGTACGCCGCGGGCTTTTCGTTCTCCTATTTGCACCTGACTGCGGCGGCGGGTGCGCTGCTGCTGTTCGGTGCGGTGCAAACCACCATGATCGGCTTCGGGCTCTGGTCGGGCGAACGCATGCGCGCGATGCAAATCGCGGGCTTGATCCTCGCCTGCGGCGGATTGATCGGCCTGCTGTTGCCCGGATTGTCCGCGCCGCCAATGGCCGGCGCGCTGCTGATGCTCGGCGCGGGCATCGCATGGGGCATCTATTCGCTGCGCGGCAAACGCAGCGGTGCTCCGTTGCAGGTTACCGCGGGAAATTTCCTGCGCGCCGCGCCGCTGGCGCTGGCTTTGAGCATCGCGCTCGCGCCACGTGTCTCGCTCGATCCGGCCGGCATCGGCTATGCGATCGTGTCCGGTGCGCTGGCGTCGGGCGTCGGCTACGCCATCTGGTACACGGCGCTGCCGTCCCTGAAATCGACCACCGCCGCAACGGTGCAATTGAGCGTGCCGATCCTCGCCGCACTGGGCGGGGTTTTCTTCCTGGGCGAGACGATGACAGCGCGGTTGCTGATCGCCTCGGTCGCGATCATCGGCGGCATCGCGCTGGTGGTACTGACGGGCAAACGACAGGAGCAGCAACCACTGGCGTGCGGGGGGTTGAAATGAATCCGTTCCGGGCGGAAACGAATTGGTTGTCGCTCGTGCTCTAGCACGTGGCGCAGCGCAGACGAGACATCTGGCAGGATTGACCCGGAGCACGGAGCACTCGAAGATCATGGCCAAAACAACCCGCGGCCCGCAAAGCGACAGATTCCGGTGGCAAGATTCGCGCGGTCGCGTCTGATCTTCAGCTCGAATGACGTTCTCCGCAATCATCTTGCGCCGCGCAGTCACCGCGGATGCGCACGCCATGTGGACCGTGCGCGCGGATGCGATCCGCCGCACCTGCAGCGGCCACTACCCCGACGCGCTGCTGGAACGCTGGTCGTCCAGCCCGATGCCGGAAACCTTCCCCGCCAATATCGAAAAGGAGCACTTCGTCGTCGCCGCCATCGAGTCGCGCATCGCCGGATTCGCGGCGCTGAAGCGGGCCAGCGCGGAAATCGACGCGGTATTCGTGTCGCCGGACGCAGGCCGGCGCGGCGTGGGACGGCGGCTTCTGGCGCACCTCGAAAACATCGCGCAGGAGCTTGGCCTGCAAACGCTGCGCCTCAATTCATCCTTGAACGCGGTGCCGATTTATCGAGCCGCCGGATACGAAACGGTTTCGCAAGGTGTCTACACCACCAGCGCAGGGATGGAGATCGCCTGCGTGCACATGCGGAAGACGCTCTGACATCCGACTTCCCAATACCGGGATGTCGATTTCGCGGTTCGCCGTTCGTCGTCCAGTCAAATGCCGCGCTGTGCACCGGGCGCGACATCGATAGATGATCGACCATCCATCAGGAGCAATCACAATGCCCAAGCAGATCTTCGTCAACCTGCCGGTCCGCGACCTGCAGAAGGCCACGGCGTTCTACACCGCTATCGGCGCGGAAAAGAATCCGCAATTCAGCGACGACACCGCGTCGTGCATGGTGCTTTCCGACACCATCTTCGTGATGCTGCTCACCCATCCCAAGTGGGCCTCGTTCACCCGCAAGCCCATCGTGGATGCGAAGCGCGAAAGCGAAGTGATGCTGGCGCTGTCGTGCGACTCGCGCGAGTCGGTGGACCAGATCACCGATGCCGCCGGCGCGAACGGCGGCAAGGCCGACGTCAATCCGAAGCAGGATCTCGGTTTCATGTACGGCCGCAGCTTCGAGGACGTGGACGGCCACATCTGGGAAACGATCTATATGGACATGTCGCAGTTCCCGCAGAAAGACTGACCATTGCGCGCAGACCGGCGCGGCGGATTCCGCCGTGCCGGTTTCTTTGCGAATCGTGTCGGCTTTCGATTGACAGCCATCCTGCGCGGCGGGACGATGGCCGTCTCCGGATTCGAGCAGCATCGACGCAGACCACCTTCGAGGAGGTCATTCCGATGAGAAGCCACACGATCCCCGGCGGTGGCGGCACGCCGATCCACGTATTCGAAACCGGCAACGCGCGCGGTTTTCCGATTCTTTTCATCCACGGCTTTTCGCAATGCTCGCTGGCGTGGAGCCACCAACTGCATTCGGATCTGGCCGAGGATTTCCGCCTGCTCGCGATGGACTTGCGCGGCCACGGCCAATCCGGCAAGCCGAACGACGGTTACGGCGATTCGCGCGCGTGGGCCGACGACATCGACGCGGTGATCAAGTCGCTGCGGTTGCAGCAGCCGCTGCTGTGCTGCTGGTCTTACGGGTTCACGCTGATGGATTATCTGCGGCACTACGGCGACGGCGAGATCGGCGGGATGCACCTGGTGGGCGCCATCAGCAAACTCGGCAGCGCCGATGCGATGGCCGTGCTGACGCCGGAAGTCCTGCAGGCGGTGCCGGGGTTGTTCGTCAGCGATGCGATGGAAACTGCGAGCAATCTGCAAGCCTTCATCGGCTTGTGCTTCGTCAAGCCGCCGGCGGTGGAAGACTTGTATTTCATGCTCGGCTACAACATGGTCGTACCGCCGCAGGTGCGGCAGGCGCTGTTCTCGCGCGCGGTGGACAACGACGACGTGCTCGCGAAGATCCGCAAGCCGCTGCTTATCACGCACGGCGCGAAGGACGCGATCGTGAAGCGCGAGGTAGTCGACCGGCATCGCGCGCTGGTGCCGCACGCCGAAATAGACATCATGCCGGACGCCGGGCACGCACCGTTCTGGGAGAACTCGCCGGCTTTCAACCAGCGGCTGTGCGCGTTCGCGGAATCCCTGCAAGCCGGCTAGCCCGCGGTGCCCGCCTTTGCGAGTTTCGCCGGCGCCACCTGCTGGATCGGTCCGATGTCCACGTGGCCATATTGCTTGATGACGAATTCGGCGAATTCCTGTTTTCGCTTCGCCCAATAGCCTGTCTGGTAAGCCGCGCCGTTGCGGATGCCGAGTTGGTTCAACTCCGCAAGCAGCGCCGCCTGATTTTGGATGTTCCCGGCGGGGTCGTAGCCGCGGATCGTGAACGTGTAGGTGTTCGGATCGTCCTCGGTGGTGGCGGAACTGGCGCGATCGGAATGGTAGGCGTGCTCGAACACCTGCGTCGCGCGCGCGAGGGTGAGCTTGTCGCCGTACACGGCTTGCAACTTTCCCCATATCTGGTCTGCGCGCCGGTGTTCTTCCGGCGTCAACGTTTTGTAGGCACTGACCAGCGCGCTGTTGTAGTCGGGTTGATGCGTTTCAGCGGCTATGCCGAACCAGGCCACGGCGCGCGCCGGATCGGCGGGAATGTCGCCCACGCCGTGCAGATAGATTTCGCCGAGATCGTATTGCGCGACCTTGTTGCCCCAGTACGCGGCCTGCTTGTAGTCGTTCACCGCAGCCGCGTAATTTTCGCGCCGCACGTCCTCGCGCGCCATGCGTTCGAAATACTTGGCCGGCAGGTAATCGCGCGTCGGATCGGCCGCCGTTTCGCGATGAGAATCGGATGCGGCGGCGAGATTCCAGCCGCCGCAACACAGCAACACGCCCGCGAACGTGCCTATCCGTATTGCCGCCGAATCAAATGCCATCGTTCGATCTTATTCCTCTGGCCGCCGTGTGCAAAGGATGTTGACTTGCGCAAGAAGCGGGTTGTGGCTTCGCCTGTTTGCCTTACCAAGCCGCATTGGATCGAGTCGAGAACCCCGCAATGGTCGCGGACGCAGGTAGGATGGCGGCCCGCAGCCCTTTCTCGTGTTGCCTGTATTTGGTTCCAGAAGGAACATCGAGTGAAAAAACTCATTCTGCATGTGTTTACCGCGCTGGCTCTCGTCGCCGGAGGGTTCTCCGCCCACGCACAAGTTGCGACGGGCTACTGGACGGGCGTGTTGAACGGCCGGATACACATTTTGGTGCATCTGGCAAAAACAGCCGACGGCAAATACCAGGGATCCATCGAAAACACGGACAACGAGTCTAGCCCCGTTCCGTTCAGCGCTGTCGAACTCGCGCCTCCCCGCCTGCAACTGAAAGCGGCGCAGGTGGGTGGTTCCTTCGACGGGACGTGGGATGACAATCAGCACGCATGGGTGGGCAAATGGACCATGCAAGGCCAGACGCTGCCGCTGGTTCTCGCCCATGCGGATGCGCCGCCGCCAAGAGCGAAGGACATCCCAAAACCCCAGGACGAAGCGATCGCGCGCGGCCCGCTTCCCTACGGCCAGCGCGATGTCGTTTTCGAAAATCGCGCCGCTCACGTCAAACTGGCCGGCACGCTCACGATCCCGCCCGGCAAAGGTCCCTTCCCGGCGGTCGTGCTGATTTCCGGCACCGGCGCGAACACGCGCGATGAAGTGAGCGCCGGCCACAAGATCTTCCTCGTGCTCGCCGATGCGCTCACGCGCAAGGGCATCTTGGTCTTGCGCTACGACAAACGCGGCGTGGGCGCCTCGACCGGCAGTTATGGGGACGCAACCACGGCGGATTTTGCATCCGATGCACAAGCCGCCGTGGATTGGCTGGCCGGTTTGCCCAACGTCGATCGCCGGCACATCGGCGTGATGGGACACTCGGAAGGCGGAGTGATCGCACCGATGGTCGCGGCCGCCGACAAGAATGTCGCGTTCGTCGTCATGCTCGCGGGCCCCGGCGTGAGCGGCGACAAGTTGTTCGTGGAACAAGCGGCAGAGGTGGCATTGGCCAGCGGCGCGCCGCCAGGCTACGTCGAGAAGCGCCGCGCATTTGATCAGGCCCTCTACGCGGCCGTCGTGAATGCACCGGATCACGAGATCGCAGTGCAGCGCGTAAAGGCCGTCGTAGCACGCGGGCTGGCCGAAAAAATCATCGAGCCGCAGGAAGCGGATAACCTGCCGAACGACATCACGCGTCCGTGGATGACGCAGTTCCTCAAACTCGACCCGGCCGTTGCGTTGCGCAAACTCCAGGTGCCGGTATTGGCAGTCGGCGGTTCGCTCGATCTTGCCGTGCCCGTCGGTCTCAACCTTCCCGCCATCCGGAACGCACTCAGGCAGGATCCGCACGCGACCGTCCTGGAACTTCCCGGACTCAATCACCTGTTCCAGACGGCGGAGACCGGTGCGCCCAGCGAATTCGCGCGCATCGAGGAAACGATTGCGCCGTCCGCGCTCGCGACGATCACGGACTGGGTGCAGAAACACGACGGCGCCCCACATGCTCTCGCGGCGAGCGTCGTGGTACACACTGTCCGCAATTGATGCAATTCGCCACGCGCAGTTGACCATGCAAACGATCCGCACCCGCGTCGATGTCTTTTGTTCTCGCTTCGGCACCCGGGTGCCCGTTTTGCTGGCGCCAATGGCCGGGGTGGATGCGCCGCCCCTGTCCATTGCCGTGGCCAACGCCGGCGGCATGGGCGCTGCCGGCGTGCTGCTGATGCAGCCCGCCGCGATCGAAAACTGGGCGCGGGAATTTCGTGCGCACAGCAGCGGCCCTTTCCAGTTCAACAACTGGATTCCCGATCCCGAACCGAACCGCGACCCCTCTCTGGAAGCGTCATGGCGTTCGTTTCTCGCGAACTGGGGATCCTCCGTGCCGGAGGATGCTGGCAGTGCGCGACCGCCGGATTTCGCCGCCCAATGCGAAGCCATGCTTGCCGCCTCGCCTGCCGCGATTTCGTCCATCATGGGTCTGTATCCGTCGGCTTTCGTGCAGGCACTGAAAGCACGTGGCATCGCCTGGTTCGCCACGGCAACGACCGTTGCGGAAGCGCGCGCGGCGGAAGCGGCGGGTGCCGACGCGATCGTGGCACAAGGCATGGAAGCAGGTGGTCACCGCGGCAGCTTCGAAGCCGATGCCGCGGAACGCCGCCAGGTCGGACTGTTCGCATTGCTGCCGGCGATCGTGGACGCGGTGAAAGTGCCGGTAGTGGCCACGGGCGGCATCGCAGATGGTCGCGGGATAGCCGCGGCGCTGCTGCTGGGCGCGAGCGCGGTGGCGATCGGCACGGGTTTCCTGCGCTGCCCGGAAGCGAAGATTGCGTCGGCGTGGGCCGATGCGCTGGCGCGCACCGAGCCCGAAGACACGATGCTGACGCGCGCCTTCAGCGGACGCGCCGGCCGCAGCATCGAGACGGATTACGTTCGCGCCACCCTGCATCACGATGCGCCCGCGCCGGCCCCTTATCCCGTGCAGCGCGGCTTGACAGCATCCATGCGCACCGCCGCGCAACGCTCCAATGACATTGCGCGCATGCAGGCCTGGGCAGGACAGTCGGCCAAACTGGCCAAAGCGATGCCCGCGGCGGATCTGGTGCGAAACGTCTGGGAAGAAGCGCAAACGTTGCTGGCGTGATTTGCATTCCGGTGCGGTGCGGTGACTTGCCGCTGCGCGGAGCGGGTGGGAAGATCGCGGTCGCAATCCGCGCGGCAATACCCAAGACACGGTTGCACGTCAAACCGTGCAGCACGCATCCATCGAGGTGATCGAATGGCCGCCAGCGCAGCCGCCGCCGCAGTGATCGCGAGAGAGAAGCGCATCGTGCGCGCGTTTCGCGAGGCGGGTGCCACGTCCGCCGACAAAGCCGTCGTGCCCGCAGACATCAGCGTGCACGGACGCGTGGCCTTCAAGAGGTTGGTCGAGCGTGCCGTGCTGATTGAATCCGGCAACGGCTGGTTCTATCTGGATGAGCAGAAGTGGCAGAACCTCCGTAGCCAGCGTCGCCGCACAGTGCTGATCGTCTTGTTGCTGGTAGTCGTGGCGCTACTCGCGTTGCTCGGATATCTCGCGCTGAGTGGTTGAACGCAGCACGCGTTGCGTGCAAACCCCGTGGCGTGCCGAACACCTGGCTGATTACCACCGACTTGCCGCGGGCCACACCGGGTGGGAAGATCGCGGCGGGGAAGCATCTACAAGACGTGCCCGGATGAAGCGCAAGCGGAACCGGGGTAGTGTTCGTGTTATTCCCGGATTCCGTTTCACTCCTATGCTGCTTGAGAGGCGCGTCCAATTAAAAAGATCACAACCGTCATGGCGTGGTCGATTCCGATAGCAAGTTTTCTGGCTATCGGCTTGGCATTGCACGCGCGCGAAAACCGCAAGGAACGCATTGCTGTCCGCCATGCCGTGACTGAAAACTTGCGCGATGGCGGGACGGTCTACGAGGCTCCCAAGCTCGAGACAAGATATTCCGCTCCTCACAGCGTGAGTGATTGGGCGAAAGGAAATCTGATGGCTTACTACCGGACTGCCGGTGGTCCGCCACAATTCGTGCTGACGTGGGAAATCGGATATCTGCGCGAAACAGGGGAATACTTCGATCGTGCCACTCTGCCGGACGGAACACCGCTGCCTACAAGGCCTGCAACCGAGCACGTAGTCGCCTGTGCGGAATCACATGCATTATGTGACGCAAGGGAGGAACTCTCGGTGACATTGTCTCACGATCAGATCATGGCAGCGGCAAAATCCGGCCTCGAGGTGCGCCTTCACGCATGGGACAACCTGACTCGTACGGTCTATTTTTCGAAGCCATATGTACAGGGTTCATGGATGCATTGTCGTCGCGCCCGACTACATCCAAGCAGCGGAGTGCTAATTTACAATGAGTCGTCTGTAACAAATGAAAACCAAGATGAATCATTGGCTGAGTCCGCCAATGCTGTTGTTTACGGCGTTGTCCTTGTGTGGCTGCAATTCAGCGTACAAGAAGCTCGTGACGTACCACGTTGAATTCATCGCCGATGGAGTTCAATACAGCCGAACAGCTCAATATCCGTGGTATTACGCTCAAACATTCGAGCGTTCGGATCACTACGCTGATTACAACAAAGCCGCTATTCACGGCTTTCTGAAGGATGGTTCGGAATACATCGTCATAGGAGACGGCTACCATTACTTTGAATCTGGTCATACTGAAATGCAATCTACAATCTACGTAAGAATTGCTCCGACCATCCTTGAAAGCTTTGATTCAAAGCATGTTCACTCGCCTCACCATCAAATTCATATCACGAAGTCCTATGTGGACATAAGGAATGAAGGGGAGGTTTCATACGAAACCGCAGAAAAGGTGGACAAACTATATACCGCTTCTCTGAAGAGCCTGAGTCACTACCACTCGGTCGGAGCAAAAATCACGCCGTTTTCAAGTGCCTCAGCGGCAGAAGATGACTTTTTCAATACCAGTCCGTCTCCGTTCCAGGCACCAGGCACCTGGAAAAAGCCAGTTTTTCGACTTCCATCCGGGTAACGCTGTGATAGAAAACTCTGATGCGGATATAACGTATGACGGGGGAATTTTTGACGCCTCGCTCCCGAGCACCGGTTTGGCAGCCACATGGATTTTGGATCAAAAGTCATGATTCAGGGGCCGGGCGTTACCTACGGTTCCCGGCCAGACATTGTTATCAAGTTCAATAACGAAAAAATAGTCATTCCTCCCATGATCACTCTAAAGGCTCATGTTGATTCGACCTCGGGTAAGGCAATCATCTTTTATGAAGATAGTGCCGCGTTACGTTTTCAGCATACATAGGACGGAACGAGCGCAGCGAGTCCCGGTGTCAATACGCGAGGCAGGTTGTCACCTGCCTTTTGGTTTCTTGTAAACCACCCCACCCTTCATCACGAACGGCACATGTTCGATCGCGCTGATGTCTTGGGTCGGATCGCCTTGCACGGCGATGATGTCGGCGTCGAGGCCTTGGCGTAGCTGACCGAAGTTGTCCTGCTGGCGCAGGATTTTCGCGTCCACGGCGGTCGCGGCGAGCAAGGCCTGTGCGGGACGCATGCCATCCTTCACCATCAATTCGACTTCCTTGTAATTCTCGCCGTGCTTGAACACGCCGACGTCGCTGCCGCAGCCGATGGTGACGCCGGCTTGCATCGCGAGCTTGAACGCATTCTGCGAAGCGCGCATCTCGTCGTTGGGCGGATCGCCCGGTTTCCAGTGATCGAAGTATTCGGCGTACGCGACCACCGCTTCCAGCGTCGGCAGGTACGCGACGTTGTGTTTCTTCATCATCTCGAACACTTCTTTCGTGCCGTTGAAGCCGTGTTCGATGGTGTCCACGCCGGCGAGGATCGAGCGGCGCATGCCTTCCGGCGTGGTCGAGTGCACCGACACCGGCAAACCCAATGAGTGCGCGGCCTCCACGCCCGCGTTCAATTCTTCCTGGGTGAAAGTCGGCACCGAACCGTGCGACTTGCCGCAGTGGTAGTCGGCGTAGATCTTGATCCAGTCCGCGCCGTGGCCGGCCTG
>DAIOUL010000074.1:0-12149 GCA_036759545.1 Rhodanobacteraceae bacterium
GCGGCATGCCGGCCTGCACCATGTAGACGAATTCCTGCGCGTTGTCGCCGTGCGGGTACACCCCCGCGTCGGTGCCGAAGGCGATCTTGACGCCGGCATGGTACGCCTTGCCCGCGGTCGCCATGATCTTCGGTCCCACCTCCATCGCCTTGCGCGCGACCTGCGGCGGATACCAGTCTTCCCTGGCTTTCTGCATCACGAACTGGCCGGCGATGATGGTCGGCACGTACCAGGTGCCGTGCTGCTTCATCAGCTTGATGTCTTCGTCGTCCATGAAGGTGCCGTGTTCGATCGAATCCACGCCGCCCAGCACCGCGCGGCGGATCGCCTCGGCGCCGTGCGCGTGCGCGGCCACGGTGAAACCGTAGTCGTGCGCGGCGGCGACGACGGCTTTGATTTCCTCCAGCGTCATCTGCGGATTTTCGGAACTGGAACTTTCGTCCAGCACGCCGCCGGAGGGCATGATCTTGATCAGGTCCGCGCCGTCCTTGTAGTGCTGCCGCACGGCTTTCCACGCGTCTTCCGGCGAATTGATGATGCCGTCCTTCGGGCCCGGATCGCCCTGCAGATCCCAGCGGTAGCCGTCGGTCGGATCGGCATGGCCGCCGGTGGTGCCGATGAATTGCCCCGCGCTGAAGATGCGCGGCCCCGGCACCAGGCCCTTGTTCACCGCATTGCGCAGCGCGATGGATTCGTTGTTGTTGTCGCCGACGTTGCGCACGGTGGTGAAACCCGCGAGCAGCGTGCGCCGCGCATACACCGTGCTTTCGATCGCGTAGTCGGCGGGGTTGAGGCGGAACTGGTCGCTATAGGTGCTCTTGCTGAATTGCGAAGTCAGGTGGGTGTGCGAATCGATCAGGCCCGGCATGCAGGTGTCGTTGGCGGGCAGATCGATCACCGTCGCGCCGGGGCGATCCGCATAGCCGGCAACGACTTCGCCGATGCGATCGCCGTTGATTACCACCGTCATCGCGCTCAACACTTTGCCGTCCACCGTATCGATCAGGTGCGCGCAGTGCACCACGGTTGTTTTCGGTGCGGCGGAAACGTCCGTTTGCGGCATATCGGCAGCCTGCGCGGCGCCCATGCACAGCGCAAGCGCGATCGCGACAACGAGAGTCTTGGTCATTTCGGTTCCTCAAAACGAGCCTGCATCATAGCGAGCGGCCACTTGCGCGCGTGTGCCGTTGGCCATGCGTTTCGGCGAGTGAGTCCCCCCTCACCCGCCAAGCGCGCGCGCTTGTCTCCCTCTCCCCAATGGGGAGGGTTGGGTGAGGGTGCGTGTGCGCGGGCTTGGCGGCCATGTTGCGCTGCGGTAGTCTGCGCTTTCGTGCGCTTGGTTCGTTCTCGGCGCGCGGCAAGTGCACAAGGGCATCCATGCAGGAACATTACGATCCGCGCGCGGTGGAAGCCGGCGCGCAGAAATTCTGGAGCGACACGCGCGCCTTCGAGGTGACCGAAGATTCCGCGCGCGAGAAGTTCTATTGCCTCTCGATGCTGCCATACCCCAGCGGCGCGCTGCACATGGGGCACGTCCGCAACTACACCATCGGCGACGTGATCTCGCGTTTCCAGCGCATGCAGGGGAAGAACGTCCTGCAGCCGATGGGCTGGGACGCGTTCGGCTTGCCGGCGGAGAACGCGGCGATCGCGCGGGGCGTTCCGCCGGCGCGGTGGACCTATCGCAACATCGATCACATGCGCGCGCAGTTGAAGGCGATGGGTTTCGCCATCGACTGGTCGCGTGAGTTCGCCACCTGCAAGCCCGAGTACTACGTGCACGAGCAGCGCATGTTCGTGCGGTTGTTCAAGCAGGGACTGGTGTACCGCAAGAACAGCGTGGTGAACTGGGATCCGGTCGATCAGACCGTGCTCGCCAACGAACAGGTTGTCGACGGCCGCGGCTGGCGTTCCGGCGCGGTGGTCGAGAAGCGCGAGATCCCGCAGTGGTTTTTGAAGATCACCGATTACGCGCAAGAACTGCTGGAAGAACTGGACCGCCTGCAAGGCTGGCCCGAAGCGGTCAAGACCATGCAGCGCAACTGGATTGGGCGCTCGGAAGGGCTTGAAATCCATTTCGATGTCGAAGGCGCGGACGAACCGCTTTCGGTGTTCACCACGCGCCCGGACACGTTGATGGGCGCGACCTTCCTCGCCGTCGCGGCCGAACATCCGCTGGCCGCGCGGGCTGCGAAAAACAATCCCGAAATCGCCCGCTTCATCGAGGACTGCCGGCACGGCGGCGTTTCCGAAGCGGAACTGGAGACGCAGGAAAAACGTGGGCTGGATACCGGACTCAAGGCCATCCATCCGATCAGCGGCGAACATTTGCCGATCTGGATCGCCAACTTCGTGCTGATGGGTTACGGCACCGGCGCGCTGATGGCGGTGCCCGCCCACGACGAGCGCGATTGGGAGTTCGCGACGAAGTATGGCCTGCCGAAGAAGATCGTGATCGTCGATTCCGACACTGCGGAAGCGCTGCGCACGCTCGGCGAGCGCGAGGCGCTGGCGTTCGATCCGATGTCGGTCGCGCTGGGGCAGGCGCCTCTGGAGAACGCCAGCGACCGCGAAGCGCTGGAGCAACGCCTGCGCGCTTTCACGCACCGCATCGAAGTCGAAAGGGCTTTCACCGAGCGTGGCATGCTGGTGAATTCAGGCGAGTTTTCCGGCTTGGGGTTCGACGACGCGCTGGATGCATTCGCGCGCCGGCTGGAATTGCAAAACCATGGCAAGCGCGCGGTGCACTGGCGGCTGCGCGACTGGGGCGTGTCGCGCCAGCGTTATTGGGGCTGCCCGATCCCGATCATCCACTGCGCGCAGTGCGGCGCCGTGCCGGTGCCGGAAGACCAGTTGCCGGTGGTATTGCCCGAAAACGTGGAATTCTCCGGCGTGCGCTCGCCGTTGAAATCCGATCCGGAATGGCGCAAGACGAAATGTCCGCAATGCGGCGCTGACGCTGAGCGAGAAACCGATACGTTCGACACCTTCATGGAGTCGAGCTGGTACTACGCGCGCTACACCTCGCCCGGCGCGAAGGAGATGGTGGACGGGCGTGCGAACTACTGGCTGCCGGTGAATCAATACATCGGCGGCATCGAGCACGCGATCCTGCATCTGTTGTATTTCCGCTTCTATCACAAGCTGCTGCGCGACGCGGGTTTTGTTTCCTCGCACGAGCCTGCGATCAATCTGTTGTGTCAGGGTATGGTGGTGGCGGAGACGTTTTACAGGGACCGGGGACCGGGGACCGGGGACCAGGAGCAGCGCGAGTGGATCAATCCCGCGGATGTGGACATCCAGCGCGATGAACGCGCGCGCGTGATCGGCGCGACTCTAAAATCGGACGGCAAGCCGGTGCAGATCGGCCCGACCGAGAAGATGTCGAAGTCGAAAAACAACGGCGTCGATCCGCAGACGATGATCGACAAGTACGGCGCGGACACAGTGCGCCTGTTCTCGATGTTCGCCGCGCCGCCCGAGCAATCGCTGGAATGGAACGAGGCCGGCGTGGAGGGCATGTCGCGCTTCCTGCGCCGGTTCTGGCGTGAGGTGCTGACGCATGTTGGGGAACGGGGACCGGGGACCGACCGAAAGCAAGCGGTCGAACTTGACCCTACCGCGCTGACGCCGGCGCAGAAAACCTTGCGCCGCCAGGTACACGAAACCATCGCCAAGGTCGGCGACGACATCGGCCGCCGGCACAGTTTCAACACGGCGATCGCGGCATTGATGGAACTGCTCAATCACGTCTCGAAATTCGACGACATGAGCGAACAAGGCCGCGCGGTGCGCCACGAGGCGCTGGAAGCGATGGTGCTGTTGCTGAATCCCTTCACGCCGCACACCAGCCATGCGTTGTGGCAGGCGCTCGGCCACGCCGAAACATTGATCGAGGACGTGCGCTGGCCGCTGGCTGATCCGCTCGCGCTGGTGCGCGACAGCGTGACGGTTGCGGTGCAGGTCAACGGCAAGCTGCGCGGCACGATCGAGCTGCCGCCCAATGCGCCGCGTGGCGAAGCCGAGCGCGCGGCGTTGGAAGAACCGGCGGTGGCGAAGTTTCTCGCCGGGCAGATGCCGCGCAAGGTGATCGTGGTGCCGGACAAGATCGTCAATATCGTCGTTTGAGAAAAGCCGAAAAATCGTCATCGTCATTCCGGGGCCGTTCGCGGCTTTATCGCGAACGGAACCCGGAATCCATCTTGATCTTGTAGCAACTGTCGAAAATCAAAATGGATTCCGGCTTTCGCCGGAATGACGAGTATCTTGTACGCTTGCGCAAGAATCCGATCCCGCACTGGAACCGACATGGCCAGCTTGAAGCAACATGTGAAGTCCGCTCTTTGCGTCGCTGGCTTCACGGCACTCTCCGCCTGCGGCTTCCACCTGCGCCAGAGCGCCGCGCTGCCGGCACCGATGCAGCAACAGGTGTATTTGAACGTCACCGGCGGCGGCGAATTGCCGCGCGAACTGGCGCGCGCCTTGAACTCGCGCAAGGTGCAGGTGCTGGAAACCTCAACGCCCGGTGCGGCAGAACTGGATGTCAACGCGGTGTTCCGCACCGACGTGCTGACTTCCACCGGCTTCGCGCGCGTCGGCGAGTACGCGGTGCGCTATCACGCCGATTTCCTGCTGAAGGACGCGACCGGCACGATCGTGGTGCCGCAGCAGAGCGTGGACCTCTCGCACGAATTCACCTTCGATCCCTTCCAGGCGATCGGCACCGCCGCGCAAACCGAAGTGATCCAGAGAGATCTGGTGCGCGAAATGAGCGACGCGATCATGCGCCGGCTGGAAGCGATCGGCCGCAAGGGCACGCTGGTCGCGCCGGCCGGCGAAAACGAGTCGACATCGATTCCGGCCACGCCTTCTTCCGCACCGGCATCCGGATCGTCATCAATCCCGGCAGCGGCATCCTCCTCGCCGTAGTTCGAAATGGCCGTAACGCTGGAAGGCTTCCACAAGTCGCTCGGCAAGGGCGAACTCGCGCCGGTTTATTTGCTCGCGGGCGGAGAACCGCTGCTGCTGCAGGAAGCCGCCGATGCGCTGCGCGCACGTGCACGCGCGATGGGATTTTCAGAGCGCGAAGTGCTGGACGTGGATGCGCGTTTCGACTGGAACGAGCTGGCGCGCGCGGGCGCCGGGCTGTCGCTGTTCGCGACGAAACGGTTGATCGAATTGCGTGTGCCCACCGGCCTGGTCGGCAGGGAAGGCTCCGCGGCGATCATCGAATGGTGCAAGTCGCCGGCACCCGATACCGCGTTGCTGATCCTTGCCTCCGAGTGGAGCAAGAAGCACGAAGGCGCGTGGGTGAAAGAAGTCGAACGTGCGGGCGTGTATCTGCCGATCAAATCATTGCGCGTGGACGAATTGCCCGCGTGGATCCGCGCGCGCATGCAATCGCGCGGCTTCACGCCGGATGACGATGCCGTGGCGCTGCTGGCCTCGCGCGCGGAAGGGAATCTTCTGGCCATCGCGCAGGAGATCGACAAGCTGGCGATACTGCGCGATGGCGGCCGCGTGGCGGCGGCAGAACTCGAAGCGCTGGATGCCGACAACGCGCTCTTCGACGTTTTCAAGTTGACCGATGCCGCGTTCGCAGGCGACGCCGCACGTGCGCTGCGCGTGCTGCACGGGTTGCGCGGCGAGGGCGAGGATCTGATTCCGATGTTGGGCTGGCTGCTCAATCAATTGGAACTCGCATTGCGCCTTGCGTCGGCGGATGATTTCGCAACCGCCGCGCGCGCCGAATACAACTTCTGGCCGGCGCGGCAGCGCTTGTTCGCGTCGGCGTTGAAGCGCGCCGGCCGTGGCCCGTCGCATTGGGAACGCTGCGTCGCCTGGTGCGCGCGCATCGATCGCATGGCGAAAGGCCGGCTGCAGGACGATTCGGGACGGTCAATCGGCGATCCGTGGCAGGAACTGGAACGCCTGCTGGTCGCGATCGCGCAGCCGGGCGCGGCGGCCGCGTTGGCGATGTGAGTCAAAGTAAGTCTGATGAACGCAACAGAACGTGTTCGGGGCGTCGAATGCAAGCCCTCCCCTTCAAGGGGAGGGTTGGGTGGGGATGGTGTTGAGAGGTCTGTATCGCGCCACCATCCCCCTCCCGACCTCCCCCTTGAAGGGGGAGGAGAAAGTGGTGCGCTTTCCATGCGTTTATTCGCACATCAAGCTTGGTTCGGCTTCATGCAATGAACCACACGCTTCCATTGGCCATCCTCGGCGGCACTTTCGATCCCGTGCACCTGGGTCACCTGCGCGCGGCGTTGGAAGCGGCCGAGGCACTGGAGGCGGAAGTACGTCTGGTTCCGGCGAACGTGCCACCACATCGACCGGCGCCAATAGCGAATGCGCAGCAACGTGCTGCGATCCTGCGCGCGGCCCTGGCAAGGCAGGAGCGGTTAAAGCTCGACACACGCGAACTCGATCGCGCAGGCCCGTCGTACACGTTCGATACGCTCAGCTCGTTGCGCGAAGAAATCGGTACGCAGCGGCCGCTGGTGCTGCTGATCGGCGCCGATGCATTCGCGCTGCTGCCGACTTGGCACCGCTGGCGCGAACTGTTCGATCTGGCGCACATCGGTGTACTGACGCGGCCCGGTCACGTGCCCCCGCTGCCGGACGAATTGTCGGAAGCGATTGCGTCGCGGGAGACGGATGAAGTCGGTGCATTACGCGCGAATCCAGCCGGCCGCGTCCTGCGCATCGCGATCACGCCGCTGGAAATCTCCGCCACGAAAATCCGCGCGCTGCTACGCCAAGGTCGCGAACCGCGCTGGTTGCTGCCCGATGCGGTATTGGACGATCCGGAATTGCTCGCGCCGTATCGCTGATCCGCCTGAAAAAACGGGCCGCCCGAAGGCGGCCCGAAAAACAGCGCACGTCGTCTGGATCAGGCGGCTTTGGAAATCGGGATGCAATGTCCCGTGGTTTGCGCCTGCGCCGCCTTGGGCAAGGTGACGGTCAGCACGCCGTTGCGCAGCACCGCTTTGGCCTTGTCCGGTTCGATCTCCACGCTCAGCGGAATGCGCCGCTCGAAACGTCCGTAGTAGCGCTCGCTGTAGTGGTGATCAGCCTGATTGTCGCTGCGCTCTTCGCGGCGCTCTCCGCGCAGGATCAGGGCCTGGTCGACGAACTGGATGTCGATGTCCTTTTCCTCCATGCCGGGTACTTCGACCGTCAGCACAAGATCCTTGTCCTTTTCGACCAGGTCGATGTGCGGCCAGCCAGCATCCAGCATGGTTCCGCTGCGGATCATCGGCAGGTCGAAACCGCTCCACATGTCGTCGAACAAGCGGTTGACTTCCCGCTGGAGGGCGAAGAAAGGATCTCGATTGCCCGAACGAACCAGGGCATTGCGATTGCGATTCCACGGAATGAGTTGAGTCACGCTCATTGCTTTTCACCTCCAAACATTTTGCACTTGCATCGGCGCGGCTGAAAGCCGCCGCCATGCGCGCAGATAGGGTTGCGTGATCCGGCATCAAGGGGTGCGGAAGACGTCATTCAGGAAATGTTTCGGATATGGCATCTTGCCGGTTCCACCGCGTTCCATTCGCGTTATGGATTCGGTGGCGCTTCGTACGCAATCGCCTGTTTCGCAAACGTTGCCAGATCTATATTCGACCCGCAGACGATCACGCCGACGCGCTTGCCTTTGAGCTTCTCGCGCAATGGCCCGCACAGTGCGGCGGTGGCGGCCGCGCCGGCCGGTTCCACGGCGAGTTTCATGTCGGCGAATAGCAGGCCCATCGCGCGCTGCATCTGCTCGTCGCTGACCAGCACGATCTCGTCCACGAATCGCCGCGCGACGCCGAAGCTGTACGGCGCGGCGTAGGGCGCGCCGAGGCTGTCGGCGATAGTGTTCACTTTCTCGATCGACTGCGGCGAGCCGGCGGCGAAGCTGCGCGCCATGCTGTCGGCGCCTTCGGGTTCCACGCCGTACACCTTGCAGTCCAGTTGCATCTGCTTCACCGCGCAGGCGATGCCGGCGATCAGCCCGCCGCCGCCGATCGGCACGATCACCGCGTCGAGATTTTCGACCTGGTTGCATAGTTCGTAGCCGACCGTGGACGTGCCGAGCGCGGTCAGCTCGCCTTCGAACGGATGGATGAAGCTGCGTCCTTCTTCGGCTTCGATGCGCTTCACCGTGTCGAACGCGTGGTGCACGTCGTCCACCAGCACGATCTCGGCGCCGTAGGCGCGGCACAGCGCCGTGCGAGCCGGATTGGCGGTGTTCGGCATCACCACCTTGGCGGTGGTGCCGACGCTGCGCGCGGCGAATGCGACCGCGATGGCGTGATTGCCGGCGCTGACCGCGGTAACGCCGCGTGGCCTTTGCTCGTCGGACAGCGACATCGCGTTCAACAGCGCGCCGCGCGCCTTGAAGGTGCCGGTGTACTGGAACAGCTCCAGTTTCAGGAAAACCTGCGTGTTCGCGCCTGCGGCGTGCACGATTGCATCGCCGCGCCAGTTCCACACGGGCGTTTTGCGCACGCGCTTGCCGAGTGTCTCGCGCGCGGCGCGGATTTCGTCGAGGGCAGGGAACTCCGCCATCGCGCCAATGTAATGCGCGGATGGCGGATTGGGGAAGTCGCGAAAGTTGCCCTTACCCGTTCGTCGCTTCGCTCCGAATGCCTTCCCCGTGTGGGGAGGGGCGCGCGCCGTCTTTCACAAGCACGCAGCGCTTGGCGGGTGCGGGGTGCGAACGGCGCCGTGGTTACAGCTTGACCTTCAATGCGGCGTCGAAACCCGGTCCGCCAGTTGTTCCTTCAGCGAACGCGCGTCTGTGGCCTGCAGGTCGGCCTGGGCCACGATGCCGCACAGCTCGCCGTTGTCGTCCACGATCGGCATGCGGCGGATGCGGTGCTGTGCCATCGCCCTGGCGCATTCTTCGAGTGTCGCGTCTTCGCTGCACGTCACCGCCGGCGCGGTCATGCAATCTTCCGCGGTCACCTGCTCCGGATTGCGGCCCGCCGCCACCGCGCGCACCACGATGTCGCGGTCCGTCACCACGCCCACCAGTTTCCTGCCGCCGTCGCTCTCCACGATCGGCACTTCGCCGATGTCTTCGTCGCGCATCACCTGCGCCACTTGCTCGAGCGTGGCGTCGGGCGGGCAACATTTCGGATCGGCAGTCATCACGTCCCTGATATCCATGAGCATGCTCCTGAGTTGCTGAAACGCTCGCGCCCGGGAAGCGGGCGCGATGGAGCATGCAATCACACGGCGCGTGCTCAATGGATGAAGCACGCGTAAGGCGCCCGTTCAAGCACGCGATCAATAGCGCAAGAAATACGGCACTGCCATCAGCGCGACACCGATCAGCAGCAACAGCCAGGTGCTGGTTACGAAGTAGGGATAGACGATCAAGGCCAGCCCGCACAGCAGCGGCACGATCATGCTCTGACGCTTGCCATAGATGAAGAAGCCCACGCCGATCGAGCCGAACAGCAAACCCCACAGCAGCGAAGCCGTGCTCACGGTAGTGGCAGAGCGCGGACACCCATGGCGCGCAGCTTAGCCCAAACCTTGCGCTGTTCCGTGCGCTAGGCGGCCTTTTTCTTCGCCAGCCGCAGCCAGGTGTCCACCACCGTGTCGGGATTCAGCGACACCGATTCGATGCCCTGATCCATCAGCCATTCGGCGAGATCCGGGTGATCGCTCGGCCCCTGGCCGCAGATGCCGACGTATTTGCCCTTGGCGCGCGCGGTCTTGATCGCCATCGACAGCAGTTTCTTCACCGCCGCGTTGCGCTCGTCGAACAGGTGCGCGATCACGCCGCAGTCGCGGTCGAGGCCCAGCGTCAATTGCGTGAGATCGTTGGAGCCGATCGAGAAACCATCGAAGATGTCCAGGAACTCCTCGGCCAGCAGCGCGTTCGACGGCAGCTCGCACATCATGATGATCTTCAGCGGTTTCGCGTCGCCATTGCGCGCGCCTTGTTCCAGTCCGTTCGACTTCAGCACTTCGACGACCTTGCGGCCCTCCTCCAGCGTGCGCACGAACGGGATCATCACCCATACATTGTCCAGGCCCATCTGCTCGCGCACCTTCTTGACCGCCTTGCATTCCAGGCCAAAGGCTTCTGCGAAGCTGTCATCCACGTAGCGGGAGGCGCCGCGGAACCCCAGCATCGGATTTTCTTCGTGGGGCTCGTATTTGCCGCCGCCGATCAAATTCGCATATTCGTTGGATTTGAAATCGGACAGACGCACGATCACCGGCTTGGGATTCACGGATGCCGCGATGGTGGCGATGCCTTCGGCCAATCGATCGACGTAGAACGAAACCGGATCGGCGTAGCCCGCGATACGCTCGTCGATCTTCTTTTTGGTTTCGCCGTCCTGCTTGTTGTATTCAAGCAGCGCCTTCGGATGCACGCCGATATGACTGGCGATGATCATCTCCAGCCGTGCGAGGCCGATACCGGCATTGGGCAATTGTCCGAAATCGAATGCGCGCTCGGGATTGGCGACGTTCATCATGATTTTCAGCGGCGCTGGCGGCATGTCGCCGAGATCCGCTGAGGTTTTGTCGAACGACAGTTTCCCTTCGTAAATGTAACCGGTGTCGCCCTCGGCGCAGGACACGGTGACTTCGTGTCCGTCGGGAATTTCCTGCAACGCATTCCCGGTGCCGACCACCGCCGGCACGCCCAGCTCGCGCGCGATGATCGCGGCGTGACAGGTGCGGCCGCCGCGATTGGTGACGATCGCCGCGGCGCGTTTCATGATCGGCTCCCAATCGGGGTCGGTCATGTCGGCCACCAGCACGTCGCCTTGCTTGAATTCGTTCATGCGATCGAGCGATTTGATCACGCGTGCGGTGCCCGCGCCGATCTTCTGGCCTATCGCGCGGCCTTCGGTCAGCACCTTGCCGCGCTCGTCGAGCGTATAACGTTCCAGCGTGGTCGCCTTGGCGCGCGACTTCACCGTTTCGGGCCGCGCCTGCACGATGTAGAGCTTGCCGGTGTTGCCGTCCTTGGCCCACTCGATGTCCATCGGGCGCTGGTAGTGTTCCTCGATGGTCAGCGCTTGCTTTGCGAGCGCCGCGACTTCTTCGTCGCTGATGCAGAAGGTGTTGCGAAGTTCCGCGGGTGTTTCCTCGATGCGCACGCGCTCGTTCGTATCTTCCGAATACACCATGCGCTGCTGCTTGGCACCGAGTTGGCGGCGCAGGATCGCCTGCTTGCCGGATTTCAGCGTCGGCTTGTAGACGTAGAACTCGTCCGGATTGACCGCGCCCTGCACCACCATTTCGCCGAGGCCGTAACTGCCGGTGATGAAAACGACATCGCGGAAACCGGATTCGGTGTCCAGCGTGAACAGCACACCGGATGCGCCGACATCCGAGCGCACCATCAATTGCACGCCGGCAGACAGGAATACATCGTCGTGCGCGAAGCCGTGGTGTACACGATAGGCGATCGCGCGGTCGTTGTAGAGCGAAGCGAAGACTTCCTTCACCTTGTGCAGCACGTCCTCGATGCCGCAGACATTGAGGAAGGTTTCCTGCTGGCCGGCGAAAGACGCATCGGGAAGGTCTTCCGCCGTAGCCGAGGAACGAACCGCAACAGCGATATTTTCGGAACCCACATCGTCACAAAGCTTTTTGTATGCCTTGCGAATCGCGTCTTCCAGATCTTTGGGCAGCGGTTCGTTTGCAATCCAGCCGCGGATTTCCTTGCCGGCGGCGGCCAGCGCATCGACATCATCCACGTCGAGATCCTTCATCCGCGCGGCGATGCGCCGGTCGAGCCCGGTGTCGTGCAGATGCTGGCGATATGCATCGGCCGTGGTGGCGAAACCACCTGGTACCGATACGCCGAGCCCGGAGAGATTGCCGATCATTTCGCCCAGCGAGGCGTTCTTGCCTCCAACCTGGCCCAGGTCATTCATGCCAAGTTTGTCCAGCCACAGGACGAGTTCGCTCACGGCTTGTCTCCTTGCCAGCAAAGTCGCCTATTTTCGCTGGCCGGGAGCGGGCGAGACAAGCTCGGCTAAACTGATCGTTCATGTAGAGATCGATGCAATGGGCGAACGCAAGACCGTTTTCTTCGTTTCCGATTCCACCGGCATCACGGCGGAAACGATCGGCAATTCGATCCTGGCGCAGTTCGAGGGCGTGCAGTTCGACGGCCACCGCAT